>JBDKGS010000037.1:0-21343 GCA_039798065.1 Fibrobacterota bacterium | reverse complement strand
CATCGCCTGCGCCGAGCACGTAAGGAATGTCCAGAATGGCCTCGGTGTTGGACACGAAGCCGTGGCGAACATGGAGGTTCAATTGGGTGAGCGTGCCAGCATTGGTGCTCTTGATCGCACTGGAGCCAGAAACGTCGGGCGTGCCTTCGGCGGAGCCGAAGTAGCCGGGAACGCTGGCGTAGCCAACTCCAAGCTCGAACTGGAGCGCCGAGTTGCGAATAGGCAAATACGGATCCATGGTGGCGGCATCGGTGCGGCCCATGGGTCCGGTGGCCCAGACGGAAGCTGTCAAGGAGAGACACAGCGAGGCAAAACGGAAACCCCTCATCGAAAATTCTCCTACGTGGACGAACGAAGCGTAACTGCGGTTTCCAGGAACGGAAAAGAACGGTTCCTGTCATTTAAGCCAGGAAGCGGTAACAAGTTACCTCCAACCCCCCTGGCTTTGCTCTACGTTTTTTTGGAGTCTCCCGCGCCGTTGGCCCAGGATCGACTCCATCAGAGGAACAAAAACCGCCGATCGCCCGGAATGGGGGGCGATCGGCGGTTGGTCTGGTTATCCCAGTTCGATCACAACCTGGGCAACGCTACCCTTGGGCAGGATGGGCAGCACGTTTCCGGCAACTTCCTTCCCGTCGACGGTGGCCTTCGCCACGCCCTTGCACACGCCCTTCGGGTTTTTGACCTCGATCTGGTAGGTCGCGCCGCGGAACTTGCGGGTGACCTTGAAGCCGGGCCAAGCCTTGGGAATACACGGGTCGACCATCAGGCCGGCAAAGTCGGGCTTGATGCCGAAGATGCCTTGTGACACGACAACGAATGTCCAAGCAGCGGTGCCGGTGAGCCAGGAGTTCTTGGCTTCGCCAAAGCAGGGAGCGTCCTTGCCGGCGGTCATCTGCGCGTACACGTAGGGTTCCGAACGGTAGGTGTCGATCTGCTCTTCCTTCTTGGAGGGGCAGATGGAGTGGTAGTACTCCAACGCGCGATCGCCTTCGCCCAACAAGCACCAGCCCAGGTGGATCCAGGTGTTGTTGTGCGAGAAGATGCCGGCGTTTTCCTTCACTCCGGGCGGGTACGAAGTGACTTCGCCCAACTCGGTGTGGTAGGTGGAGTAGGCGGGCTGCTGGAGCACGATGCCGTTCTTGGTGTACAGGTGCTTGTGCACCGATTCCATCGCCAAACGAGCGCGGCCGTTGTCGGCACCTGCGCCGCCCAGAACACACCAGCCCTGGCTTTCGATGAAGATCTTGCCTTCTTCGTTGGACTTGGAGCCAATGACCTGGCCCTTGAAGTCGTAGGCGCGGGTGTACCACTCGCCGTCCCAGGTCACGCTCTCCACGATGTCCATCATGGTCTTGCGGTTGGCGGCGATGCGGTCGGAATCTGCCTTGCGTCCCAGGAACGTGTACAGGGAAGACAATTCCCGTGCAGCGTACAGGAACAGGCCCGCGATCATGACGGATTCTGCCTTCGAACCACCCACGTCGCCGGCGGTCTGGAAGGACTCGTTGGGCTCGGTGGAGTGGCAGTTCAAGTTCAGGCAGTCGTTCCAGTCGGCGTGGCCAATCAGCGGCAAGCCCTGCGGGCCGCGCATCTTCATGGTGTAGGCGATGGACGTTTCCAGGTGGTGCAGGAGGTTTTCCTTCTCCTTGTCCGATCCGTACTTCTTGTCGGCGTAGCCGCAAGGAGCTTCAAGGATGGACGCGTCGCCCGATTCCTTGATGTAGGAAACTGTCGAGAGCACCAGCCACAGGTGGTCGTCGTAGAAGTCGCCGCCGACTTCGGCGTTGCCCTTCTTGGTGAGCGGCTGGTACTGGTGGTAGCAGGTGCCGTCGGAGAGCTGGGTGGCGGCGATGTCCAGGATGCGCTCGCGGGCGCGGCCGTGGATCATGTGCACGAAGCCCAGCAAGTCTTGGTTGGAGTCGCGGAAGCCCATGCCGCGGCCAATTCCTGTCTCGTACATGGAAGCCGAGCGGCTCATGTTGAAGGTGGCCATGCACTGGTACTGGTTCCAGGTGTTGGCCATGCGGGTGGCGTGGGGGTCCGGGCTCTCCACTTGGAAGTTGCCCAGGTTTTCGTCCCAGTAAGCCTTGAGGCTCGCGAAGGCGGCTTCGACGGCGCCGGGCTTGGAGTACTTCTCCACGATGGCTTTGCCGACGGTCTTGTTGATCACGTACGGGGCCACGAACTTTTCGCCGGTGAAGTTCACCAGGGTGTGGTCCACGTAGGCCAGGATGAACGCGAAGGTCTCGGACTGTCCGGGCTGGAGTTCCAGCGAGACTTCGTGCGAGCCGATCGGATTCCAGCCGAATGCCTTGGAGTTCGAAGCCTTGCCAGAAAATGGCACCTTGGCTTCGTGCAGACCTTCGTGGATGCCCACGAACGCGTCGCGCGAGGTGTCGTAACCAGAAATGTCGCGGGTGCAGGCGAACAGCGTGTAGTGGTTGCGACGTTCGCGGTATTCGGTCTTGTGGTAGATGGCGTTGCCGTCGATTTCCACTTCGCCGATGCTGTACGTGCGCTGGTAGTTGGTCATGTCGTTCAGTGCCTCGAAGAAGCAGAACTCCTGGTAGGAGTAGAGCTTCGGGGACTTCGCGACCTTGCCGGTGTTGCGCACGGTGACCTGCCACAGTTCCAGGTTCTCGCCCGGGGGCACGCACATCTTCTGGGTCACTTCCACGCCATCCTTTTCGGCGACGATGGTCGTGTAGCCCAGGCCGTGACGGCATTCGTACTTGTCAAGTTTTGCCTTGGTGGGCTTCCAGCCCGGATTCCAGACAGAACCTGCGTCGTTCACGTACAAGTAACGGCCACCCAAATCGTAGGGGACGTTGTTGTAGCGGTAGCGGGTCAGGCGCCGGAGCTTGGCGTCCTTCCAGAAGGTGTAGCCGCCGGCCGTGTTGGTGCAAAGTCCAAAGAATTCGTCTTGTCCCAGATAATTGAGCCAGGGCAGGGGGGTGTCCGGGCGGGTGATCACGTATTCGCGTGCTGCGTCGTCAAAGCGGCCGTAGGGATTCTGGGACACCAGAGGGCTCCTGTCGTAGTTGGAAAATGATGGAGTAAGAAGGCACGGAAAATGCATTTGCGGGAGCGATCTTCCCAGCTAGACAATCATTGACGTGCAAATGACCCCTATCCACAAGGGCCACTTCCTGTCTAGCTTTCCATTCCGACCACCGCCGACGAGGTTTTTCATGAACCGGAAATTGCCCATCCTGGCCCTTGGTGCCATTGCATGCCTGTTCACGCTGGCGGGCTGCAAGTCCAAGCCTGGCTCCGATGGGGATGCGGGGGCCGGGACCTCTTTGCGTTTTTGGGCCATGCCCAACACGTCCAAGCCTCAGGCCGACCTGGAACAGATTCTGGAACGGTTCAAGGCCGAAAACCCCGACATCGACGTCCAGGTGGAAATCCTGGATTGGGGCAACGCGCTCGATCGCATCACCAAGGCGGCAAATTCCGGCATCGGCCCCGACGTTTTCCAGATCGGGACCACCTACACCGCCTCCATCACCGACCTTGGCGGGTTGCTTGCGCTCAACGACGTGGTGGGCACGGTGGGTGGCGATTCGATGTTCGTACCGGCTGTCCGTTCCTACATGAAGCCCATCTACGCCGACAGCATCACCTCCATGCCGTGGTTTGTGGATGTTCGCCCCGTCTACTACCGCACCGATGTCTTCGCCAAACTGAACCTGGACCCGGCCCAGGTTTTCGAGACTTGGGACAGCTACAGGGAAGGCATGAAGTCCATCAAGGACGCGCATCTGTCCATCGAAGGACAGAAAATGGAAGCCGTGGGTCTGGCCGGCAAGAACGACTGGAACGTGGTCCACAACATCTATCCATGGATCGTGGGCAACGGTGGCGGCATCATCAACGAGCTGGGCGACAGCGTGTTGCTGGACGACGAGAAGTCCATCGAAGGCGTCCTCACCTTCCTGCAGCTCATCCGCGAAGGCCTGAGCCCCAAGTCGTACCTGGAGAAGAGCACCGCGCAGGTCTCGGCAGAATTTGACCAAGGTCGCATCGCCACCTGGCAGGAGACCACTTCCAAACTGGTCTATCTGGAACGCCCGTCCGATGCCGGTGGCGTGGGCGCCAGCACGGCGGCCAAGAATTTCGCATCGGCCTTGCCGCCCGCGGGTCCCGCTGGACGGAAATTGTTCATCGGCGGCTCCAACCTGGCCATTTTCAAGTCGTCCAAGAACATCGATGCGGCTAGGAAACTCATCGCCTTTTTGACCACCGACACCGGAGCCGTGTTGGATTTCTGCAAGGCTTCGGGCATGGCTCCGGCGCTCATCAAGGTGTACGAATCGGACTACTTCAAGGCCAACCCCAATCGCAAGCTCTACAAGGATCTGGCGTTGGCGGGCAAGGCCTATCCGGCGGTTCCCTACTGGGGTGCACTGGAGACGTCCATCTTGAACACGCGCTTTGGCAACATCTTCGACATCGCATCGGAAAGCGAAGCGCCGTTCAGCGAAGCCGCCGTGCGCAAGGAAATGAAGGAAGCCGCCAAACAGGCGCGCGAGCTCATCGAGAGCCAGCTCAAATCCAAGCCGCAATATCTGCAAAGACTCGAACGTCTGCACCAGCAGCAAGGAATCTGAACTGGCGACGTGTCCCGCATTCGAGGTCTGGGCTCCAAGCCCTCCCGGACAACACAAAAGTCATTCCGACGGCAGGGTTCGCGATTGCGACTTTGTCTCGCTGTCAAAAATTGCCAGCGGAACTGCGCGACTTTGCAGTAAAGTGGACAGAATTCTTACTCTTCTCAGACATTGGTCAAATCGTGTCCAATCACTTCACAGCAAGTGGCTGGGGCTCGGGAATGAACCGGGCGACGATGTTTGGCAACAAATTGCTGGAAGTCCTTATCAGAGCTTGATCGCGTTCACGCACGAATCACTCCGGAGAACCATGTGATGGCAAAATCCATCTCCTCCCGAACCGCAATCCTGGCAGTCCTTGCCTCGATCCCCGGTTGGGCACAATCAACGCCGGCACCGGTTGGCCAGGAAGCTCAAAAAGCAGTCCTGGACAGCATCGATCAAAGCCTCGACGCGGTCGAAAGCCAGGCGAGGCGCTCCCTGTTCGGCGGCGGCTCCAAGCCCGTGTCTTTTGCTGGCGAAGCGTTGATGCGCTTCATCGGAACCAGCTACGACGAATACCCCGGCTGGATGTCCAGGGACGCCGTCGAGACCAAGAACAGCGTGGCTTCGGTCCGCATGTCGATGGTGGCCGCCCCGCAGAGAAACCTCCGCTTGTGGTCGAAGCTCGCCTTCAACCACACGTTCATGGGCAACAACTCGCCTGCTGATGCCGTGTTCGGTGGGAACTATCGTCAGACCCCTCAAACAGGCTACTACGATCCGCACTCGAACAACCTGTTCGAAGACATGGCCGCCGGGTTGATGGCCAAGACCGGCGACGTAACCACTCACACTCGTATTGGTGGCGTGCTCTGGACCGAAGCCTCTCCGCTGACCCTCTGGAAGGGACAGAACCGCATGTTCGGCTGGGACTACGTGCCCTATGAACTCGAGCAGTCCAGCGCGCAGTACTGGGAATACGCTACCATCAAGGGCGAGAAGACTGGTCGCGCGGCTTGGAACAAGAAGCCTTTCCAGGGCATCAACCTCGAGTCCATCGAGATGCCTTGGAATCTCTACTACACGCTGACCTATGGCAGCTTCGAAGGCTTCCAGAAGTTCCAGCCGTATTATGTCAACACAAGCAACACCAACGGGTTGCAGTACACCAACGCCGATTCTGACCCCCGGACTTTCGCAACCAAAGGGTTGGGTATTGGAGATGGTTACCGTAAAGCCACAACCTTCCGGGTTGCCAAGTCCGAACTGCCTGGTGCGATCACGGTCGGTGTGAACTTCATGAAGTTCAAGACTGACAACGATTATGCCAAGCAGTGGCTTTGGGCCGCCCACTGGGGTGGTTTGAGTAATGAAGATGCGCGTCCGGTTCAAGCTGTCTATCGTGACATCGGCAGCAAAATGGTGAAGACCAGTGCCAACCTGGATACCATCGTTGCCGATACCATCCTCAAATACAAGAGCAACTACTTCATCAGCCATACGGTCGGCTCCATGGACGCACGCCGGACGCTTCCTGGCGGACTACAGTTCCATGTCGATCTTGCCTTGAGCCAGACCGATACGGCCTACTTCAAGGTGAATGACTCGGGGAAGGGGGACTATCGCCAATATCGCTCAGGGTTCGATTCCGCCTTTGTCGCGAATACCCCAAAATTTGAGGTGCTTGGACACAAAATGTCGGCGATCACGCCTGCCATCTATGGCAACGTGAACTACCCCACCAAGTACGCGCAGTTCGACCTGAGCGGCATCTGGGCGCCAAAGGATTTCTACTCGGGCACTTCGTTCGTGATGCCTTTGGACGCGTTCTTCCCGTTCGAATCGAATCTGTTGGGAGCTGGCAAATTCGCCGGTACCGACGGCGGCACGCCCTACGCTTCGAACATGACCGGTGCGAACTTGATCACCAAGATTCCGGTCTCGGGTGGCCACATGCGCCTCAGCACCGGCTTCCACAGGCAGTTGGAAAATGGCCGGGATTTGATTTACATCCCTTGGCGATTGAACGGAACCGCCTTCAAATACTCCCAGAATGCGTCGACCACCCAGTATGATGGCGCTGGACTTGAGGACGATTACCTGCGAGGCAATGGTGTATACGGTGAGGGTACGTCCTCTAACGCAGCCGTACCAGGCAATCTTCGCCAAGTTCGTCGCATGGGTGACGACTTCTACGCATTTCCAAACCCGGATAAGGCGACCTGGACTAATGCCAGTTTACGCCGCAACGCATACGCTCCCACATCGGGAGAGGCGGGCGGCATTCGCGGTGACTTCATGGCCACCTTCGAAAACTTCGGCATGTACCGTATGCGCCGTCTCACTGCTGCAGAAAAAGCTAGCGGAGATTCCGCATTGATCAAACGTCGTCAGGCGGAATACAAGTCCGACTCCATGGACATCGTGAAAATGGGCGTCTACGGCAAGCTTCCGCAGAGCACCAAGAGCACGCAGAATCTGTCGCTAGACGTCTCCTACGACGTGGCCCGCCTCTGGGGCGGCAAGAAGGCGTTGTTCCTGGGTTTCTACGGCTCCCTCAACAGTGTGACAAAAAATGGCACACCGATCCCGGCCCTAGGCGACGACGAGAACACCGCTGTCCGCGGATCGCTTCTGCGCTTCGAGCCCGTCGCCCAATTGGCCCAAGGCTTCTACCTCATCGGTCTTGTGGGCATGGAAACCTGGAAGTCCCCTTACGGCGTGGCGTTAATCGATACCACCACAGGTTACCAGCCTTTGGATCCGTATTTCACCACCACCAAAAACTGGGTTGCCGCTCCCATCGACTACACCGACATGATGTTCGGCATCGGGTTCGATTGGGACATGGCTTCGCGCGTGGGATTGCATATGCGCCTGCAGCGCTTCTCGCATGAAGACAAGGGTATCTCCGCGTTTGCCACCAAGGCAGCCGGACACAACGATTACAAGGCATGGTTGCTCCATGCCGAAACAAAGATGTGGTTCTGATCATGGTCGCCGCAACAAAGGGAACACGCATGAACACGAAGGCGCTCGCCGCAGCTGCAAGTCTTTGGGTCCCCATGGTCGCCACGGCGGCCACCGAGACCTCCATCATCGACCAGCAGGAGGCTCTGTCGGCCCGGCTGGAACAGATTCTGGCGAAGAACGGCATCTCCTTGGGCGGACAATTCCGCGGGGAAGTGGGAGCCTCGGTCCTGGGTGGCAACTCCCAGAACACGGCTCGTCGCGACGACGAACAGATTGGGTTCACTTCGGTGGATTTCGATCTTCGCGCCCGTCCCAACACGTTCACGACCGCTCGCGCCGTGTTCCGCATGCATTTGGACCACTCCGCGTTCTTCGGATCGCCCTACGCACCCTTCGAAACCCGCTGGCTTTCGTTGGACGGCGGCGCCGCCGACATTCTGTACTACCACTTCGGTTCCTTGAACCAGAAGTGGTCGCCATACACCCTCGGTTCGACAATTCCTGGCTTCCTCTTCACGCCCCGCATTTTTGCCGACCAGCAGAAACAAGTGTTGGCCGAACGCTTCATCACCGAAGGCCGGAACCTGCAAGGCTTGAACATCGGCGCTCGTGCCGCCGTTCCCGCCGCCCAGATCGACTCCTTCGACGTTTCGTTGTTGGCAGCTAAGCTCTTGAGTACAGGTCCGGTTGGAAGCCCAAAGAGCCAGTTCATCGCCAATATGGGTATTTCGGGTGACGGAACCACTGGTTACCCTGACTCCTTGGCGAACTTCGACCGCTGGTCCTTGGGAGCCAAGGGCGACGTGACCTTCATGAAGGCATTCCGTGTCGGCGCGAACTTCCTGGCCACCCAGGATCTGCGCTCGACCTATGGCTCGGCTGACACCACCGCTTCGGCCACCAAGAGCGTTTTGATTCGTCCGGGCAAGGCCGATTCGACCTATTGGGATCTGACCCCTGATCACACCTTCTACAAGCGCGACTCCATCCTCCAGACAGGAAATGTCCTCTCCGCCACCGCGGGTGTGGACATCGCCAAGGTGCTAGGCAACGACAACCTGATCGCCGGGTTGGATGTGGACTTCGCTCGCTCGGCTTGGCAGTACTACTCGGGCGCAAGCCTGGTGGGTCCGCTCACCGTCATCAACGACACGTTGGGAGCCGGCGCGACCCAGGAAATCACGATTTCTTCGAAGGGTCGTTTCGCTCCGGTCTACGAGACCAAGAACGGAATGGCTTTGAACGTGGGACTTTCGGCGGGTTGGAAGACCGAGATGTGGAGCGTGAAGGCCAAGGCCGGATACATCCAAGTCGACTCCCTCTTCCGTTCGGACCTCGCGCAGACCGCGGTCTTCAACAGCCGTTTTGGACGCATCTACAACTCCGAGCAGGACGCGGCGTTCTCGCACTACAACGTGTTCGACGCCATGTACCACTCGGTGCACCGTTGGGTTGCCGAAGAGAAGAACGAATACGCGAAGAACCCCTACGACAAGATCGCCTACTCGAACTACGTGGCCGGACAGATCACTCCTTCGCTGGGTGAATGGACCGCTGCTACCAAGCTCGACAACACAGCATTGCTGGCAGCAAATGTCGCCATGGCTGCAGCGCAGGTGCAGATGCTGACCACCGGATTGAAGGCCGACAGCACGATTTACAACACGGCGAAGAAGGCTGCTGCCACCGCGAAGTCGGCTCTGTACAACACGGCTCTCTACGATCTGGCCTGGGATCGCGATGTCCAGTTGGTTCTGCCCGCGGGCGAGGCTTCGGCCAACCGCGTCGGCCCCAAGTTCGGACTCGACTTCGACCTGATGCAGGGCGCAGTGGAAGTCAAGGCCAACGGCTACATGCTCCAGGAAGCCAAGGGAACCGTCCTCGACTCCTTCAACCAGGTGGCCGCCACCAAGGCCAAGTTCCAGCAGATCCAGGCCGGGACTCGCGTCCGCGCCGACAAGTTCATCTCGGGCTGGAAGATGCCCATCGAGCTGACCGGTTCGGTAGGGATCTCGAGCGCCAAGGGTGAGAGCACGCTGGACTACGCGTCGACCGCCATCAACGCAGGCATGTACGTGGGTCTCTTCAAGCGTTTCTCGCTGTTGGCTGGTTACCAGACGATCACGGGCGCCGACAAGGTGTTCTCCGTCAATCGCAACGAGACCAACTTGGCTGCCGGTATCGAGTTCAAGATCCAGGAAGGCGCGGCGCTTGTCGCCATGTTCAACCAGCTGAAGACCGAATTCCCCAACGCCTCCGAGTACAACTTCGACCAGAACATCCTGTCGACCAAAATCGCGGTTTCGTTCTAATCAACCCAAAACGCAGGAGAACAACAAATGCGTAAAACCAATACCTTGGCCGCGATGGCGGCCCTGGTGGGTCTCGGGTTGAGTGGCTGCTTGCAGCCCATCCCGAACCAATCCGGCGACGCGAATGCGACCAAAAGCACTGCTGGTCGTGTGACCGGTGTGGCGGAGAAGGCCTACCCCGCCTACACATTCTTCGATGAAGATTTCCAACAGGGCGGATTCACGTTCGTCTACGGTGGATCGACCAAACTGACCCAGATCGAAGGGGACGGCGCCGAGAAATCGGAGTACTACCTGCACCTGAATCTGGACCAGCGCGATTATTCGGGCGGTGCGGTCTGCTTGTGGAACATGCAGTTCGACATGACCCCTTATCTCGCAACGGGCGCCTTGGTCTTCCAGGCCAAGTCCAAGTCCGGCGGCGAAAAGGTGTTCATCGGCCTTGGCGACGACGAAAAATCCGACGGCTGGAAGGCCGTGGTGCGTGTTCCGTTGGACAAGTACGGAACTCTCAAGAAGGGCGAGTGGACCACCTACGTGATCCCCTTGCGCGACTTCGGCAAGCGCGGCGTGGCTTGGGATGCGACCAAGGGGATCGAAATCCCGTGGCCATTCCAGTGGGACAACGTCCAGGAATTCCGCGTGCTCTCCAACAAGGGTGACAATCCCGACTGCGAAATCGACATCGACAACATCCAGGTCTACGCGGATGCGGTTGGTTCCAGCAACGAAGTGCCGCAGGAAGATTGGCTCGATCTCGACAAGAATTCCGACGGCCCGAACCCGGCGAACATGAAGCTGGACGACGAAATCGCCGGAACCTTCTTCGAGAACGAAGTGCCCGCCGGCGGCTTTGCCTACGGCTACGGTGGCAAGACCACCAACAAGATCCTGGAATGCACCACCCCCGGAAACTCCAATGTCTGGGCGTTGTACTTCGACAACGACTGGTCCGGCGTCAACATGTCGATCGGCAACAAGTACATCGACGTCACTCCGTTCCGCAAGACTGGTAGCCTGACGTTCTGGATCAAGGCGGGGCCCAGCGCGAAGAAGTTCATGGTTGGCCTGATGGACAACCAGGGCAACGACAAGAAGGTCCAGACCAAGGTCATGGCCGACGGCTACGCAGTCCTCAAGGAAGGCGAGTGGGTGCAGGTTCGCGTGCCCCTCAAGGCGTTCATCGACGACGGCGTGTACTGGGATGCCAAGGCCGCCCGTGAGATCTCGAGCAAGATGGACTGGACCAAGATCCAGGAAGTCCGTATCTCGATCGGCAAGGACGAGAACAAGCCAGGCGCAGGCAAGCCGGTCATCTTCTACGTTGACCAAGTTCAGCTGACCCGCACTTCCAAGGGCATCTTCGATCCCGATGCCTACTGGGATGCCTTCAAGTCCGATGCTTCGGATCTCCTGGTCTCCGATTTCACCAAATCGAGCGACAAGTGGGAAACCGGACACGGCGCTTCGGCCGACATCAGCGCCTCGGTGGTTGCGCTTCCCAAGGGAGCTCCGGCGGTTGTGAAGGGCCAGGCTCTCAAGGTGGACTTCAAGCCGGGCGACTGGTACGACGCCTACATCAAGATGGAGAACGCAGCGGGGATGCCCTCCGACTGGAGCAAGCACTACGCGATCTCCCTTTGGTTGTACACCGACAAGCCTTACCAGTCACTGGACTTCACCATCCAGGACAAGGGCAAGGAATTCTTCATCACCAAGGTGGGCGAAGGCCGCGGTTGGCACCAGATCCTGGTTCCGTTCCGTTCCTTGAACAAGTTCCCGTACTACCAGCCACCCGACGCGGTCCAGAACAACCTGTTGGATCTGGACGGCATTTTCCAGTTCGGCTTGAAGCCGGGCGGCGAAATTCCGGGAACGCTCTACCTGGCCAACATCCAGCTGACCAACCTTCGCCAGATCCAGAAGATCAAGGGACCGGCATCGTTGCCCGCGATCTTCAAGGGCAACGCGTCGAAGTCCATCCAGAAGGTGCCCGATGTCTATGGCATCAACGTGGGACTTTGGGCTCCCGAACTGATGGATGATGCGTCGGTCGAGCTGCAGAAGCCGATGAACTTGGGTGTGGTGCGTTACCCTGGTGGCCTTCGTTCCGACGAAGAAGACTGGGAAAAGACGCTTCGCGACAAAGACTTCAATGTCGACACCGACGAGTTCCTGGACTGGTGCGGCAAGGTCAATTGCAAGCCCATGTTCACCGCCAACATTGGCGACGGCTCGCCCGAGCGTGCCGCCAAGTGGGTGGAATATGTGAACAAGAAGCGCTCCGGGCCCGCTGTCATGCACTGGGAATTGGGCAACGAAGTCTACGGCAACTGGCACAAGTACTACGAGCAGTGGGGCAAGGACGGCGGCGTCGCCTATGCCAAGATGTGCCGCAAGTACATCGAGGCCATGAAGGCTGTCGACCCGACCATCAAGATCACCGTGGTCTGGATGCTTGGCGGAGCCTGGAACAAGACGACCTTCGAGGAATTGGCCGATGTCGTCGACGGTGTCAACGTCCACCACTACGCCCAAGCCACCGGCTCGGAAAGCGACCCCGGCTTGTTGGCCGTGTCGCAGGAATCCGACGTTCTGATGAAGGACGTGCGCCACCAGGTCGAGAAGTACGGCGTGAAGGGCAAGAAGTACGAGATCTGGCTCACGGAGTGGAACTCGGTCGACTTCAATCCCGGACCCCAGATTCTCCAGCACGTGAACGCTCTGTTCGTTGCCGACTACCTCGGCCACTTGGCGCAGGCTCCCATCGAGATCGCCAACTTGTGGGCCTTGTACAACGGCCGCGACAAGCGCATGGGCGACTACGGCGTGCTGGCGGCTTCGGCCGACCCGCAAGGTCTGAATGCCCGTCGTCCCACCTATTGGGCGATGCGCTTGATGGCCAACGCGCTGAACGGCACCCTTGTGGAAGGCTCCAGCAACCAGGAACCCCTGCAGAGCTGGATGTCCAAGCGCGCCGACGGCAAGATGTCGATCGTGTTCGTCAACAAGAACCCCGACACCGAATACAAGACCACCCTCAAGGTGCCCGGACTCAAGGGCGAGGCGATCGTGGAAGTGTTGACGGCGGAAAATTCGGGCGGCTTGAAGTCGAACGAGGCGACCGGCGAAGTGTACAGCCAGGACGGCCCCAAGCCCGAGACCAAGTCTCTGGCCGACGGATCGGTGATCACCGTTCCCAAGTACTCGATCGTCACGATCCGGTTCCAGTAACGAGCAAATTCCGTCATCGCTTCGGATACGAGGCGGCGACGGAAATCGTCAGAGCGAAAAATTGACGAATTTTGACGCCTCGCGGATCTGACTCCGCGGGGCGTTTTTGCTTGCGTCCGGGGGTCTGAAATTGTTACGCTTCGAGGAAGGTATGCGCAACAGCCTTATGGAGGATCGAATGCCCAGGGAAAAGAAGACCATCGAGAAACCCGCTATTCCCGCCGCCAAGGCCCAACTTCTGGAAGACGTGGAGAATCTGGTGGGCGCCGACGCCGACAGTCTCCGTCGCGCCTTCAACTACCACCTCCGCCTGTCGCTCGCCCGCGACCGCTACACGGCGACAGAAAATGACAGGTACTTGTCGCTTGCCTGGACGGTCCGCGACCGTTTGGTGGAAAACTGGATCAGCACCCAGCAGAGCTACTACAACCAGGACGTGAAGCGCGTCTACTACTTCTCGCTGGAATTCCTGATGGGCCGCGCCCTGGGTAACTCGGTGCTCAATCTGGGCATCGAGGATTCCGTGAAGGAGTCGCTGGACCAACTTGCGCTGTCGTACGAAGACCTGCGCGAAATGGAACAGGATGCGGGATTGGGCAACGGCGGCTTGGGCCGACTTGCCGCTTGTTTCCTGGATTCGTGCGCCACTCTGGGATTGCCCGCCTACGGCTGCGGCATCCGCTACGAGTACGGTATCTTCAAGCAGAAGATCGTCGACGGCTACCAGGTCGAAGAACCCGACAACTGGCTGTACCTGTCCAATCCGTGGGAAATCCCGCGCCCAGAAAACGCCGTGCCGGTGAACTTCTATGGTCGTGTGGAAAGCCGTGTCGATCGCAACGGACGTCCGTCGTACCAGTGGGTGGAAACCGAAAAGCTCATGGCGCTGCCGTTCGATACGCCGGTACCCGGCTACAAGAACGGCGTGGTGAACAACCTGCGTCTGTGGTCGGCCAAGAGCACCAACGACTTCGATCTGCAGTTCTTCAACGATGGCGACTACGTGCGCGCCTCGCTGGCGAAAAACGATAGCGAGACCATCTCCAAGGTTCTGTACCCCAACGACAGCGTGACGGCTGGACAAGAATTGCGCTTGAAGCAGCAGTACTTCTTCTGCGCGGCCGGCATCCACGACATGATTCGTCGCCACCTCAAGCACAACGCGACGCTGAAGAACCTGGCCGACAAGGCCGCGATCCAGCTCAACGACACGCATCCCACCGTGGCCATCCCCGAGTTGATGCGCGTGCTGTTGGACGACCACGCGATGGGTTGGGACGAAGCCTGGGCGATCACCAACAAGATCTTCGCCTACACCAACCACACCCTGCTTCCCGAGGCCTTGGAGAAGTGGCCCTGCGAGATGTTCGGCAAGCTGTTGCCGCGCCACTTGCAGATCATCTACGAAATCAACTTCCGTTTCTTGCGCCAGGTGGCTTTCCGCTACCCCGGCGACACCGAGAAGCTTCGCCGCATGAGCATCATCGACGAAGACGGAGCCCGCAAGGTCCGCATGGCCCACTTGTGCGTGGTGGCCGCGCATAGCGTGAACGGCGTGGCGGCGTTGCACTCCGAGCTTTTGAAGAAGCACGTGCTGCGCGAATTCTTCGAGTTCTACCCGACCAAGTTCAACAACAAGACCAACGGCATCACGCCGCGCCGCTGGTTGTTGAAGTGCAATCCGGGAGCGTCGGATCTCATCACCGAAAAGATCGGCGACGAGTGGCATACCGACCTCTTCAAGCTGAAAAGATTAGAGAAGTTCGCCACCGACAAGGAATTCCAGAAGGCCTGGCGCGCCACCAAGCGCCAAGCCAAGGAGAAGCTGGCGGAATATGTCTTGAAGGAACACGGCGTGCGCCTGAACTGCGACGCGTTGTTCGACATCCAGATCAAGCGTCTGCACGAATACAAGCGCCAGCTCTTGAACCTGTTGCACGTGATCCACCTGTACCAGAAGATCAAGGCCAACCCGAAGGGCGAATTCACGCCGCGCGTGGTGCTTTTTGGCGCCAAGGCGGCTCCTGGCTACGCCCAGGCCAAGCTCATCATCAAGCTGACAAATTCTGTCGCGACGGTGGTGAACAACGACCCCGACGTGGGCGACAAGCTGAAGGTGTTGTTCCTGGCCAACTACCGTGTTTCGCTGGCCGAGAAGATCATTCCGGCGGCCGACCTGTCGGAACAGATTTCGACCGCAGGCCTGGAGGCGTCGGGCACCGGCAACATGAAGTTGTCGCTCAACGGTGCACTCACCATTGGCACCTGGGATGGCGCGAACATCGAGATCGCCGAAGAAGTGGGCGAAGAGAACTGCATCATGTTCGGTCTCAAGACCGAAGAAGTGCACGATCTGCAGGCGAAGGGCTACAAGCCCAACGACTACATCGAGGGCAATGCCGATCTCAAGAACGTGATCGAACTGATCGAGAGCGGCTTCTTCTCGCCCGAGAAGGTCGACCTGTTCAAGCCCATCACCGACCACTTGCGCTGGAAGGACACCTACTTGCTGGCCGCCGACTTCGCCGACTATCTGCGTGCGCAGAACGAAGCGTCGGTGGGCTACAAGAAGGAAGCCGAGTGGACCAAGCGATCCATTCTGAACACCGCCCGCATGGGCAAGTTCAGCTCCGACCGCACCATCAAGGAATACGCCGACGAAATCTGGGGCGTGAAACCGGTGGGCCGCAAGGCGGGTTGATTGGACAGAATATGACCGGTCCGTCGAAAGGCGCGGCCGGAATGGGAACGCCCGGCTCCGAAGAGGAGGCCGGGCGTTTTTCGTTTCACTCCCCCGGAACGACGAACTCCAGCTTCAGCTTGACAGAATTTGTCGGCGTTGGCTGCAGCACCTTCGCGCCCACGGCGCGTGCGCGTGCGAGGGCATCGTCGGTGGGGTGGCCGTAGCTGTTGGGGATGCCGGCCTGCACCACCGCCCATTTGGCCGAAGCCTTGCCCAAGTAGGAAAGGCTCGCGCTGGATCGGCTGCCGTGGTGGCCCAGTTCGACCACTTCGACCGGCTTGACCTGGGGTGACACTTTCTGTTCACCAAGGGTGTCGAGGTCGCCCGAGACCAGCAGGATGCCTCGCGAGGCAACAGACGCGCGCAGCACCAGCGAGCCGTCGTTGGTCTCCGGGAAGCTCGCCCCCGAATCGGGCCACAGCACTTCGATGCGCACGCCGTTGGGGTGGTGGTTGGTTTGGCCGCGCCAGGTGGTGTCGCAGCCTGACAGAGTTTGTCGACAGGCCCAATGGAAGGTGGAAGCCTCGCGAGCGGAATCTACCGGGCCGTGGATCAGGGTGCGGACGGGAAAGTGCGCCAGCAGCGAATCGAGGCCGCCCCAATGGTCCAGATCGGGATGCGTCAGGTAGATCGCGTCGATGGTATCGACATGCTCGTTGCGCAGCGCCACGACCAGGCCGTTCTGATCGAAGGGTCCGGCGTCGAAAACCACCGCGGAACGACCTTGGACCAAAGCGGTTCCGGCGCCCTGGCCCACGTACGGAGCCAACACTGTGACAGAAAGTGTACCGCCGGAAGGGGGCGTGGAATAGCCGCACCCCCATGCTAAAATGGCGACGGACAGAAATTGCAGCGAAGTCACCAGGCGCAAGCCAGGCTCCCCTGCGCGGTCATGGCGCTTTTGGAACGCATGGAGCCGTTGGCCGACAGCGCGAATTCCAGGCGGGTGGGACCGGCTTCCACACGGGTCTTGTGCGAGGCGTTCCAGGTGGTTCCAGCGAGAGGAGACATGGCCGCCGAAGCTAGCAACTCCTGGTTGCCGCGAGTGGCGCGGATTCCGGCGAGCCCTTGGGCGGAACGGATCGCGGCCGAATCGCGCACCGAGATTTCGGCGAACGGAGCGAAGTCGTTCAAGCGAAGCGACACGCGGCTGGACACCAGCCAGCGCGAAGCGTTCGATTGGTTTTCGGCGAGGCTTGCGCGCACAGCCACGTCCATGGCGTCGAATGGATTCAGACGGGCGGAAGACGTCGCTCGGACCGCGACCTTTCCGGTGGAATCGCGCAGGCCATCGAGTTGCATCCCTAGGGTAGCCTTCGACGAGAATCGACGTTCTCCGCGCAACTGCGCGGCCGAGGTTCCGCTCCACCCGGCGGCGAGTCCGTCGTGCCCAAAGCCGGTCGGGACCACCCGGACCTTGGCGTGCCAGCGCGACTCGTCGATCTTCGCCTTTGCCGACGCTTCGAACGCGGCCCGTGCCGATCCGTGCTCGCGGTCCATCCAGGCGAACTCCACATGCCCGAACTCGGCTTGCGCACCGGCCACCAGAACACGTGTGGCGCCCGCTGTGGTGCTCGAGTCGCTCGCGCGCAGACCGAGACAAAATCCGTCAACCTGGATCAATGCGGTTCCCGAACCACGCAGATCGCCACGGGCGTCGCGTTCCCAGCTGCGTCGTGCGACGGCGCGCAAGCCTTCCCACGACGCATCGAGATCCACACCGTTGGCTTTGGTTCCCGAGCCATACAGAATCTGTCCATCCAAGGCCGTGTCCCGGAATCCCGACCGGCGTGTCGAGCCCTCCAGCAAGGGGTGGTCGGACCAGGCCGAAAGATCGCCGGCGCGCAGGGCGAAGCCTTCGCGCTTCCATTCCAAACTCCGCCGACGCAAGCCTCCGGGATCGGAATGCTGGAATTCGGCGGTGATTCCCGACAGGTCGCGGTTGCGCACCGACAAGGCGCGTCGCACCGTGCCGTCGCGGGAAGCCATGGTCCACCGGGCCGAGGATCCGTTGAGTTCCTGGGTGCGGGTGGAATCGTCCCAGGTGGCCACCGAATCGGGAGTGAATGGCGAGGGCAGCGAGTCCAGTCCCGATTCCTGCGCGACCAGCCGCGAAGCCGCTAGCAGGACCACGAGCAGGACTCGAAATGTGGCGACCGGAACGGGATAATAACGGTCATGCGCGGTTTTGCGATCTTCGCGTTCCTGGTGTTCGCCCGAACGAGCGGTGCCGGCATCTGCCCGGTGGTTTCCGAGATCCAGGCTCTGCCCGTCGCGGGCGGGAGCGAATGGATCGAGATCTCGAATCTGACGGAAACTGTCGTGTCCTTGGGCGACTGGAGCCTTGGCGACGGAACGACCGAAGTGCTCCTGGATTCCGGCGCCGCGGTTCCCGCCGATGGCCAATTGGTGCTCGCCTACGACTGTACCCGGTTGCGCGAGCAGTTCGGGACCGCGAGCATTCGTTGCGTGCAACCCGGCAGATGGAGCCAGCTCTCCACGCAAAGCGATCGTGTGGTGTTGCGCGACGCCTTCGGTGCGACCTGCGACTCGGTGGAATGGTCCGCCAGGACTTGGGGCGATTGGCCGACGGGCAGATCCATGGAGCGTGTCGACCTGCATCGATCGGGGAACGATGCGGCCAACTGGACGGCATCCTCCAATCCCAACGGAGGCACTCCCGGCTGGCTGACAAATTCCGTCTTGGAGCCGATCGGAGCCGGGATCTCCATCGAAATGGTCTCGCGGCGCGCCGCGACCGGCTCGCGATCCGCCGTCGTGCGCCTCCACGCTCCCTGGAACGCGCGTCTGGAAGCGGGAGTCTGGGATCTGTCGCGACGCAGGATGGCGACGATCTTCGATGGACAGATTCCGGCATCCGGCGAACTCGCCTGGGATGGAGGGGTTTTGCGTCCGGGAGTCTACGTGATGCTGCTGGAATTTCGAACCCAGGGCAAGGACGTGGCCGCAAGGTTCCGCGAATGGGTGGTGGTCGAAAAATGACACCGCGCCGTTCATGGTTCGCCGTCCTTCTGGTGGTCGCTGTTTCCGCGGATGCCGCTTTCGAGGCCGCAATGCCCAACGCTTCCCAGGTCGGCATGGGCGGGGTTCCAGTGGCGTGGAGTCCGGAAGGAGGCTCCAAGGAGGCGAACCCGGCCTTGGCGGATGCCAGGAGCGGCTGGTTCGCGGGAGCCGGCCTCACACACCCGTTTGGTCTGGCCGACCTTGATTTGTCGGGTCTCTGGGCGGGTCGAGGAAGGAGTGGATGGGTGCCGGGTTTTGCTTTCCGCTGGAAGAACCTGCGTGCCGGAAATCTCCACACCGAAGACCGCTGGGATCTGGATGTCGCAACCGGTGACGGAAATTGGCAAGCAGGTGCGGGCATGCGATGGGGACGCGCGGAATTCGCCGATGGCGGTTCCGATTGGATCCAAGGCTGCGCGTTGGGTGCCGTGGCCAAGCCGCACCCGTTGTTGGCGGCGGGGTTGTCGTGGGAGGATGCTTCCGTCTTTGGTACGTCCGATGCGCGAATGGTCCAGCCCTGGTTGGCGCGAGCCGGCTTGGTGGCCCAGGCGCGGGATTCGAGCTGGACTTCCAGCGTGTCCTTGGAAAAACGCCAGGACAAAAGTCTGTCGTGGGCGATGGGACAAGAACTGCGCTGGCAGGTCCTGCGCTTGCGTGCCGGACTGCGGTTGGAGCCTTGGACTCTGGCGATTGGGGCAGGTGTCCGATGGCAAGGCGTAGGTCTGGACTGGGCGCAAGAAGGAGATCCGCGCCTTGGGTGGCAGCAGCATTGGACGGTTTCCGTCGAGCTGTGAGCGGGGTTCAGAGGCAGGCGGAAGCGGCGGGGGAATCGGAGGCGTCGGCGCACCAGGAGCGTCCGGCGCTGGCCTCCACGACGGATGCCGCGGGGTTGCGCCACACGGTGCGTGCCGTCGAGCCGTTGAGATCGGGCCATCCGAGTTTGCCGTCCAGGATCACGACCTGGTCGGCAAGCGCGCCGTCGGTCGTGCGGACCTCCCACAAGGTGCCTGTGCTGGACCACGACACCGAGACTCCGGACAGGCCGCACACGACGGAATTTGTCGAGTGCAGGGGGTTGGCTTCCTGGGCGACCGCCTCGCACGAGGCGCGGGTCAGAACCACCGAGGCTCCGGGCGCCAAGCGCAGATCCACGCCGAAGGACTCGGTGCCCCGCACGATCCTGGCGGGCCCGATGACGGAATCCGTCGAACGGTTCTCGAGCTTGATCCAATCGTTGGAACCGCTGTCGGAAAGGGCGGCAAGGACCAGACGACCCGACGGATTCTGGTCGAGCGGGAACAGGGCGACGGCGTCGGTTTCGCCGCCGGCCAGGAAGGATACCGAAGAGCTTGCCTGGCCGCGGGCGTCCAGCATCCTGATCTGCAGGGCCTGGTCGGCCTGCGATTGGATGGACACGGACGTGTCGGCGAAATAGAGCGTGTCGCCACCGAGGGTCCAGGCGCGCACTCGGACGGTTCCTGTCGAGCCCACCGCGAGGGAATCCAGGCGCAAGGTGGTTCGGCCGGAAGGTCCGCGAACCGCCTTGGCGCTGCGGACGACGCCGTTCGATTCCCATGCAAGGCGCAGGGAATCGATCGCGACCGGTGCGGTGGGCACCACCAGCTGGATGCGACCAAGCAAAGCCTTCAACTTGAAGACGGCCTGGGTGTTGGTCGCGCGGGCCACCGACAGATTTTGCACGGTGTCGGCGTGGGTGGCCAGGCCGGCCGGGTCGCGGTAGGTCACGATCGCCTGGTAGCCGGTGCCTTCGGGAATGGACGGAAAGCGCAGGGAAAAGGAGGATTGTCCGCTCCATGCGGCGGAATCGCGGTACGACAGGCGCTTCGATGCTTGACGGATTTCGGCAACCAGGGTGCCGCCAGGTTCGGCCGCCGCCGCGCGGGCGGCGGGGTTGGCTTGGGTCGCCAGAGTGACAATCCCGGTCGAGGATTCCGGAATGGACTCTGGCGACCCTGTTGGTTGCGCCCCATCGGGCAGGCAACCGGTCAAATAAAGGCTCGTAGACATCGCAAGAATTTGAGCAACCAAGGATTTCGGATTCATCGCGCACTCCAACTGGGAAACAAGGCAACTGGGATAGAAGGGGTTGGCTTGCGCGGTTGACTTGTACCTAATGCACAAGGCGTGCCAAGTGGATCCACAGGAGTTCCAGCAAGAAATCCAACCATCCTGCAGAGGGGGGCTTGCGCATGGGCTGGATTGCATGGTATACTCCCGACCCTTCGCGAAGGATGCCTGCTCCGGTCGAGATCGATCGAAGGGGCATTGTGCCCGGAGAAAGCCATTCCATCGGGTGTTGCGGGCAACACAGACATCGGGGGCTGTGGGTTGTCGCGGCGGTACTTCTTCCACGAACGTGCCGTGCAGTCGGGTGCCGCGTTCGAGCTGCAGCATTCGCGGTGGGCGATGCTCCCGAACGCGACGGGAACGTGTAGTTT
>JBDKGS010000036.1:0-21357 GCA_039798065.1 Fibrobacterota bacterium | reverse complement strand
GCCGATCTGCGCCGCACCCTGCTTGCCGCAGCGCTGACTCGCGACGTGGGATTCCTCGAGCTTCAGGAAGAACTCGACCTGCAGCGCGATCCGCTCACCGAAGAACAACAGGTCAGCGTGCGCACGCACCCCGTGGAAAGCGCCCGCTTGCTGCGGGGAGTGGGCGTGCAGGACACGAATTGGCTGTCCGCGGTGGAGCAGCACCACGAGCGCCTCAACGGCAGCGGCTACCCCAACGAACTCGTGGGTGACAAAATCTGCGAATGGGCCCGCATCCTCGGGATCGCCGACATCTACAGCGCCATGACCAAGCCAAGAGCCTACCGCGCCGCCATCCACGGCCCCAACGTCATCCACTCCATCTTCCAGAGCCGCGGCTCGCTTGTGGACGAATCGTTCACGCAGCTGTTCATCAGGGTTCTGGGGGTCTATCCTCCCGGTATTTTGGTGCGCCTTTCCACCGACGAGATCGCCGTGGTCACGCGGCGGACGGAAAACCTCAAGTGTCCCGAGCTGCGGGTGGTCGCCGACGCTTCGGACAAAATCCTGCAGATCTACCCGTTGCGCGAACTTTGCGACAGCGGCATCACGATCCAGGAAATCCTTCCGCGCGCCACTCCGGTGCGCGACCGGCTCAATCACCGGCAGCTGTGGGGCGAAGGTTCGTCGACGTTGCGACGTTAGCTGCTTTTTTAGGGTAACTTGGGACATCATGCCCATCGACTTCCAACGGGTGTCCGTCTACCTGGTCACCGATCCGACCCTTTCCAACGATCGTTCCGAACTCGAGGTGGTCCGGCAGGCCGCCGCGGGGGGCGTGCGCCTGTTCCAGTACCGCGACAAGCTTTCGAACAAAAGACAATACTTGTCGAAAGCGCGCGCGTTGGCCGCGCTGTGCCGCGAGCTCGGAGTGGACCTTCTCCTGAACGACCACGTGGACGTGGCCGCGCTGGTGGACTGTTCGGGGATCCACCTGGGCCAGGACGACCTGCCCACCGCCGAAGCCCGACAGATTCTGGGCCCGAGCAAGGCGATCGGCCGCAGCACCCACGACCTCGCGCAGGCGCGCGAGGCCATCGCCCAGGGCGCCGACTACATCAACATCGGCCCCGTCTTCCCCACCGCCACCAAGAACACCCCGGTGATTCCGGTCGGGCTCGAGATGGTCCGCGAGATCGCGAAGCTGTCGACAATTCCTGTCACAACCATGGGCGGCATCACCATGGTCAACGCCGCCGATGTGATCCGCGCCGGTGCCGACCACGTGGCCGTGGTCACCGCCATCACCAAGGCGCCCGACATCGCCAAGGCCGCGCTCGAACTTGTGACGTTGGTGGAATCGGCCCGCAAAGGTGCTCGGGCATGATCGATCCGTTGTTGATCCGGACCGTCCTCCAGGACGCGGCCGAGTTGGGACTGATGGTCCTGTCCACCGGCATCCTGGGACGTCCCTTCTGCTTTCGCAGGCAACTGACCGTTCGGGAAGCGCGAATGACCCAGATCTCGGACATCCTGCTTTGGATGGGCGCAGCGGTTTTGATGGTCGCACATGTCGGACTGTGGTTCTCGCCCTACGGGCTTGGCACCTGGTTCTATCTGGCCAATCCTTTCCAGTGGCTGCAGATCGCGATTTTCGCGAGCATCCTGGCGCTGGACGTCTGGCCGGCTCGCGTCTTCCGCTCCTGGTCGCGCTACCTGGTGCTGGACCAGACTCCGTACTTCACCGACCGCCAGCACGTGCTGATCCGCCGCCTTTGGCGGATCCAGGCGGTACTTCTTCTGCTGCTCCCGCTCTTTTCGCCTCTGGTGCGAATGGGCGTCGGGCTGCCGCGCTGAGCCGTGAACAAGCCGCGCTCCCCGTTTTCTCCTAATTTGGGGAGCGTGAACTCCACCACGTTGCGAAGCCTCGCGTTCCTCCCCGTCTTGTTGGCGGCGGCCCCCTACCGCCCCGGCGCCCTGTCCAGCGTCGCCCCCGACGGTGTAGCGTCCCTGTTGGCGAACCCGGCCGGAATCGGACTTCTGGACGGACCCGAGTTCGAAGCGCGGCTTTCGGGAGGGCGTCCCTTCGGACAAGACGCCATCCTGGCGGGACTGCCCCGTTTCGCGGCTGGCTGGGAGCAGCATACGACAAATTCCGACACAACCCGCGAACGCGCCTTCCTGGCAGGGACCGGCGCGACCTTCGGAGAGCGGTTGTCCTTGGGAGCCTTGGCCGTGCGCCACGAGCTCGGCGGATCGACCCAAGGCTGGAGCCTCGATGCGGGCGTGCTGTGGAGACCTTTCCGACAGATTTCGGCATCCTGGACGAGCCCCGACGTTTTCCGACGCGACCCCACCCGCGATCGCACCAACACGTTCGGACTTGGCCTGCGTCCGCTCGGTTCGCCCCGGTTCGAGCTGGCCTTCGAAGGATTCCTGGCGGGCGCCCCCTGGAACCGCAGCGCCTGGGACGAGCCGTCGTGGGAACTCGGCGCCAGAATCCGTCCGCTTCCGTGGCTGGGTCTGGAAGGGCGCTTGGATCCGGAACATCCTCGCCAGTACGGCATCGGGGCGCGCATCCAGTTCACACCGGAACTCGGATTCTTCGTGGGATCGGCCCCCGATCGGAGCGGTTCCCGATTCCAGAGCGCAGGCCTGCGCTGGACCACCAAATCGCGCCAATCCGTGAATGCCGTCGACGGCGTCGTGCACTACAAGGTTCCCAATCCCCCATCCGAAGCCCCGTCGGGCAATTTCTGGCAACAGCGTCCAGGATTGTCGCGGGTCCGCGACGATTTCCAAGAATTGTCATCCATGCGGCAGGTGAAGACCGTGGTGCTGGATCTGGGCGCCACGCGCTTTTCGCCGGTGCAAGCGGGCGTGCTGCGCCGCATGGTGCTGGACTTGCGCAATTCGGGCAAACGCGTGCAGGCCTGGGCCAACGATCTGGACATGGCCAACCTCCATATCCTGTCGGCCTGCGACAAGGCGGCCATCTCTCCCCAAGGCACGGTGCGTTCGCGGGGTTTGGCCATGGACGTGCTCTACTTCGGGAAGCTCCTGAAAAACCATGGCGTGGCCGTCCAGGTGGTGAAGACCGGCCCGTGGAAATCGGCGATGGAGCCGTTCGAAAAGGCGTCGATGTCCGAGGCCTCGCGCGAGAACCTTTCCCGCTACCTCTTCGATCTCGACTCCATGATCCTCGGGTCGGCGGCGCAATCGCGCAAGATCGACCCCGCCAAACTGGTGGCCTACGTGGACACCGGATCGCTCCTGCCCTCCACGGCCAAGGCCATCGGACTGGTCGACACCCTCCTGGACCACGAGGACCTGCGCAAGTGGGCCCCAGGACGGATTTTGTCGCCACGTCTGGCGGGCATCCACCGCGAAACGTGGGGCGGCGGCCAACGCGTGGCCGTGGTGGTCCTGGAAGGCCAGATCATCGACCACGCGGGCGAAGCCGGCATGGTCCCTTGGAACAAATCGCTGGTGGCGGAAACCGTCGCGCGCCGCCTCGATGCCCTGAAATCCGACCAGAGCATCGCCGCCGTCGTGCTGCGCATCCAATCGCCGGGCGGCAGCGTGACCGGCTCGGAACGCCTGCGCAGGGCCGTGGAACGCCTCGCCAAGCAAAAGCCGGTGGTGGCGAGCTTCGGGAACACCGCCGCTTCGGGTGCCTACATGCTGGCGTTGCCCGCCACGCGCATCTTCACCGAACCCGAAGCCATGGTCGGATCCATCGGCGTGTTCGCGGCCAAGGCCTCGGTGGCCGGCCTGCTGGATTCCTTCGGGATCCGCGTCGAGCGGGTGCGCACCGCGCCCCACGCGGGAGCGTCGTCGCCGTACGCGGCGCTCGATTCGCTCGAAGAGGCCCGTCTGACACAATTTGTCGAAGACGCCCACCAACGGTTCGCCGACGAAGTGATGCGCTCGCGACGCATGGACACCGCCGCCTTCCGGAAGGTGGGCGGCGGAAGGATCTTCTCGGGCGCCCGGGCCGTCGATCTCTCCCTTGCCGACACCCTTGGCGGCATGGACGAAGCGGTGCGATGGGCCCAAGGCAGAACCGGAGTCTCCAGCGGTTCGATGCCTGTCTGGTTCGACGCGAAATCGACGTCCTGGAACTTCGATGCCGCCAGCGCGGCCATGGCCTTGTCTGGGCAATCCGCCGCGACCTTGCCGGAAGCCTGGTCGCGATGGCTTCGCACTCCGCGCGCCTTGGCGTGGTCGCAATGCCCCTGGGAGCCAACATGGGAATGAGACGGATTTTGTCGACATCCTCGAACCTGGTTCCCCGGCCGCTGCGCGTCGTCGCATTGGTCCTCGTGGTCGCTCCGCTCTTTTCCGGATGCCTTTGGCTGAACACCTTGTTCAACGGACGCAAGGCCTGGGATACCGCGGAGCGCTCGCGCGAAACACGGTTTCGCAAAAACCCGATGGACACCATCGATGTGAATCCGGACGAGAAAAACCAGTATCTGCGCGCCATCTCCAAAGGGGCGAAGGTACTGGAAGTGTACCCCAAGGACACGGCGTGGCACCCCGAAGCCCTCATCCTGATCGGACGCAGCCAACAACGCTTGAGCGATTTCGACAAGGCGGTGCGCACCTACGCGGAAATCGTCGATCGCCATCCCGACAGCAAGCGCTACATGGGCGCCGTGCAGGGAACCATCGAGTGCCTGTTGGCCCTGGGGAGGTTCGCGGAAGCCGCCGACTGGATGCGCCGGATGGATTCCCTCAAGATCGAAGGAGGCCCCGCGGGGTTGGCGTGGATGCGCGCCCAGCTTGCGCTCGGCCGAGGCGACACCACCACGGCCAGACAGGAATTGTCGCGAATTCTTGGCATCGCGAAGGCGCCCATCGGTCGCAAGGCCGACGCCGCCTGGCTGTTGGGGAACCTGGCCTGGGCGCAAAAGGATTGGGACCAGGCGCGAGACGCCTACCTGCGCCCCGAGATCCTGCATCTTCCGTACCTGCGCCGCTTCCAGAGCCGCTTGTACGCGACCCTCGCGCTCGAACGCAAAGGCCAGCCTCGCGAGGCCGTGGCCGAGCTGAGGCAGCACTCCATGGACTCCCGGTGGTCCCGCTCCATTCCCGATCTGGTGGTGGAAACGGGCCGGATCGAGTTCGGGCAAGGCTGGTATTCCGAAGGCATCCTGGATCTGTCCAAGCTCGAGAAGATGCTCGATCCTCCGGACAAGGTGGCTGAAGGCCTGGTGCTGTTGGGCGAAGACGCCCGCCTGCGGCGCATCGACGTGAGGGAGGCCTTTCGCGTCTTCGAGATCGGTGCCCGCGCCGGCGGAAACACCTTCTGGGGCAACCGCGCCCGCGAACTCGCATCGGCCCTTTCGGATCTCGCGAAATTGCGGGAGCAGCGCACCCTGGACACGGCCTGGACCAAATGGAATTTCGATCTCGCCGAGCTCTATCTGCTTCGGTTGGGTGGACGCGACAGCGCCCGCGCCGCGTATGGACGGATTTTGTCGGATACCTCCGCCAAGCCTTCCCAGAAGGCGCGAGCCACCTACGCGCTCGCCTGGATCTCCGACGACGAACGTTCGGACAGCGCGACGTTCGATCCCGCCCCGTGGCTCCAGGTGGCGCAGCAGTGGCCCGGGACGGATTTCGCCAAGGCGGCCCAGCGAAACGCGGGCGTGCTGGTGACCACGCAGACCCGCGAAGATTCGGCGGAATCCGTCTATCGCCAGGCCGAAAAGCTGTGGATGGACGAATCGAATCCCTCGGCGGCACTGGAATTGTACAAGACGCTGGTACCCAAGTACCGCGAGACCGTTGCGGGCAGGCGATCGCTGTTCGCCATCGGCTGGATCCATGACAATATCCGTCACGACTCCGCCAAGGCGGCGAAAGCCTACAAGGAAGTCGTCGACAGTCTTGCCGGAACCGCATGGGCGCGGAAGGCCGAGGAGATCCTGAAAGGCCAGCCTCGCGACTTCCTGGAGGGTGTCGTGCGCAACCACCAGCTCGACGAGGATTTCGAAGAGGGCTCCGAACAGATCGACGCCACCAAGAAGCTCGGGCCCCGCGCCCCCACGCCTCCCGGATTGCTTTCGCCCGACGAACCCGACGCGATCCCCCCCTCCGCCGACGAACAGCTCCTCCAACCGGACGATTTCGATTGATCAACCGCCCATCTCTTCTGTTGACAGTTTCCGTCGTGGTCGCGGCCGCCATCCTGAGCGGCTGCGGCGCCACCTTGCCCACCCGCACGGGGTACGACCGCAAGACCGGCGCGTACAAGCCTGTTCCTGGGGCGAAGGTCCGAAAGGCAGCTTCGAAACCGGCTCCAGCCAAGACCCCGGCCGTGGCGCCAGTGCCTGCGCCTGCAACGACAGCACCCGACGACACGACCATTTCGACGGAAATCGGCACGGATGTGGGCTTCAAGTTCAAAGGACAGGCGAGCTTCTACGGCAAGGAGTTGGCAGGCAACTCCACCTCCAGCGGCGAAATCTTCGATCCCGATTCGTTCACCTGCGCGCACCGCACCCTGCCTTTCGGAACCCGGTTGCACGTGACCTACCTGAAGAAATCGAGCACCACCACCGTGCGCGTGAACGACCGGGGCCCCCACAAGGATGGACGGGTTCTGGATCTTTCGCGCGCTGCCGCCGACGTGCTGGGCCTCACCGCCGACGGTGTGGGATTGGTGGAAGCCGAGGTGGTTCCTTGATCGTTCGATCAGGGCGCCTTGGGACGAGCGGGTAACAAGTTTGCGCGAGCCAGGAATGGCGACGTCCAAGAAAAGCGTGGCGAAAGCGGCACCGAAAAAGGCCGCGAAAAGCGTCGCATCCAGCGAAGAGAAGACCGCAACAAAATCCGTCAAGAGCTCGCTGGACGGCATTCCCGGCATCACCCCCAAAAAGCGCAAGGCGTTGGAGGAGATGGGGATTTCCACCCCCATGGACCTGGTGCAGCACCTGCCGCGCCGCTACGTGGACCGCACCCAGGTGCGACAGATTTCGGCAGTCCACGAAGGCGACGACGTATTGCTCGACGTCAAGCTGGGCTCCGTGAACCTTGCCTACGGAAAACGCGACCGCCTGGTGGTGCAGGCCCGCGACGCGACCGGGAGCATCGAGCTTATCTGGTTCGGCGGGGCGCGCTGGATCGCCAACCGTCTGCAGGCGGGCATGAGGCTGCTGGTGTTCGGGAACATCACGCGCTTTCGCGGCTTGCAGATGGTGCATCCCGAATACGAAGTCCTTTCCGACGGCGACGAAGCCAAAGGCGCCATCTTCCCCGTCTATCCGCTCTCGCAAGGCCTGCGCGACGCCAAGATCGACCACCGAACCCTGCAGCAGATGGCCCTTGGGGCCATGGCCAAGCTCAAGGTCGACGAGATCATCCCCGACTGCCTGCGCGGCGCCTCGGCGACCCCGCGCAACGAACGGATCATCCGCATCCACAAGCCCCAATCCGTCGCCCAATCGCAGGCCTACCTGCTTCACGAACAGGCTTCGCTGTGGTTCCCCACGCTGGCGCGCCTGCGGAGGCGCAAACGCGACCTGATCGGCCGAGGCCGACAATTTCCGCCATCGGTCAAATTGCGTCAAGCCGTGGAACAGGCGCTTCCCTTCTCGCTGCACGAGAGCCAGGCGCAGGCGGTGGATCTGCTGGAGCAGCGTTTTTCCACCGGCAACCAGACCCATGTGCTCCTGCAAGGCGATGTGGGATCGGGCAAGACCCTGGTGTGCCTGCTGGCGGCCTGTCCGGTTTTGGAAGCGGGCGCCCAGGCGGCCATTCTCGCTCCCACCGAAGTGCTGGCGCGCCAACACCTGGAAACCTTCCGCAAGTGGCTGGCCCCGCACGACATCCCGGTGCTGTACTTCGCGGCGGGCCAATCGCGCGAAGAGCGCGCGCAGGCGCTGAACCGTCTGGCGCACGGACGCGCGGCGGTCGCCGTGGGCACCCACGCCTTGTTCTCCGACGACGTGGTCTTTCGCGATCTGGCGATGGTGGTGTTCGACGAGCAGCACCGCTTCGGGGTGGGGCAACGACAGAAATTGGTCGCCAAGGGAACCTATCCGCACGTGGTGGCCGCCAGCGCCACGCCCATTCCCCGCTCGCTTTTGCTGGGAGCGCACGGCGACATGGAGGTGACCGAGGTCCGCGGCAGGCCCGGCAACCGCAAGAGCGTGAGAAGCCGCGTGGTGGCCCCCGCCAAGGTCCCGGACATGCTCTCGTGGATCAAGAAGGAACTGGGGGAAGGACAGAAACTGTTCTGGGTGGTCCCGCGCGTGGACGAAAGCGAAGAGGGAGCCTCCATCGCATCGGCCGCCGAACGGCTGCAGAATCTGCTGGGAAACCAGGTGGTGGGCGTCCTGCACGGCCGCATGGACGGCTCGGAACAAAACGAAGCGATTGACGGTTTGCGTCAAGGCCGCATCAAGGCCTTGGTGTGCACCACGGTGGTGGAAGTGGGCGTGGACGTGCCCGACTGCGACCTGATGGTGATCGAGCACCCCGAATTCTTCGGGTTGGCGCAACTGCACCAGTTGCGTGGCCGCGTGGGTCGCGGCGGTGGCCAGGGTTGGTGTTTCCTTGTTCCCGGCAACGAAGAAAAGCTGGAACGCCTGCAACGGTTCGCGCAGACCGAGGACGGATTCGAGATCGCCGAGATCGACATGGAGGAGCGCGGTGCGGGCGACCTGGAAGGCAGCGTGCAGTCGGGCGGCGCCCTGGGCCGTTCGGGCCTTCTCAAGGAGCACTTGGGGCTTTTGGAGAAGTGGCGCGACGGGATCGACAAGATCTTGACCGGCGAACTGGCCCTCAGCCCCGCGGAGACGCAACGTCTGGAAGACTGGTACGCCGACGACAAGCTGGGCGAAGCCCTCACCGGTTGACGCGCTGGTGCATCTAACTTGATGACCGTGAACAACGACTCCATCCTTCTGGTGAGCCCGTGGCCCTCGCGCAACAACGGGCTTTCGAACTACGCCGGCCGCTACAAGACGGAACTCGAACGCCAAGGTCGACAGATATTGACCGAGCGCCTGTATTTCTGGGGCGAGAAGACATCGTTCTGGAAATGGATTTCCATCCTGCGCCGCGCCCGCAAGGACAAGATCCGTTCCGTCCTGATCCAGCACACGCCCACCTGCTCGGGCCCGCTGCTGCCGTGGTTTCTGCGTAAAGCCAAGGCGGTAGGAATTCGCACCGTGGTGGTGTCGCACGAAACGCCATCCACCTACGCACGACATCTCCATCGCCTGAAGCCGGCCAAGTCCGCCTACCTGGCCTACGAACGCGCCGTCTGCCGGGACGCGGGAGCCTTCGTGGCGCACACCAGGATCCATGCCGACGAAATGGCGGCCCTGGGTGCTCCTGTCTCCGAGATCATCCCCCATGCCATCCTGAACATGCCGGAATCCGTCGTGGAACGCAAACCAGAGACCCTGGGGATGTACGGGCAGATCGGCCGCAAGAAGGGGCACGACCTGGTCATCGACGCGATCCAGTCAAAACCTGTCGGCGCGTTCCCGGTGCTGGAAATCTGGGGCGCACCGGGTGTGGGACAGGAATCGTACCTGGAGGAGATCAAGGCCAGGGTCCGGCCCGAATACGCCGACCGCATCCTGTTTCGCGGCTACATGCCGGAAAACGGCAAGGCCGAGGCGTTCGCGCGCATGAGGCTGGCCATCTTCCCGTACCGGTGGATTTCGCAAAGCGGCGCTCTGGCCGAGGCGGTGGCCCATGGTGTGCCGTATCTCGCCTCCGACATCCCCTTCTTCAAGGACTTCCAGGAGTCGCTTGGATGCGGCGACCTGTTCGCCAGCGACGATGTACAGAATCTGACACGGCGCCTGGAGACCCTGCTTGCCCAACCGTCGAACTGGACGGATTCCGACTTCACCAGGCTCCACGAGGCGCTGGCGATCGGGTCGTGCTGCGGCAGGCTGCTGGAACTTCTGAAGCCGGACTGAACCGGAAATCGGACAATTCCCACCAATTAGCGTGCTTCGGAAGAAGCCACCGGTTCCATTCCAGGACCGCGATGAGGGAGAATCGGACATGAAGACAAAAAACGTCATCATCGCGCTCGGCCTGGCGTTCTGCCCTGCGGCGTTCGCGGGAGCGCCTCCGGGGTTCAATCCGGAACCGGAGCAGGCCGTCAACGGCGATTTCGAAGCCGGAACCGACGGCTGGAATCTTTGGGGAGCCGATATCGGCTCGTGGGGACGCAACGACGGCGGCGGAGCCCGCATCTTCAACGGATCGTCCAAGTGGAGCGGCGCCGACCAGATCCTGTCGCTACCCGACGGGATCAAGGAAGCGCGCGTTTCGGGATGGCTGCGCTCGGAGAACCTGGTGGCCGGAAGCCAAACCTGGGAAACCGGCCGTATCGCCGTGGAATTCCTGGACGACGCGGGAGCGTTGGTTGGCGGATACCCTCCGGCGGTCGGACAGATCGTGGGAACCACGCCGTGGAACGAAGTCCGTCGCACCTACCAGGTCCCGGCCGGGGCCACCAAGATCAAGATCCAATGCGCGCTGGGCAACGCGACAGGATCGGTCTTCTGCGACGACATCTCGGCGGCCTTCAAAGGCGCTTCGGGAGCCCCCCTGAAGGCAAAACCTGTCACCGGCCCATTGGCGTACGGTTCGTGGTACGACATTCCCGCCTCCGCCGCCGATGCGCATTTCGTGGACTGGTCGGGGCTTCTGGACGCTCCCGCCGGCAAGCACGGCTGGCTCAAGCCCAAGGGCGACAAATTCGCTTTCGAGAACGGAACAGGGATCCGATTCTGGGGCGTGAGCCTGGTGGGAAGTGAGGCCTTCCTGTCCCACGCGATGGCCGACAGCGTGGCCACGCGACTTTCGCGGATGGGCGTGAACCTGGTGCGTCTGCACCACATGGATGCACCGTGGTCCAACCCGAACCTCTTCGGGAACAAGACGGGCACCAACAAGCTCGATTCCGCCGCGCTGGACAAGGTCGATTACCTGCACGCCTCGCTCAAAAAACGCGGCATCTACATCATGCCCGACCTTCTGGTGCACCGCGAATTCCTGGAAGCCGACGGCGCGCCGGAACGCACCCCGCTGGGAGCCAAGCAGATCGGGACCTTCTCGCGCAAGCTCATCGAACTGCAGAAGGAATTCGCCAAGAACCTGCTGTCGCACGTGAACCCGTACACCAAGCTGGCCTGGAAGGACGATCCTTCGGTGGCCATGACCGAGTTCATCAACGAAAGCACCATCTTCGCGAATTTCGAACCGGGGACAATTTCTGGCGCCTACCGCAAGGAGCTCGACGCCCTCTGGAAGGCTTCCGGCAACAAAGGCGAGCTGGCGACCTTCGACCTCGACTGGAACCATCCGCGTGGCATCCTCAAGACAAATTCCGACCCGGCCCAGGCCCGCAAGTCCTTCGAGTTCCTTTCTTCCCTGGAGCGCGCCTACTACGACACCATGCGCGCCGCGATCCGATCGACCGGCGCCAAGCTGCTGTTGACCGGCACCAATTTCCCTCCGCCCATCCTGGCCGCGCTGCACGACCAAAAGGACCAGGACTACACGATCTCCAACGACTACTGGGACCATCCCCAGATCTGGAAGATCGGCAACGATTGGAACCGGGTCGATTGGGCGCCGCTGGACAACCGCTCGCAGTTGCGCAATCCGTCGGCGAACCTGGTCGCCACCAAGGCCTGGTTCCCGTTGCACGACAAGCCCTTCCTGATCACCGAATGGAACCATTGCCTTCCCAACGAATACGAGGTGGAAGCGCTCCCTCTGATGGCTTCCTACGCCGCGCTCCAAGGCTGGGGCGGCGCCCTCCAGTTCGACTTCGACCATGTCGGACTCGGATCGGCTCCGCTCAAGCGCTACGGCATTTCCCGCTCGCCCTCCATGCTCGCGCTTTGGGCCGCGGCGGCACCCATCTTCCTGCGACAGGATGTGTCCGAATCGAACGAGCTTGTCGTGGAAGCCATCGACAGCGCCAAGATGTTCTCGGTGCCCAGCTACTCCGACTTCCTGGAAAAGCGGTGGGCGCTCCCCTACCGCGTGAAGGTGCGCAAGACGTTTTCCGGCAAGTCGTCGGGATCGCCCGACACATGGGATAACCAAGGCCTGCGCGACACGGGACGGATTTTGTCGTCCACCAAGGAGCTCGACCTGGACTCCAAGGCGGGCACGTTGCGCATCGAGACCCCACGCGCCCAAGGCGCCGCGGGCGCCATGGCCGGAAAGGAATTCTCGTTCCCCCGCTTCTCGTTTCTGGTCGCCAATCCTCAAGCATCCGTCATCGCGGTATCGGCCGACGGAAAGACGCTTTCCGAATCCAAGCGATTCTATCTGGTGGCAGCGGGGCCTTCGCGCATGAAAGGCGCCGAATTCACGCGCTCGCGCACCGGGATCAAGGCTCTGGGCGATCTGCCCGTGCAAAGCCAGGTCCTGGATGGCACCGTGGTTCTCAAGGGAGCGGGCGTGGCCAAGGCCAAGGTCAGGCCGTTGGGAACCGACGGCAAACCCGGCGCCGTATTGCCAATTTCCGTCACGGCAGGCGGGGCCTCGTTCGATCTGTCCAAAGCCAAGTCTCCTGTTCTCGAAATCACCCTGGAAGGCAAGGAATGAGCATGTCGCCCAACACTCTGGGACTCCTGGTGGGGGGCCTGGTGCCCGCCTTCGGGTACGCGATCTTCGCCATCGGGACCAAGCTCGCCGGACAGGCCGGCCTTGGCGCCGGGCCGCTGCTCGTGCTGGTGGGCGCCGCGTGCGCCATCGCGGGAGCCGGATTCTGGGCGGTGCTTCCCGCCGGCATCGATGTCCGCTCGGCTTCGTGGGGGTTGCTGGCCGGGTTCGCATGGGCGATCGGGACAGGATTTGTCTCGCTCGCGCTGGCCAAATGGAACGTGCCCATCAGCAAGCTCAACCCCATCTACAACACCAACACGCTCATCACCGTGGTCCTGGGCCTGGTCCTCTTCGCCGAATGGAAAGAGGCCAGTCCCTTGCCGCTGATCGGCGGAGCCGTATTGATCTTGGCGGGTTCGCTGCTGGTCTCGACGTCCTGAGTCCAATGCACGGATGGGCGGGGAGCAGGGCTGCGCTGCGAAGGTTTTTCCCGCAGCCGTGTCGTGGAGAATAAAACGATCTAGTTTTGTTCGATATGTCCAGCTACGGACGCACATCCAGCAACGCCATCGCCATCGCGGCACTCCTCGCCGAACGCTACGAAGCCAAGAAGCGCACCACCTCGCAGGAGGCGGCGAAGATCCGCGGCATCTCCAAACCGCTCGCGGCCCGCATCCTGGTGCAGCTTTCGCAGGTGGATCTCGTCTCCGGAACACCCGGACCCAATGGCGGCTACGCCCTGGCTCGCGCCCCTCAGGAAATCCGCTTGTCGGAAATCGTCAGCGTGTTCCAGAAAGTGGAAGCCTCCGAACGCTGCGCCTACGGACCCGGCTGGTGCGGCACCGGTAAACACTGCCCGTTGCACGACCACCTGACCGAACTGGACCAGCAATATCTGTCGTTCCTGGAAAAGACAACTCTGGACGTGTTCGAAGGGCAAAGCGCGGATACCGTCGCGATCCCTGAACCGCCTCCCAAACACCGCGGCCGACCCGTCAAAAACTGACGCGCAGCGCTACTCGTAGCGCAGGGCATCCACAGCGTCGAGCTTGGCCGCGCGGATGGCGGGCCACAATCCTGCCGCCACACCAACCCCGACCGCAAGACCCATGGCTCCCAGCACCGGCATGAGCGTGAATTCGGGGCGGACGGAAATCGCCTTCTCCAGCACGTCGCCAAACAGCGTGGGCAACGCGCCCAAGGCCACGCCTCCAATCCCGCCCAACGAGCACAGCACGACGGATTCCGCCAGAAACTGGACGGCGATCTGGAACGGCCGCGCCCCCAGCGCCTTGCGCACGCCGATTTCGCGGATGCGGTCGTTGAGACCCGCCAGCATGGTGTTGAAAATGCCCAACGCGCCCACCGCCAGCGACAGGGCCGCGACCAGCCCGAACAGCATCGAGATGTTCCCGATCATGGTCGCCATGTTGGCCAAGAAGTCGAACTGCTGGAACAGGAAATCCTCGGCCCCGCGATGCAGCCCCAGGAACACGGTGCGCAACCTGGCGATGCCGGATTCTGTCTTTTCCGGATCTTCGATGCGCAACTGCAGTTCGCCGAGCTTCCCCGAGCCGCCCTGGAAATGCCGGTTCCAGGCCTCCCACGGAATGGCCACGGTGGTTCCGTTGCGCCCCCAGTTGTTGCGTTTGAACTTGAAGGTGCCCACCACCTCGAAGGAAACCCCTCCGATGTTCAGGCGCGACCCGATGATCTCCTGGCCGCGCCCGTTTGCCTGGGCGCCCCATTTCTCGGCCAGGGTCCAGCCCACCAACGCCACCGCCTCGCCCCGCTCGAATTCGGCATCGTCGGGCATGCGGCCTTGCGGAATCAAGGCTTGGACATCTTTTGTCAGGTAGTCGCGATCGCAACCCATCAGGTAGATGCGGCTGGATTGGCCCAAAAATTGGACCCGCATGTTCTGCCCGCCGGTGCGCAACACCGAAACCTCGCCCGCGAGCCGCTCGGCGACCGTGTCGGCATCGGCGGGCCGAAGCCCCGCCGACCGCGAAAACTTGCGCCCTTCCAGCGGATCGGTGGCGGCCTGTTGCTGCACCATCACGCGACCGGCACCGCCCATGTCGGCGACGGTTTCACGCACCATGGTCTTGAGACCGGCCACGATCGAAAGCAAGGCGGCGACGGCCCCCACGGCCAGCGCCACGCCCGCCATCGAAAGACCCGAACGCAATGGCTGCGAACGGATCTCGCGCAAAGCCGACAGGAACCCCAACGCCAGCGACGACAGAATTTGACTGAACACTTTCATGCGCGCATCGCGTCGATGGCGTCCAACCGCATCGCCTTGATGGCCGGCAACAATCCAGCCAGAGTTCCAAGCCCCAACGAGATCCCCACTCCCATCGCCAAATCCGTCATGGTCAGATGGGGCTTCCATGGAAACATGGACCCCATGACAATTCCTGGCAAAATGCCGAGCGCGCAGCCGAGCATCCCGCCGATCGCCGAGATCAGCATGCTCTCCAGAAGCATCTGCTTGAAGAGCAGCCCCGACGGAGCTCCCAAAGCCTTGCAAACGCCCAGCTCGCGCACCCTTGCGGACAACGCCGCCAATTGGATGTTGAGGATGCCCACGCCTCCCGAAAGCAACGCCACCACCGAGATCAGGATGGTGACCATCGACATGGTGGCGATGGTCTTGCGCGAATCTTCCAGAAGATCGTCGTTGGTGGACAGATCCACGTCCTCGTTGCCGCGATGGATGGCCACGATCTCGCGCCGCAGGTTTTCGCGCGCCGCGGGGATGTCATCCAGGTTTGCCACGCGCGCCCTCAATTGCGCCAACTGCGGATCGCCCTTGGACTGCACCTTCTTGTACCAGTTGAGCGGCACCATGGCCTCGTACGAGCGCCGATCGAACTTGCCCGAAGTCTTGAAGATTCCCGCCACGCGCACCGGCACGCCGCCGACGATCACCGACGAGCCCACCACGACCTCGCGTTTCAGTTGCGTTGCGACTTCCGGCCCGATCACCGCCATGGCTTCGCCCGACTCCCAGCCGTGCTGCGTGAGGTTGTCGACCGTGTCGAATTCGATCCCCAACACATCGAAGCGATCCCACGTGCTGGCCGTTCCCATGGCCCGCAAACGCCCGGTGGTGGAACGGATTTCGCCGCGCCCCATGGAGAGCTCGGGAACCCAGGCGTCAAATTCCGGCAAGGCTTGCATCAGGATCGCCACGTCCGACAAACGCAATCCTCCGGAGCGCGAAAACCGCGCCTGCTCGGACTGGTCGGCGGCTTCCTTGGGGGTGGCGATCAGGATCTGCGCACCACCCATCTGCAGGTAGAGTTGACGATTGCTGTCTTCCATCCCGCGCGCCATGGAACTCATCACCAGCAACGCCGCCACGCCGAACAATACCGCCAAGCCCGTGATGGCGGTGCGCATGCGGTGGCTCGACAATTCCGCGACAGCGAGCCTGAGCGGGAGCATCCAGCCGTGCGTGGCGGAGGTCCCGCTCACGCGGTTTCCTCCATGTTTCCGTCGAGGATCTTCCAGCGCTTCTGGGCGCGGATGGCCACGTCGTGTTCGTGGGTGATGAGCAGGATGGTGTTGCCTTCACCGTGCAGTTCGTCGAACAGCTTCAGCACCTCTTCGGTGGTGGTGCTGTCCAGATTGCCGGTGGGCTCGTCGGCCAGCAAAATGGCGGGTCTCTTGACCAAGGCTCGCGCGATGGCGGCGCGTTGGCGCTGTCCGCCCGACACTTCCAGCGGCAAGTGTTTGGCGCGATCGGCGATGCCCAGCCGATCCAAGGTTTCGGTCACACGCTTGCGGCGCTCGGAGCTGGAAACACCCAGGTACTGCAGCGGCAGTTCCACGTTCTGCGCCAGCGTGAGGCGTGGCAGAAGATTGAACGACTGGAAGACGAACCCGATCGATTTCGCGCGCAAGTCGGCGAGTTCGTTTTCGGAAAGAGCGAGAACTTCGCGGCCTTCGACCAGATATTGTCCGCTGGTGGCGCGATCCAGGCACCCCAGGATGTTGAGGAGCGTGCTCTTGCCCGACCCCGACGGCCCCATGATGGCACCGTACTGGCCCTTCTCGAGCTTGAAATCGATCCCATGCAGCACCGGCACGGACTCGTTTCCCAACCGATAGCTCTTCTTGAGCTGCCGGGTCTCCAGGATCGCGCTCAACGCATGCCTCCAGGACCGCCCGCCTTCGAAGCCGCCCCCTTGGTGGTGGATTCGTCCTGGACCCACACCGTGTCGCCCACGGCCAAGCCTTCGACAATTTCCGTCCGGCGGTAGTCGGTGACCCCGATCTTCACCTGTTTGGGGACGAACTCGCCCTTCTTCTCGCCGCGCACCAGGACCGTCGCCGACTTCGTCGCGAAGCCCGCTCCCGCCACATCGGATACGCCGCCATCGCGTCGAGATTTGCGATCGCGCTTGCGGCCCGACGAATCGCCTCCCGCTCCGGCCATCGCCGGCCTTGGATCCGATTTGACAGAATCCGTCATTGCCGTTTTCTGACTGTCGGATCCTGTCTTCCCGGAAACGCCTTTGCCCGCGGACTTGGCCCCGGTCTTCAACGCTTCGTAGGGCACCGACACCGCGACCTCGCGCTCCAGGAACACGAAGTCCACGCCTACCGTCATGCCGGGAAGGATCCCCTCCGATTCTCCATCCAGGACCACTTCCACCGGAAACACCTTGATGGTCTTGGTGTCGTTGCTGGCACGCGCCGAACTTGGGATGAAGCTGACCTTGCCGGGACGCGGTCGTCCGCCTTCGCTGGAAACCTTCACCGGCATGCCCAGCCGCAACCGCCCGAAATCGAGCTCGCCCACTTCCACCACCACCTTGAGTTTGGTGGGATCGGCGATCGTGCCCAGCGCGGAACCGCCGTTGACTCCCGTCGCCGACGACGCCACCTCGCCGACTTCGGCCGGGAAGTTGATCAGACGACCATCCATTGGGGCGCGAATCCGGGTCCGGGCCAGATCCAATTCGGCGTTGCGCAACGACAACTTCGCATCGCGCACGTCCAGTTCGGCGCGCTGCACCGCCGTCTCAAGGTCTTCAAGGCGATCCTTGGTGACAGTTCCTGTCTGGAAGATCTCCTTGGCCCGCTCCAGCTCGCGCACCGCGATCTTGTGCGCAAGGTTTCCGCGATCCACCTGCAACGCGAACTTGTCGCGGGTCAGAAGCAACGGCACCGAATCGAGGATCAGGATGAGCTGGCCGCGTTTGACCGAGTCGCCTTCCTTGAAGAACACCTTCACGATTCGCCCCGAGACTTCGCTCTTGAGCTCCACCGAATCGAGCGGCTCGATGGTGCCCGTCAGCCGCACCGCGTCGCGGATGGTGGTGGGCCCCGCCACTTCGGCGCGGTTTTGCGCCGCCGGTTTCGAGGAACACGCCGCAAGGGCGAGGGCGGCCCCGGAGATCAAAGCCACCGTGAATTTCGATTTCATCATTCCTCCCAGACCCAGCCTTGGCGGGCCGGACCAATTCCTGTCCGCGTCTCGAGTTCGGCCTCGAGCGATTTCAACTGCGCCTTGGCCTGCCAACTGGCGGTCACGGCGTTCATCCAATCGGTCTGCGCCGACTGCAGATCCATGAGGCTCACCGAACCGGCGCCGTAGCCCACTTCCGAAGCCGCCAAGCGTGCGCGCTGCAGAAAGGCCAAGTCCACGGTCAGCGCCAACTGCCGCACCGCCGAGGCGTGCGCGTCCAGGATCCGTTCGATCTGGTGGCGCAATTCGGCCGTGGCCGCCTTGCGACGGATTTCGGCAGACCTTAGGTCGAGCAAGGCCGTTCGGTATTTGGCGCGTTCCACGCCGTTGGGCAGGTCCCAATCCAGGTCCACGCGCGCTCCCACCATCCAATCCTTGGCGGGATTGCCGCCGGGAATCGACGACGCGCCATAAATTGTCCCATCGAGCTTGGGCAGTCGCGAATAGCGCCGGTACGACACTTCGGCTTGGAGACCTTCGATCTTGATCTGGGCCTGCGCCAGATCGGTGGCGTGGCTGGTGGCCGAATCGACCAAGGCCTGCACCGTGGGGAAAGCCTGTTCCGCACCCAACTCCGGGAGCGAATCGACCAGAGGAACCGCCATGGAATCGACATTGGCGAGCACCGACAGATTCCGTCGTCCTTCGCGCAGCGTGTTGCGCCCTTGCAGGAGGGCCACCAGCGCCTTGCCATGGTTGGCGCGGGCGGTGAGGGTGTCCAGAGCCGAAGCCGACCCGCTCTTGTACTGGATGCGGGAAGTTGCCAGAATCCGTGCGGTGCGGGCCGAATCCTGCGTTTGCGCCTGCACCGTGGCCGCCGCCCCGATCAGGTTCCAGAAGGCCACCCGGGCCTGCTGCATCAGCGACAATCCTTGTCCTCTGGCCGCCAGGAACTTGGTCCTGCTGGCCACCTTGGCCGTGCGTGTCTGGTACAGCAGCGGCGAGCCGTTCCCAAAACCTTGCAGGAACGGCTGGCGGAAGGAAAGCGTCAGGTTCGCGGTGTCCTTGTCGCCGCTGGGCAGCGGGGCCGGATTGATGGGATCCACCCTGTACATGGTCCCGGACAGGGCCGCGGCCAGCGTTCCACCGGTGGGCACCCATTGCGAGACCGTTCCTGTCGCCGTCGCCGAACCCGTGGACCGACCGTCGAGGTCGTTGGTGCCACCCAGCGATCCGGTCAGCTTGGCTTGCGGCCCGAACAGCCCGCGCACACCCGCTTCCGTGATGCGAGCCGCCGCGACATCCAGGCTGTCGGCAGAATGCGACAGGTTGCCCCGCAAAGCGGTCTCCAGATAGGCGCGCTCGAGGGAATCGAGATTGGCCGGCCCTGCGGCGAAGGACAGGATCAATGGCAGTGCGATCACGATGGGACTCTTCCTGAAGGATGGGACCGAATTTTCCCTAAATTCATGTACAAATGGATGGACGCCGATTTCACGGCTTCGATTCCCTGAAACCGCGGCAATCACCGAGATTTGGACTCATTCCCGATATCTTGGTACGTTGGTGTCATGAATCAATCCGTCAGCCTTCCGGTCTTTCCAGACGACTTCGCCACCTTTCCCGCCGAAGCCCGCGCTTGGCTCTTCGCCGCGGCCGAACCCGTTCCTGCCGAGAAGAAATCCGCCATCCTGGAAGGGCTGCACGATTCCATCTCCAAGTGGAAATCGCATGGGACGGAAATCGCCGCCAAGGCGACATTCCTGGACGACGTGACATTTCTTGTCGTGGCCGACTTCACCCAGGCGCACATGTCGGGCTGCTCCATCGATCGCATGATCCTTTCGGTGCGGGAGACCGGAGCCTCGGCGGGCATCGATCTTCTGGACGCCAAGGGCATCCACTTTTGGGACCACACCGGACTGCATTTCGTGAGCCGCACCAGGTTCGGCGAACTCGCCGCCGTGGGCGCCGTGGACGCCGGCACCATGGTGCTCGATCTCACCCGCATCACGCTCTCCGACGTGCGCGATGGCAAATGGAAGGCGCCCGCCGGGACCACTTGGCACCGACGCGCGTTCGAACTTTCCACTCCCGCCTGAGCAATCGGCGATCAGGACCCTTCGACAAATCTTGTCAGAAGGTCGCCGGATAGCTTGTGGAGCTCGGGAAGCAGCGCCACCATAAGGTCCGCTTCGTCTCCTCCGCCCGCTCTGGCCGCGGCCTCCAGTTCGCCCGACACCTTCGTCAAGCGCACCAATCCCAGAGTGCCCGCACCCGACTTGAGCGAATGCGCTTGGTGCGCGATTCCGTCCCAGTCGCCCGCCGAATGCATCCTCGAAATCCTTTCGGGGATGTCCATGGTCGAACGCTCGTACACGGCCACCATGTTGCGGATAAAGTCGGCTTGGCCGAATTTGCGCAGATCGTCCAATGTGGATCGATCGAAGAGCGGAGAGTCGTCCATGGATGCCATTCTACAACTCTCGCGACCGCAAAGAAAAGGGCCCCGGCAATCCCGCTACGCCCAGCGCCGCCGTTTCAGCGAACGCCTGGCGTGCGAAAGCGGAATTTGTCAGGTCAGAGAGGTTTGCGCGTGAGGACGCAGATCTCGGTGTAACCGGCCGACAGGCACGATTTCTTCCACTTGGGCTCGAACGACTTGTTCAGAAGCTTCATGGCGAAACCGTTGAAGGAGAACGGATCCAATCCGAAATCCTCTTCCACCTTCCAGCCTTCCTTCACCAGCACGCGGTGCAGAAACGCTTTTGAATAGGCCTTCTCGTAGCCGTGGATCCACTTGCCGAAATGCAGCAGCTGGTAGAGCTGCCAGATGGACCAGCGGGCCGGGACGAACGTGGCCATGAGGCCACCGGGTTTCAGAATGCGGTACATCTCGCGCACGAACGGTCCTTCGTCGCGGAAGTGCTCCATGAGGCCGCTGGAGTAGATGAAATCGAAGTGGCCTTCTGGCAGGCCGGTGTCTTGGCAATCGCCGCGATGCGCGACGTCGACCGCGTCCTTGATGTTGGCCACCGAGATCTCGGAGAAGTCCAGCGCATGGGCTTCGATGTCGGTGCGTTCTTCCTTGAGGCGGCGGATGTTCGATCCGAAACCGCAGCCGATCTCGACCACCCGTTTTTTGTCACCGCCCAGGCTGTCGATCCAACCCATCAGTTTGCGGTGCCGTTCGCCGATCATCCAGCGCTCGGCCTTGGAAATGCTGTACTGCTTCCAGTAGTCGTCCCAGCTCATCATGGCAGGAATCCTTGGTTCGTTTTTGCGTTCATGTTGGAGCCTGCAGCGCCAGACAATTCCCGACATGCGCCAGGAATTGTCATGGTGGG
>JBDKGS010000035.1:0-21924 GCA_039798065.1 Fibrobacterota bacterium | reverse complement strand
ATGGGCAGGCTGATGGATGTATCCTTGCCCGACACCCAACGTTTGGTGGTAGGATTCCAGGCCTGCACGTACGCCCGGAGGGTGGTGCTCGGACCGTAGTTGATGACGTAGGCGGTGGAACTCGCCTCGATCAGGCTCCAGCTTCCCATACCGTTGACCTGGTAGACGATCTTCCAGCTGCCGGAACTGTAGGTGGCGCTGTCCATCGCGGTCAACTTGAGCGAGAACGGGATGTCGGACGGCAGGGACGATTTACCATGGATGACCGGAGCGGCGAGAGGGCCTCCCGGAGGGACGATTTCCGGATTGTTGATCGACTGGCCTCCGGTGACGGTGGAATACATCTGCGAACCGGTGATCCACCGTTTGCTGCTGGCATCCCATGCCATCGGGTAGTAGTAGATGGTTCCGTTGGTTTCCATGTAAACCGAAGAATCGAGGGGAATCAACCTCCATTCCGTCATCTCGTTGGTCTTGTAGGTCACCATCCAGTGCGAGTAGCTGACCTGGGCGCCCCTCGAGAAGGTGATCGGATTCGGAAGGGTCGTGGGAAGGTTGATGTTCAGCGACATGGCGCTGCCGTTGGGCGGGAGGACCACGGGTGGGGTGGGTACGTCCGGGTATTTCGCCGAAGCCGTGGGGCCGTAGAGCCACTTGTAGTTGTTCGTGCTCCAAGCCATGAGGTAGGCGTCGATGATGCTCGTATCCCGGACGGAAACTCCTGTGGAAAGGTCCGCGATCTTCCAGGTGGTATTGCTTCCGGTCTTGTAGGCCACTTTCCAGTTCATGCAGGATGGACAGGTCACCATTCCGGGATCAGAGAAGCGCACCATCCCTGGAACGGATTCCGGAGATTGGATCACCACCTGGCTGAGTTCGGTGCCCGGTCCGTTCGCCGCGGCGGAATCGGGCTGTGGCGGATAGCTCTTGGACACGGCTTCGCCGGCAACCCAGGCACTACCACTCCAGGCCACCAGGTAGGCGGTCATCGTGCCGGTTCCCGAGATGTACGAAGCCGCGGTAGACAAATTCTGGATGGAGGGCTGTTCCGCGTTGACCTTGGTGACGACATTCCAATTGGAGAATTCGGGGTAGGTCGCGATATCGAACGAATAGGTCACCGATCCCATGCCGCCGCTCGGAGGGATGATCTGCGGAGCCGGAAAGCTCGTCCCCGGTCCGATGGCCGAGGCAGCCGGGTAGATCGCGGTGGTGACGGGGCTGGAAACCCAGTTCTGGCTGCTCGAGCTGTAGGCGAGCAGGTAGACGGAAATCGTTCCACTGCCGGTGATTCCCTGCAGATTGGCATAGAGGGAGGACGAAGCCGCAGATTGGTTTAGGGGCATTTCAATCGATTTCCAGGCCGTATCCCCGCCCGACAACCTGTACATCGCCTTCCACCCGGAATAGGAGAGTCCGCTGGCGAAAGCATTGATGGAGGCCTCGCTGGTTCCTGTGCCGCCGATCGGGTTGTAGACGGAAACGGAAGGAATGGGCAGAGGTCCACCGGGGGGGATGACCTGGAACTTGGGGTAGGCCGCTTGCACGGACTGGCCCGAACGCCACTCGGTACCATCCCAGGCCATCAGGTAGGCCGTGATCATACCTGTTGAGGAATACGGGACGCTTCCCGGGGAAGTCAGCGTGCTCCACGACCCTTGATCGAACTTGAAGGCGATCTTCCAGTGGGAATAGCTCGTGAAGCTCAATGTATCCGAGGCATTGATGGACATCTCGATCTGTCCACTGGGCCCCGATGGAATGGCAAGAACCGGCACCTTGTTCCCGAAATAACCGCCAGGTCCGGAAGGATTGGGTTGATTGTTCGGTCCTGTGAACTTGTAGGTGGTTGAAGTGCTCCAAACAATCCGGTCGGTGCAACGGGCTGTCAGGGTCTGTCCGGAGCCGAGTTGGACATTGGACTGGACCGGGTCACCTGTCTGGTAGCGAGTGGAGGAATTGTTTGCGGACGGCGGCTGGTTGCCGTCGATGGTCCAGGCGGGCGTGCCGTAGGGGCATGTGATCAGGGGGTAGTTGGCACCCGACGGAATCGTGATGGTGGGTATACCGATGATTCGAGGTGAATTTTCCGCGGTGGTGCCGATTTCGACCACCGGTTCGGGTACGTCGGGAATCGGCTTGTTGACCACCCAGATGGGGGTTTGGGACTGGTCCAGGCCGGACAACCTGAAGTAGAGTTTCCCGGTGGGGATGCCGTTCGCCGAAATCCGACGGGACGAGTATTGGACTTGGAAGGTTTGGTAGAACCCCGATTGCGGTTTGGTGCTGCCCTGGAAGTTGGACAGATCCGTCGACGAGACTTCCAATCGGACAATTTCCGACACCGGGATCTCGTGCAATCGCGGCGCGAAATCGCGTGTTTCGGGTTTGCCAACGGCCGGCTCGGAAAGGTCGCATCCGGCCAACGCCAGAAGGGTCGCGAAGGCCGCAGGAGCGAGTGCGTAGCGGTTCATTGCCGTCTCCTTCACCAGTTGACCACGAAGGAGCGGTCGGTTTTCGTTCCATCGCCATCGGTGTTTTCGGCTTGCTGGGTCAGGTACCATGCGGCTCCGGCGCCGCCACCGACCAGCAGTGTGCCGAACAGCCACCAGCCCCAGCTCGAGCCCGATTCCTTGATCTTGATCTTGCGTTGGAGATAGACCTGGCTCGAACCAACCGCCTTTTCATTGTCTTCGGCGGTCACCTTGAGCAGGTATGTGCCGGAATCCATCTTGGCGGGAAAACGCAGCAACGTGCTGCCGTTGGCGAGCGTTCCGCGCACGGGGCGCATGTCCTTGACGATGATCGAATCGGGACGGTCGTTGCGGGCGAGGGTGAGATGCACCGCGGCCAGCGACTTGTCGTCCGACGCCTGCCAGACCACCATGACGGAATCCGTCCAGATTTCGGGTGGCGGGGGCGAAGAGAATTGCGCGGTGGGAGATGCGTTGGCTGGTTTGGCCTCGGCGAGCTTGCCCAGGAGATCCATCGCCACTTTCGGAACCAGTGTTGTCAGAATCTGGTCGATCTCGCCTTGCGCCTGCTGGGAGGCCGAGCGCAGCACTTCGCCTGTGGCGATGTTCACCATGCGCGCGCTGAGGACGTAGGTCTTGCCGATGTGGCCCACCGATCCGACGATCATGCGATCGATGCCCAGAATTTGTCCGACCTCGACCGCGCATTCGGTTCCCGAACACGATCCCGATTTCTGGAAGCCCTGTTCGGCCAGGATTTTGTCCATCTGGCCACGCTCCATCAGCCGGATCTCGCCGGATCTCGCGATTTCCGAAGCAATGGCTTCGGCGAGGATCTGGGCTTCTTCGGGGGCCACCTGGCGAGCTTCGAAGGGCATCACGGCCAGCAAGGGGATCGCCACCGGCTTCGATTTGGTCGGATTGAGATTGCTCGTGGACTGGTTGGCGGTCGGTTCGGAATTCTGCGAGGTTTGGCCCCGGGATTCCAGGGCCAGTGCCGCGATCAGGCCTACGAGGGCGCGAGATCGGATCACTTTCATGCCTCCTGAAGTAGTGGTGGAAAAGAGTCTACCACAATTCGAAGGCCAAGCGCTATGACTGTGATCACTCCAAATCGGAGGGCAGGGGCAACTCCAGTTGCAACCACTGGCCGGAGTCGGAATTTGGGATCGCGTCGTCGAATTGGCTGAGCTGGATGCCCAGAAGGCGCACAGGAATCCGGCCCGCCTCGGTTTCGCAGAGAAGATCGAGCGCGGTTTCAAGGATCGCCTCGCCATTGGAGACCGGTTCTTCCAAAGTGCGGGAGCGGGTGACCTGGCGAAAATCGTGGAACTTCACTTTAAGGGTGACCGTACGGCCTTCGAGCGATTTCGAGGCAAGACGGTCGGCGACCTTCTCCGACAGCGTCGCCAAAAAGCCGCGCATCCAGGCGATGTCCGTGGTGTCGCGCTGGAAGGTGTCTTCTGCCCCCACGGATTTGCTTTCGCGTCGGGACTCCACACGCCGTTCGTCGATCCCGCGGCTCAAGTCGTACAGGAACAATCCCTGTCTCCCCAGGCGGGTGCCAAGTCGATCCCCTCCCGCCAAGCGCAGATCCCGACCGGTTTTCCAACCGGATTCCAGCAGACGTTTTTCCGTGACCGGACCCACGGAGAAGAAGCGACCGACCGGCAACGCGTCGATGATGTCCTGGGCCTTTTCCGGTGGGATCACGGTCAGTCCGTCGGGCTTTCTCATGTCGGAGGCGACCTTTGCCAGGAACTTGCAATAGCTCACCCCGGCAGATCCTGTCAAAGACAATTCTTGTCTGATCCGCTGGCGGATTTCCTTGGCGATGGGGGTGGCCAAGCCCCCATTGGTCGCGTTGTCGGTGACATCCAGGAACGCCTCGTCCAACGACAACGGTTCGATTGTCTCGGTGTAGTCCGAAAAAATCCGATGCAGATGTCGACTCGCCTCCTTGTAGGCTTCGAATCGCGGTGGAACGAAGATGGCCGTGGGGCAAAGTCGCAACGCCTGCGAGCAGGGAATCGCGCTGCGGATGCCGAACTTGCGGGCTTCGTAGCTTGCCGTGCACACCACCGAGCGGCTGTCGGGCGAGCCTCCGACGACCAGGGGCTTGCCTCGCCACTCGGGGTGGTCGCGTTGTTCGACGGACGCGTAGAAAGCGTCCATGTCGACATGGACGATCCTGCGGATCTTGCTCGTGGGTTCCGAGCTAGATGTGTTTTTTGAGGAGGTGTCGGTTCGCGTAGAAATACTCCACGCCCGAGGCGACAGTGACGGCCGCCACGGCCCACATCATGATGCGGGGGGCCATGCGGAAGAAGCCTTCCCAGATAGGAAGGTTCAGGTGGAGATCGCGAAGGAAACCATCGAAGCAGGCGAAGGCGAGGATCCCGATGCTGGCTCCGATCTGAAGGCCGGTCTTCCATTTGCCGGAACGGCGCGCCGAGATGGTTTCGCCTTCCGCAGCCGCCAAGGTTCGCAGCGTTTCCACTGCGCTTTCGCGGTAGAAGATGAGGGCGACGATGGTGACCGAAGCCCAACCCGTGCCCAGGAAACAAAGGAAGGTGGTCATGGTCGAGATCTTGTCGGACCAGGGATCCAGATATTTTCCAAGTGTGGTGACTTCGCCCCACTTGCGGGCCAGATACCCATCCAACCAATCGCTGACCGCCGACGAAAGCACGAGCAAAAGCGCGGTGGACTGGAAGACGATGTGGTTGTTGGAAAAATCGGTGTCGCCGTCGTAGAAGAAGACCGCGATGAACACCGGTGCCAAGACGATGCGCGAAAGCGTGATCTGGGTGGCTACGGTGATGTGGCTCCGGGCGTCGGGGTGTCGCAGGTGGCGGATGAACCAGACTCCCGAGCTCACCACGCACAAGACGAGCGAAGCTCCGGTGGAAATGGTGGCCCAAGGATGCGCCTCCAACGTGTGGAGCAGCACCGTGGCGTACACCGACCAATGGGCGAAGTATTGCCAGATGTCGCGACGGACGGCGGGAAGGTGCACCCGCCTGCGTGAAAGGATGATGACAAGTCCTGTCGTGTAGCGGACCAGGATGGCGATGGCCAGCGTGGTGAGCAGCCAGGGGAACGGCTCCCATTCGTCGCCCCACAACCGTTGGGCCAAAAACCACAGCGAAAGCAGCAGGAAACCGCGCTCGAACCCACCAGCCCACAATTGGACGGTTTCCTCGTCACGCCAGGTTCTGTCAAGCCAGCCAAGGGCGGCTCCGCCCACGAAGATCACGGCCAACAGCGACACGGCTTCGTAGTCGCCGTGGAAAGGGATCAAGAACAGAATGGGGATCCACAGGGTGAACAGGGCTGTTTGCGCCCAAGGAAACCAGCGAGGGCGAACTACGGGCAAATCGATATGGGTCATTTCGTCCCTTCCAGGAGCGATTCAGCGTGGGCGCGCACCGCTGCATCGTCGGGCCGTCCCAGCATTCGAGAAATTTCAAGGACGCGTGCCGGGCGGTCGAGAGTTTGCACTTGCGACACCGTGCGGCCTTCGTGTTGGTGCTTGGCGATGGAAAAGTGGTGGTCGGCGCCGGCGGCGACCTGGTGCAAGTGGGTGATGGCGACCACCTGGCGACCTCGCGCAAGGTCCTTGAGCGCATCGCATACCTTGTGGGCGACCGTACCCGAGAGTCCGGCGTCGACTTCGTCGAACACCAGAAGGCCCACAGGGTCGGAATCCGCCAGGCACCCCTCGATGGCCAGCATGATGCGCGAGGCTTCGCCACCCGAGGCGACCTCGGCAAGGTCGCGCCAGCCTTCGCCGGGATTGGGGCAGAGCTCGAACACCGCACGCCAGATTCCGTCTGCGCCAGGCTCTGTTAGCTCTTCTAGGCGTGTGCGGAAACAAGCACCAGCCATTCCCAGGTCCTGCAGCCTGCGGGTGACCTCGTCATCGAGTCTTCGGGCGGCCTTCGTCTGGTGGGTTCCCAGGGCGGTTCCGGCCTCGCGCGCACGTTCACGAGCTTGGCTGGCTTGCAGGTCCAGAAGATCGGCCTCGGCGTGGCCGTCGTCGGCCTGCCGGAGCTGTTCCATCAGTTTGTCGCGAAGTTCGATCAGCCCGTCGAAGTCCCTTTTATGGCGGTTCTTGAGCTTCTGGATGCGAGCCAGCCGGGCGTTGAGACGGTCGAGGTCGGCGGGGTTGGCCGCGTCGGGAACCTTGTAGGATTCCGTCAAGATCGCGGCATCTGTCAGATTCCGTCGTGCGTCGGCGACCAGGGTCTCCATGGCACGCATCGACTCGTCGCCGTTGGCGAGTTTGGTCGCGAACTTCGCAAGCTGCGAGAGCTGCTTTTCCAAGATCGAACTGTTCGACAAAATCTGTCTAATCTGGGCCTTCCACTCGGATAGCTGCCCCGCCTGCGACAGGATCAGCAGGCGTTTCTCGAGTTCGTCTTCCTCGGCGGGTTTCAGTTGCGCCTCGACCAATTCCTTGGATTGGAATTCGAGGAATTCCCGGTTTCCGGCGGCCTCGTCGGCCTGCTCCCTGGCTTTCTTGGCCTTCTGCGCGAGCGCTTTCCAAGCTGCCCAAGCGTCCGCGTAGGCGGTGACCAGGTCGGGCTTAGCGGCAAGTACGGTGAGGAGCTTCGCGTGGTCGGTCTGGGCGAGCAGCCTTTGTTCGGCGTGCTGTCCATGAAGGTCGAACAAACGCCTGGAAATGGCGGCCAGATCCTTGAGCGAGGCGCTGACCCCGCCAATTCTGACTCGGGAACGCCCTTGGGCGCCTACTTCGCGGGAAATGAGCAGTTCGCCGTCCTCGGGTTCGGCGCCGATCTCGGAGAGCAATGTTTTCAGGCGGGGATCGGGTTCCCCCAACGAGAACCTGGCGGTGACCACGGCCTTGTCGCATTCGCGGCGCACCAGATCCGCATCGGCACGGGCACCTTGCAAGAGCCGAAGGGCCGATAAAAACACGGATTTGCCGGATCCGGTCTCGCCGGTCAAACAGGTGAGGCCGCTGCCAAGTTCGGCCTTGGCCGATGCGAAAATCGCCAAATCACGGATTTCAAGCTCGAGAAGCATTGCTCAAATGTGCAAAGTTTTCGGGAATCCGGCTATTCGGGAGCTGGACCTTCTTTCAGGGGAATGGCATCATCGGACAAACCTCGTCAGCAAAGGGCTCGCCCGTCATGCACCAGGAAATATCGGCTACTGGAATAAAAGTGATGGTCGTCGACGACGAAGAGTCCAATCGAATCATCCTTTCGACTTGGCTCCAACGTTTGGGATACACCTGCTTCAGGGCGTCTGATGGTTTGGATGCATTGTTGCAGTTGGACAGGGAGCCTTGTGAAATCGTGGTGATGGATTGGCATATGCCGGGCATGGATGGATTGGAGCTGATTCGACTCTTGCGAGCGCGCCCTTTCAAGCAGGTGCCATATCTTGTCCTGACCACCGGGGACCCAGATCCGAAAGCGCTCAAAGAGGCATTCGATTCCGGTGCCGACGATTTCATCCGAAAGCCGGTGGATGTGTCGGAATTGATGTCTCGGCTGCGCGGCGCGAGCCGGATCATGGAGCTGGAAAAACGCATGTATGCCCAGGCCCAAGGCGAGGCGCTGAACGGTCTGCATCGAGGAGCCATCCGGGAGTTGTCGGAAGTTGTCGCGACGCTGGCGCATGATCTGCGCACGCCGCTTGCCACCCTGCGGATCGTTGCCGAGGGACTTCACAACAAAATTGTCGACCAGGACTCGCCATTGTTTCCGATGGCCAAGCGGCTGTGCCGGGTTTCGGCAGGCATGGCCGATACACTCGACGATGTGGTGTCGGCCTTCGTGGTCGACGACTCGAGGGAGCCGCAGTGGACAGAATTCGACTCGCGCGAGGAAATCAACAGGTGTTTGGAGATGATCGCCTCGACCCTCCCGAGCCTTGGAATGGTGTCGATTCCGGAGAATTCGGTCAACATATTGGGGAACCCCCACGGGTTTCGTCGCTTGTTGATGAACTTGATCTCGAATAGCTTGAGACATGGGAAAGCGGAATCGATCAAAATCGCATTGGATCTCCATCCTGCCGACCATGACTTTGTGGTGTTGGAAGTCGTCGACGACGGACAGGGCATCGTTCCCGATCTGTTGAAGCACTTGGGTGAACCGCTCTTCCTGTCGAACGCAACCCATCGTCAGCAATTTTTTATCAACGGAACTGGATTGGGCCTTTTCATCTGTCGTCGGATTTTGTCGGCATTCGATGGTCGTCTGATCGTGGCCAGCGGCAAGGGGATCGGTACACATGTCAAGGTCTTCCTGCGACGGAATTTGTCGGCGGCCCAAAACGTCCCGGATCTATCCCCTATAGATTTCGAGGTTATCCGATGAAAGCCACTGACGCCATGATTCTAGTCGTTGACGACGACCCGGATTTTCGGGAGTCCATAGGGGATTTGCTGGGCGAAAATGGCTACGAATACCTGCTGGCAGGAAGTTCGCCACAGGCGCTGGAATTTGCATCCAGACAGAAAATCTCGATGTGTCTTCTGGACGTATCGATGCCTGGTGTCGATGGTATCCAGCTGCTCAGGTATTTTCGCAGCCGGCACGTTTTCCGTTTGCTTCCGGTCATCGTGATCACCGCCGGTGTTCGCATGGAGGCCGTTCAGAATTTATTGAAACTTGGTGTCCGTGACGTGATGCTCAAATCGAAATTTCCTGTCAACGAACTGCTGGAGATGATCGCGAAAAGATTGAATCCGAACGCAGAACCTCCGTCGCGGTCGCAGGTTGCTGTCGTGCAACCCAGCGGAGCTCCCGAGTCGGAGTCGGGATTGCCACCACCGAGTGGATTTGATTCGGATCTTCCAGGTTTGGGATCGATCCGGAATCAGACCCCGGACTCCAAACGCGAGCATGGCGGATTGGACGCGCATCCGCTGTCATCCGATTTGATCGCATCCTTGGGATCCATGCGTGCGTTCTCGGGAATCACGGATGCCTTGATTTCGGCGGCGTCCAGGCCCGGTGTGAGTCTTTCCGATCTTGAATTGATCGTCAAGCGCGATCCGGTGATTGCCGCAAGAATGGTTCAGACCGCCAACTCCGCGGCGTTTGTACGTGGGGCTCCAGTGACCAAGGTCGAGGAGGCCCTGCGGGTCCTTGGGTTCACCAACGTGATCCACATCGCCACAAGTGGCGCGATTCTCAGGCAGGAGGATCTGGTTAGCGAAGTGGGCGACGATCTGGTCTCGATCTGGAAAAATTGTCTGGCAACGGGAATGATCAGCGAAATGTTGGCTGAAAAAGCGGACAAACCAAGTGCGTTTTTGCGTGGGCTTCTGCACAACCTGCCCAGCTTTTTCGCGTTGCAGTTTCTTGGGTCGGATTGGTTGCCATGGAGGGCGCACGCCATCGTGAAAGGTTGGCCGTTGCGCGAAGCGATCACGAGCGCCTTGGGGTGTCCGTTGGAAAATGTTTCCGGACAGATTTTGGAGTCGTACCGAATACCGGCCGACGTGGCAAATCCCATTTTGGAATTCCACGAGTTCTATTTGGCCTCGAAGCCGCGAGAGCCGGGGCGGGCAGCGCGGATGCTTGATGTGGCTCGGCACTTGGCATCAGGAATGGGTCGACCTTCGACCATCCTGTCGGATATCCGTACCATTCATCAGGACGAGGTGAAGGAATTGGATATCGCTTCGGTTCTGAATCCAAAGACGATCGAGGATGTGGCCATTCTAGAGCAGAGCTGCAATGTGTCCAGCCACTCCAGTGTCTTGCCGAAATTGAATCGCGAAGTGGCCTTGTGGCGTGATGCTCGCTGGGTTTCACCCGATCCCGTGGAATCACTTTTGGGATGCACCACGGATTGTGTTCGTGTAGAACGACTCGAAGAACTCTCGGATTGGAACCGGGTCAGGATCGCGATTGCGGAGCCCGGCTCCTTGGAATGGGAAAGGTTGGGAAAGGTTGCGCCGGTGTTGGTGTTGCACCGCGCGAGTCTTCGTGCCGAGCCGTTGCCGGCAGGTGTGGAAACCTTGCGGATGCCGATCCCCATCCATCATCTTCTGCACAGGATTTCCATCCAACCGCCAGGGTTTTGATCGATCGGCGTCGCCGCCGCGGACCCTCGTTGTGGGGTTTTTATCCGAGTTCGTTGATTTCCAGAATCTGACGGAGTTTGATGGCGAGTCGGTTCATATTGAAAGGCTTCTGAAGGAACGAAATTCCTTCAGGGATGATTCCGAGTTCACTGGAAATTTCCGCAGGGTGCCCCGAGATGTACAGGTAGGGGAGCCCTGGGCGATGTTCTTCGATGCGCTTGCGCAACTCGGCTCCGTTCATGCCAGGCATCATCACGTCGGTGATCAGCAGATCCATGGAAATGCTTCCCGAAACCACCGCTTGAAGTGCGTCTAGGCTCGATTCGAACCCTACGACATGGTACCCGATTCTTTCCAACATTGTTTTGGTCAGTTGCAGCAGTGATGGCTCGTCTTCCACCAACAAGATCGTCTTGTCGGTCATGTCATTCTCTGTCAAGATTTCTGATCCAGCAGAGAGTTTTTCGGAAATTGGTTCGATGGGAAAATAGAGCGAAAAGGCGCTGCCGACTCCCCGTTCGCTATCCAAGGTCAGGAACCCCCCGCATTGCCGGACGATTCCCTCGACCGTCGACAATCCGAGTCCGGTGCCTTTGCCCTGTGATTTGGTGGTGAAGAAGGGTTCGAACGCATGTTTAATCGTTCCCGCATCCATCCCAGAGCCATTGTCCTTGACGGTCAAAACTCCGTAGTGGCCTTCGTTGCATTCTGAGTCAAGGATGGCGGAAGCTCGATCCAGCAGGATTTCCGAAGCGACCACCTCGATCTTTCCGCAGCCCTCGATCGAATCCTTTGCATTCAGGCACAGGTTCGTCAGAATCTGATCGAGCTGGGAATCTCCCAACTTGACAAAAATCGGGCTTCTGCAAGGGGTCCATTCGAGGGTGATGTTCTCCCCGATCACCCGGTGCAACATTCCGATGGTGTCGCCAACGCATTTGTTGAGATCTATCGTGTGCTGGACCACGGGCTGCTTGCGTGCGAAGGTGAGGAGCTGCTGGGTCAGGTTTGTGGATCTGCGCGCGGCTTTCAGAACCTCACTCAGGCTTGCCTGGACGGGATGGGCCGTAGGCAAATCGAACACAGCCAACTCGACGTTGCCGATGATCACACCGAGCATGTTGTTGAAATCGTGCGCGATCCCTCCGGCCAGCCGACCGATGGCTTCCATCCTCTGGTGCCGTGAGAGTTTTTCCTCCAAGGTGCGTTGACGTTCCTGCTCTTCTTTGATCTGGGTCAAATCGCGAAGAAACGCCACCAGCTGCCCGTTGTCGGGGGATCGGAACTTGACGCTGACCTCGACAGAAAATGTCGTTCCGTCTTTGCGTCGATGGGTGGTTGTGAACCGTGCGTACCCGATGGATTTCACGGTCAGGAAACTGTCGAGAATCTGTTCTCTGTTGTACGTCGCCTCCAGACCGAACAGACCCAGGGTTTTCAATTCCTCGATGCTGTATCCGGACATGATGCAGTAAGCGTCGTTCGATTCCAGGATCTGTCCATCCATGTCGATGAGTAGGAACCCGTCCAAGGCGGTCTTCAAGATGGCCCGGTATTTTTCCTCTTCCGCGCGCAAGTTCGCCTCTGCCGCCTGTCGTTCCATGATTTCGCGTGTCAGCGCTTCGATCCTGGTGAGCCGGCAATGCGTTCCCACACGTGCGACAACTTCGTCGGCATGGAACGGTTTGGAGATGTAATCCACTCCGCCCACCGCGAATCCCGCGACGCGGTTCTCGACGGATTCGGAGGCGCTGATGAAGATCACCGGGATGTCCCGGAGAGCGTGGTGTTGTTTCATGCGCCGACAGGTTTCGAAGCCGTCCATTTCAGGCATCATGACATCCATCAATACGAGATCGGGAGCCGGAGCCATCGAAAGGCATCGCAATGCGTCCGCGCCGCTGGCGGCGATCTGGATTTCGAAACCGGCCGATTCCAGTAGTTCGGAGAGGACCTGGAGGTTCGCCGGGGTGTCGTCCACCAAAAGAACGCGGGAAGATGGAAAGCTGACCCGAGGCAGGTCCATGGCTGTTGGCTTTGCGTGATCAGTCATTTTCCGTCACCATTTGTCGGTGGTCCAGTACCTTGCGGACAAGATCTGTCAGGTCGTGGATGGAGTACGGTTTTTGCAGGATCAATGCCAGGTCGTTCACTGCTCCCCGGCCCCGTATCACGTCCGGTGGATACCCAGAAACCAGGAGGTGCTTGATGTCGGGGTGGACGGCTCGCAGCGCGATGTTCAGGTCGTGCCCGTTCATGTCGGGCAAGATCACATCGCTGAGAAGTAGCTCGATGCGGGCCGGGCTCGCTTTGGCCAATTCGATGGCCACGGTGCCGTTTAGTGCGCACATGACGCGGTAGCCGTGGATCTCCAGAATCGACTTGGTCAGGTTCAAGATCGATTCGTCGTCTTCCACTACCAGCACGCATTCGTTCTTTCCCAGCTTCGAGGGGGAGATGGCTTGTGTTGGGGCAAGTAGTGATTTGGAATCGCGGCATCGCGGCAGGTAGATCGTAAACGTGGAGCCGGTTCCGATCTCGCTATGAACATGGACGGTCCCGCCGTTTGCCTTGACCGCGCCGTAGACGGTGGCTAATCCCAAACCGGTGCCGTGTCCGATCGCCTTCGTGCTGAAGAATGGCTCGAAGATCCTTTCCAGGGTGGGCCTGTCCATGCCCGACCCGGTGTCGGAAACGCTGATCCGAACAAAATCACCAGAGGTGAGGTTCGGATTCATGGCTATGTCTAGATCGGTGAAGGTCGCGTTCGCCGTTTCGATGGCGATCCGACCCACTCCGGATATCGCATCGCGAGCGTTCACGCACAGATTCGCCAGAATCTGGTCGAGCTGGGTGGGGTCGACACGGATCGACCAAAGGCCGGGCGAAGGCTTCCAGACCAATTGGATGTCTTCACCGATGAGACGGCGGAGCAGCTTGAGCATTCCTTCCATCGCGTCGTTGATGTCGAGGGTGGTCGGGATGGACGTTTCCTGTCGAGAAAATGTCAGAATCTGTCTAGTCAGGCCGCTTGACTTCCGGGCGGCCGAAAGAATTTGGGCCAGATGTTCGTGGGATGGATCGGATACTTCCAATCTCTCCAGCGCCATTTCGGCGTGGCCCTGCATGACCACTAAAAGGTTGTTGAAGTCGTGGGCGACACCTCCTGCCAAACGCCCGATGGATTCGAGTTTTTGGGCTTGCAGAAGGAGGCGTTCCAGCCGCAATCGTTCGTCTTCGGCCGTTCTCCGCTCGGTCACGTCCAACATGATCCCCTTCAGCAACGCGGGATTGCCGTCGTCGTCCAGGACCAGTTCCCATGCCTTTCCCCAAACCGTTCGGATCATGCCGTCGGGCCGGATGATCCTGTACTCCAAGGGCGACGCCTGGGCGTCCTCGGCCACCGACCGGTTCACGGCCTCCACCTTGGCGCGGTCTTCGGGATGAATCCGATCGACCATGATCTGGGTCAAGTTGGGTGACGGATCTTGTCGTGTGACTCCGAAGATCGTGTACATCTCGTCGGACCATTCCAGGACGTTGGTCTTGACATACCAGGTCCAATATCCCAGGTGGGCGACTTCCAATGCTTTTTTCAGGACCTTCCCGACTTCCAGCAGGCGTTCTTCCGAGCGGATCCTCGATTTGATCTCGTTGCCCAGCTTTATGTGGGTTTCCACGCGCGCCAGGACTTCCTCCACTTGGAAAGGCTTGCTGATGAAATCGATCCCGCCTTCGCGGAAGGCCCTCAGTTTGTGCTCGACCATGTCGAAGGCGCTCATGAAGATCACGGGGATCAAGGATGTTTCGGTGCGTTTCTTCAACGCACGGCAAACTTCGAATCCGTCCATGCCGGGCATCGAGATGTCGAGCAGGATCAGTTGGGGAGGTTCCTGGATTTCTAGCAATCGCAGGGCATCCGGTCCGCTCGAGGCGATCAGGACCTCGTGACCGATGCCTTCCAGCATCTCGCCCAAAACGCGCAGATTGGCCGGTGTGTCGTCGATGATCAGGATGCGGGAAGTCGATTCCATCAGGATGGGTCTTTCGGGATGGTTTCGGCCAGTTGCTTCAATCGCGCCAATTGGAACGAGAGGCACTGTTCCAGGATCCAGGTCGACAATTTCTGGTCGAATTCTTCCACCTGGCCGGCCAAAGCCTTGAGATGGGAGATGTTGCCTTGGTCGATCGCGATTCGAAGGGCGTTTTTCCAGGCGACGGGCGCGCGCTCGAGCGTGGGCAGAAATTTTTCCGAGGGAATTTCTGTCTCCGCAAATTTGACAAATTGTGTCAGTAACTCGATAAGGTCCTTTTCCAGGAACGGTTTGGCCAAAAACGCGTTGAGACCGGCATCCATGAATCGATTTCGTTCTTCGTGGAATGCGCTGGCGCTAACGCCGATGATGGGAAGTTCGGCGGCCGAGTACCTCTCCCGGATTCGTTTGGTCGTTTCCATGCCACCCATCTCGGGCATGAAAAAATCCATCAGGATCACCGCTGGTGGGGATTGGGATTCGAGCATTCGGAGTGCGATTTTTCCGTTATCCGCCATTTGAACCTCGAAGCCAATGGGCTGCAGAATTTCGGACATCAACTGCCGATTCAATTCGATGTCCTCGACGACCAGGATCCGTCGATTTTCGACAGACGCGTCGATTCGCAGTGTTCCCACCGAGCGGGCCTTGGCGATGGACGAGGATTGCGAGAGTTTTGGATGCAATTCCAAGGTGAACCGACTGCCCTTCCCTTGAACGCTTTCGAGATGGATTCGTCCGCCCATCACGTTCGCGAAGCTGCGGCTGATGGCCAGTCCCAACCCGGTGCCTCCCGCGGTTTGCTGGCCTTGCTTGGTTCGTTGGAAGGGTTGGAACAAAGATGCCTGATCCTGGATGGAGATGCCGATCCCCGAATCCTGCACTCGGATGGAAAGATTCCCAGACAAGCTGTAGGTTGCGTGGAGCTCGACGGATCCTTTGGTGGTGTACTTGATCGCGTTCGAAACAAGGTTCATCAGGAGCTGCCGCAACTTGCCGAGATCGATCTCGATGAACCGAGGTACGGTGTCGTCGATGTCCAGATTGAAGGCGAGACCTTTCTCTTTGCAGCCAGTCTGGAACATGATGTGCAGGTCTTGTAGCAAGCCGTGCAGATCGACGACCGATTCGTGGTTTTCCAACTTGCCCGATTCGATCCTCGACATCTCCAGGACTTCGTCGACGATCCCGAGCAGATGTTCGCCGTTCTTTTGGATGATCCCGAGCTTCGATTTCGCGGATTCCGGCAGATCCGTCATGCGTTGGAGCAGTTGCGAGAATCCCAGGATCGCATTCATGGGCGTGCGGATCTCGTGGCTCATGTTTGCCAGAAATTGACTTTTCGTCTGGTTGGCTGCCTCGGCTTGCTCCTTGGCGATCCAGGCGTTGGCGCGCTCCCGGTGCATCAAATGGGCGGTGCCGATCATCAGCGCGCAATTGAAAACAAAGGCCCACACACCGAGCCAATCCGCCGATCCGTGGATGAACGGGGTGCTGACAAAAAACGACCAGCAATGGATCGCGACGAAACACGATCCGGCGACGGCGACTGCGCCGGCAATCCATCCTCCCAGCACAGCCGACATCATGACCGCCGGATAGAACGTCACCCAGACGATCCTTCCTTCGAGCTGGGACAACGGGTATTTCCTGGCAACGACAGCGATGCAAATGGCAAGGACCGAAATTCCGATCTGGCGGAGGATCTCGAGGGAGGTCAGCTTCGATGCCGGGCGGGAAAAATGGCTCATGTCGCAATCGTCCTGTTATATCCAAGCCGCCGCAACTCTGCGTTTTTCTTGAAGTTCATATTCCATTCCTTTTCTTGAAATCCGTCATTGGTCCGATCGTCGCGTTTTGGTTGGCGGCGAAATCGCCAAAAGCCTTGTCGGAAATCTGGATGTGGTGTACCAGCCAATGTTGAAGCACAGTCAGCAAAGCGTTCGGTCCGTTTGCTGAAGCACCATCTGTATACGAACGGAACATTTCTTCGATTTCCTTCTCGAATGCGCGATGCAGGGACTTGTGGGTGTCGGTGTCGGTGTACTGCATCGTTTCCATCAATTCTTCTTCTTCGCAGAAATGGCTGTGTACGTACACGATCAATTGCCGAAAAACGTTCGCGATCGCTTCGCCGGAGCCATCGTTTTCCCCGATGTCGGACAATCGATCGATCAAGTGCAGGATCACCTTGTGCTGTTCGTCCAGGTCGGTGATTCCAACGCTGTATTCGGGCCTCCATTGCGCGCGAGGTTCACGCAATCGAATTTCGGCAAGCTCCGCGTCGAAGGACTGCTTGGCCCATCGAACACGAACCGAATACTCTTCCAGACATCCCAGGGTGTTTTCGACCATGCGTGAACGCTTTGCCAATTCCTCGCACATGCCTCTCAATTTTTCGGAGTGGGGAATCGCCGCGTTTTCGATTTCTCGGTGGATGCTCACGATCAGGTCGTGACACCCTTGCGCCTGGGGGTGGAGCTTTTCGATTCGCGATGTGAGTTCTTCCAGAGTGCGGTTCATGGCAGTTCGACCTAGCGACATTTCGCCGACTATTCCGGTGATCATCACGGCAAGCCCGTTCACGGAACGCCGCATGGGTTCCAGCTGCACGTGGTTTTCAAGCGAGGGGATTCTTTCACGCAGATCCCCGGTCGCGAAACGTTCCAACCCGATGCGCAGAATGGACATGTTGGCCGCGACGACCCTTGCGCGCCTGAGAAGCCGGACATAGACCCAGAATCCGACGGTACCAGCGATGCCTGTCGTCAGATGGATCGCGGTGTAGCTTGCCGGCGAGACGATTCCTGTCATAAATGCGACGCATGCGACCGGCGCGATGGCAAGGCATCCCATCGCCAATATCACGACAATTCTTGTCGTGGATGTTTCGAGTGGCTTGACACTCGATTCGGTCATTGGGGGCTTTCCTGGAAATGTCGACCGAGAAGAGGCGCTTCGACGGACACTGGCTCTTGCAAGTCTCCCATTCGTCGCTTCCGATTGCGATCCCAATATTCCGTTGCGAGCCGACATCGCGTTGGGGCGATATCGTATTTCAAGAACGTGCCGGAACCCGGCAACTCTCGAACGTGAAGAGACTCGTTGCTCATCCGTCGCCGTGGTGGTAAAACTTGGAGGAATGCGAATCGAGAATCTCGTCACTGGGGTCAAAATACGGCTGGCGGATGAGTCGCCAGCGAACCAGCGCAAAATGGCCTTGATGCTGTTTGGTTGCGTGGGGCCGTTTTTCGCGCTTTCGACTTATTTCCACGCACCACAAAGTGTTGCATGGTTGACCATATCCTTGGTGATTTTGACGAGCATCGTTTGGATGTCGGTGCGACGCACCCTGACCAGATGGGAGATGATCGCCCTGATTTCGGTGGTTCCTGCGGTTTGTTGCGGCATTTCGGCTGCGAGCGTGCAGGGCGGGACCGCGCAACTCTCGCTATTGATTGTCCCCGTGGTTTGGAGCGGACTGCTCTATTCGAAGGAAGTCGGATTTTCGGCCTGGGTCAGCTCCACTGCGGTGTTCACGTGGGTACAGGCCAACGGTTCCGTGGAACTCTCCAAAACCATTTCTGATGTAGCGGTTTTTTCGATTGCAACGGGTGTCATCTCCTGGGTTGCATTCCACAAGTCGCAGGGTTTTCGGAGCAATCTGACGGAATCCGAGCGACAATCGGCGCGCTGGATCTCGTTGTTCACTGCGATGTCGGAAGGAGTGGTCCTTCAGGGCAAGAGTGGCGAAATCATCGAGTGCAACAAGGCCGCGGTAGCAATCCTGGGATTGAATCGCGACGAGCTGATGGGGCGGACCTCGATGGACCCATGTTGGCGTTCCATCCACGAAGACGGGACGCCATTTCACGGCGAGGACCATCCGGCTATGCGGTCACTGGCCACTGGCGAGCCGATGCACGATGTCTTGATGGGAGTGCACAAGCCTAGCGGTGAACTGACCTGGATCAAGATCAACACCGAACTGATCCGCGAATCCTCGAACGGTGCCAACTCCGCGGTAGTGGTCACTTTCAGGGACGTCACCGCTTCCAGGCAGGCCGATCAGGAACTCCATCGGATCAACCTGGATCTGGAGGAACAGACCGTTCTTGCGAACGATCTCGCCGCCCAGGCGACCGCGGCGAATATGGCCAAAAGTCAATTTTTGGCAACGATGAGCCATGAAATCCGAACTCCCATGAACGGCGTGATCGGGATCTGCGGGTTGCTCCTCGATACCGATTTGACACCCCAGCAATTGGATTACGCCAAGATCATCCAGGGCAGCGGGGAAGCCCTGCTTTCGCTGATCAACGACATTCTGGACTACTCCAAGATCGAAGCGGGAATGCTGCGACTGGAGCAGACGGGATTTTGCATCCGGGAACTGTTGACCCGATGCTGCGAGATCCAGAAGGTCCAAGCCGATGCGAAAGGGCTCGCGCTGTCGCGAAGGGTCCATGATTCGATTCCCGATCGGCTTGTGGGAGACCCAAACCGGCTACGACAAATTTTGATGAACCTGGTTTCGAACGCGATCAAATTCACCTCCCAGGGCGGCGTGGTGGTCGGGATGGAGCCTTTGGCTCGGACAGGGGACCGGATCGTGGTTCGATTTTCGGTACGTGATTCCGGCATTGGAATCCCATCCGACAAACAGCACTTGTTGTTCCAGAAATTCTCGCAGGTCGATGCCTCCACCACACGGCGGTTTGGAGGTACTGGATTGGGGTTGGCCATTTCCCGTGAGCTAGTCGAGCTCATGGAAGGCGAGATCGGCGTGGAAAGCGAGGCTGGAGTCGGCTCCACGTTCTGGTTCACGGCGACATTTTGCGTGTCGAAGGAAAACGGCCCGGAATCGCAATGCGCTCCTTGCGCAGAAGGACTGAAATTGTCCGGCGATCACAGCGCTGCGAACGAGGGATCGTTCCGTAATGCAAGGGTGCTGGTCGTGGAAGACTCCAGGACCAACCAGATCGTCGCACTTGGCATTCTGCGAAAACTTGGTGTCGGCTATACCGTGGCTTGTGAGGACGGTGCGATGGCCGTCGAGAGATTGGAAAAAGAGCCCTTCGATCTTGTCTTCATGGACATGCAGATGCCCAAAATGGATGGCTTGACCGCCACCGGGATCATCCGTTCGCCGGATTCCCGCGTGCTACGTCACGATATTCCCATCATCGCGCTTACCGCAAACGCGATGTCCGATGATCGCGATCGCTGTTTGGAGGCGGGGATGAACGATCACCTGTCGAAGCCGATTACCTGGAGCGCCATGGAAAACGTGATGAAGAGGTGGTTGGATTTCGGTCCAATCGCCCCTGACGGCAGCTCGACGCCGTTTCAACTGTTAATCTCAGGGGCGATGCACTCCGACGCCAAGATCGATGTTGTTGACAAAACGGTATTCGATCCGGACAAGTTCCTTGCTCGAATCTTGGACGACAAGGTGCTCGCGGAACAGGTGCTTAATGGCTTTTTGCAGGAGTTGCCTGTGATGCGCGCAAGCATTGAGCTTGCGGTACAAGCCTGCGATGCCGCCGCGATTGAACTCGGTGCCCATCACCTGAACGGCGCTGCCGCCAATCTTTGTCTGGGAAGACTCCAAGTCCAGGCTCGATCGCTGGAGTTGGCTGGGCAGAGCCTAGATGTTTTTGCTGCGTTCGAGATCTTCACCCGCCTTTCCGAAGAGATGGACTTGGCGAGTCAGTCGGTGGAGCGCTTCCTTGAATGACTCTGTAGCATTCACGTGACTCGGCCAAGGCCGCGTTCTGCAATGGAAATGGGACCTTGGTCGGATTCCGTCAGTTGACTGTTCCTGTCCAGTCTCGCTGTTCTTGTCTACATTTCGGACCTACTCATCCACCTCTTCCACCTAACGTCCCAGGAGCCCATCGCATGAAGAAGCCCATTCGCGTCGCCGTTACCGGAGCCGCCGGCCAGATCTGCTACAGCCTGATCCCCCGCATCGCTTCGGGCGAGATGTTCGGCGCCGACCAGCCCGTCATCCTCCAGCTCCTGGAAGTCCCTTTCGAGAAGCCCCAGCAGGCCCTCAAGGGTGTGGCCATGGAGCTTGAAGATTGCGCGTTCCCGCTTCTTCAGGGCATCGTGCTCGCCGACGACCCCATGGTCGCCTTCAAGGACGCCGACTGGTGCCTGCTCGTGGGCTCCAAGCCCCGCGGTCCCGGCATGGAACGCAAGGACTTGTTGACGGAAAACGGCAAGATCTTCGTGGGCCAGGGCAAGGCCATCGACGCCGTCGCGGCGGAAAATGTCCACGTGGCCGTTGTGGGCAACCCCTGCAACACCAACGCCTGGATCTGCGCCACCAGCGCCCCCCGCGTGCCCAAGAAGAACTTCAGCGCCATGACCCGCCTGGACCAGAACCGCGCCATGAGCCAGTTGGCCGCCAAGGCCGGCGTGCATTCCAGCGCCGTCACCGAGGCCATCATCTGGGGCAACCACTCGGCCACCCAGTACCCCGACTACTACAACGCCAAGATCAACGGCAAGTCGGCCGCCGAAGTCATCGGTGACGACGTGTGGGCCAAGGAAGTGTTCATCCCCACCGTGCAAAAGCGCGGCGCGGCCATCATCGACGCAGCGGGCGCTTCCAGCCGCTTCAGCGCCGCCAACGGCTTGATCGACCACGTGCGAAGCCTGGTCACCCCCGGTTCCACCGTCCACTCGGTGGCCGTCTGGTCCAACGGCGACTATGGCATCGATGCCAACATCATGGCTTCGTTCCCGGTCCGCACTGTCGGCAACGGCGAGTGGGAAGTGGTCAAGGGCTACGATCTCAACACCCTGGCCAAGGAGCGCATCGCTCTTTCCGTCAAGGAACTGAACGAAGAGCTGGCCGTGGTCAAGGAATTCCTCGGCGTCGCGTAAGCGATCCGACATATTCCGCAAGCATCGGCCCTGGTCGACAGAAAATGTCGGCCGGGGCTTTTTCGTTTCGGGATGTTGCGCTGGTGTTGCGTTCGTGTGCGAAAACGCGCATGGGGGCTTCGTTGTTCCGGCGTTGCGCCTAGATTGCTTCACCGATGGTGAAAACGAGTTCCAATCGAGAACTGCCGGAACCGAGCACCGGAGTGATCTGCGCGTTCGAGTTGGGTCGAGCGCGATGTCAGGAATTGTCCAAGGGCGAGCTCGAAACCGCCTTGGAAAACCGCACTCCGGTCTGGGTCCACTGCAACATCGGGCATTCCGGCCTGGTTGCTTGGCTTTCAGGCCGCGAAGTCCTGCCTCCCGAAGCCTTTCCCGTCATCGTCGAGCGCGAGATCCGGCATCGACTCGAATTCCACCGCGGCGGATTCCTCATGGTGTCCAGCGA
>JBDKGS010000034.1:0-21933 GCA_039798065.1 Fibrobacterota bacterium | reverse complement strand
AAACGACGGAATCCTGCACGATCATCCCGGACATTATTCTACCAAGCCGTACGGTCGATGAAGCCTTTCTCAAACTCCACGGCAAGCGGCGCCTCGACCATCGCAAGTTCAATTCCATGCTCACTCACATTAGGGCGAATCTGCGACTTGGCACTAGACTCGCCAAGCTTGTTCATCTGAAGTAGATGGGTCTTTCGAACTTCATCGCCTGGAGTTATCTGCCGCTCCTTCTTGTCAGCGTGCATCCGTACCTGCGGATCGGGGTTGGCAGTACTACTGCATGGTGGTTCTTTGAAGGAGCCTTCCTGATCGGGGTTCAGCTACTCCAGCGCGGACTCAAAGGGACCGGATACTCCAGCCAGATGAAGTGGATCCATCTCTACTTAGTTTGGAACCTGTTCTGCATCGCCCGCGGATGCTTTGTGGCAACCACCTATTGGGATTGGAAAGGACTTGCAGGTAATTCCTTCGGGCTCCTCCTGCCATCAGCGGCGTTAATCGCGTTCGACCTCCGAACGGCATCCGCATTTTTAAGGAAGGCAGCGATCTACACTCCTCTGCTTTTCCCCATTTTTTTCTTGCTCATCCCGGCCAATGTCTATGGGTTCTACTTCGCATTTCTTCCGATATTTCTCCTGTTCCTTCCCTATTTTGACACCCGCTGGAAGGCATTTCTGATTGCACTTTCGCTGTTTGCTGTCCTATCCGATCTAGGAGCAAGGAGTACAGCCATTCGTCTTTCCGTTGCAGCGGCATCTTCTAGCTGGTTCTGGCTGAGATGGCTTGTCCCAAGGGAAATTTTGGAATTGGTCCGCAAGGTTCTTATCCTCTCCCCCTTCTGCCTATTAGCCCTAGCGGCGTGGTATGACTTCAATATCTTCCAGATCGACAAGTATGTTCAGATGGACGCATCTGAAACCAAAGTCACCAGGTCCGGAGAAACTGTCGAGGAAGACTTGAAGGCCGACACAAGAACCCCGCTCTACCTGGAAGTCATTGAAACCGCAAGGAAGTACGATACCTGGTGGTTCGGCCGGACTCCAGCCAAAGGCAACGAAACCAAGCTCTTCGAAGAAATCGCACGAATCACGGGTGTTGCGGAGCGACAGAGTAATGAAGCTGCAATTCTCAATATATTCACCTGGACGGGGATTGTTGGCGTTTTGCTTTATTGCTTGGTTTTCTATCACGCATCTTGGCTAGCACTCAACGATTCAAACAACTATCTTGTCAAAGCAATGGGCATCCTCACCGCATTCCGCTGGGCATATTCCTGGGTCGAGGAGGGAAACCAGTTCAATCTTTCCTACCTATCGATCTGGATCACCATCGGATTCTGCTGCTCCAGGGAATTCAGGATGCTTTCCGATCAAGAAGTGTTCGAATGGCTCCGCCAAACCTTCGGATTGAGGAAAACAAACATTCCAAATCACGAGACAAACTAATGTGTTCGCTTGCCGTCCTTATGACATGCCACAACCGGGTAACCAAGACCATCGCTTGCCTGGAACGACTTTTCGCCTGCGATTTTCCGGGTTTCCGACCCGTCGTCTACCTCGTTGACGACGGGTGCACCGACGGAACCGGGCAAATCGCGAAAGAATTGTATCCTGAAGTTAATATCATCGAAGGCTCCGGGGAGCTTTATTGGTCAGGCGGTATGCGCCTAGCTTGGGAAGTTGCATCCCGTGAGGACTACGATTTTTACCTCTGGCTCAACGACGATACATTGCTCGAACAAGACGCATTTCGCACCATCATGTCTGCCTCAAATAGCTTTGACAATAAGGCGATTGTATGCTGCAGCGTCAGGTCGGAGGCCACAGGATTGATCACCTATGGCGGCAAAAGATCCACCGCCGACGGCTACATCGTACCAGATGGGACTTGCAAGCCTTGTGACATTATCAATGGCAATTGCGTCCTAATCCCCAAATACGTCTTTAAAGCCCTTGGGAACATATCAAACACATTTTCTCATGCCATTGGCGATTGGGATTACGGGCTGCGAGCAAAAAAACTCGGTATCCAAGCCTATACGGCCCCGTCATTCGTTGGCTCATGTGAAAGTAATCCACGGCTTCCTAAGTGGTGCCGTCCAGAAATACCGGTGGTCGAACGAGTCAAATCACTCTACTCACCTCTAGCGTATGCTCAGCCCATCCCCTATTTTCTGTTTAATTTCCGGCATTTTGGCATAGCATTAGCCGTTCGTCAGTGGATCACCATGCATATCCGAGTTATAGCCCCGCGCCTTTGGAAGGCTTCCTTATGAGCTACTCCTTCCAAATAGATTCGGATGTTATCAAAACAGAATACAACAACAACAACTATCTCATCGAACTCGATGAAGCGCAACCTGACGGTTATTGTGCAATTTATTTCAGCAGTCACGACATCTATTTTCCAAATACAGAAGAAGCTTTCCGGCAACGGGTCATTAAGAAGAATTTCTTTGAATGGTACAGAACAAGATTCCCTGGCGTTAGGAAGCATATATACCTGCGCGACATCAAAAAACAATGGTACTTGTCTGGAGTAAACTCTAGCATTAACTCGCCCTCCGCAATTCTGGATTTCCTTAAAGCGGAAACAAGAGGTCTTAAGATCCTTGTTATAGGCAGCTCGGCTGGTGGGTATGCAGCAACGTTATTTGGCAATTTGCTTGGCGCAGAACGCATTATAAATTTCAACGGCCAATCTGACTTGAATGTTTTTTTGCGCGATTCTACAGAATCAGAAAATCCACTTCTGTTTCAACTCCAAAAATCAGAGCTAAGTGCCTACTATAGACTTTCATCTATCCTCCCCACGATTTCCCCCGAAACATTTTACTTTTATTCCGATAAATCGGCGCAGGATTTACTGCACTTTCACAGCTTAAAATCAACGTCTGCGACGACCATTGCATTTAATACTTCACACCACGGAATACCATTTCTCAAGTGTGCTCTGGAAGAGATTTTATCCAAAACCAACGCGGAGCTCAAACAACTCAGCCGTAAACGGCACCATCCTCTCTACTTTTCTATCCAACAGTCTGGATTATTGACTGTGTCCAAGTTTTTATTAAACCTTGTTATTCAACAGGTTATCAGGCGCCTGAACAAAGGGATGCGAACTTGAAAATCAACCCTATGATTAAGAAAGGCCTTTACTCCCTGCTTCCGGATTTCGAATCAGGTGTAGAATTGATTCATCGACGCTTTCAAGCGGAATCTCCGTTTATGGCTGCAAGGTTTGGATCTGTAGAAATCAAAGGTATGCTTTACCCAAAACTTCCGGTTCCCTTGCGATATGCCTTCCGAAGTAGAACGTTTGGTACCATGCGAAATAATGCTGGATTCTTCCCTCCTACCGAAGAATCTTTAAAAAGATTCTCAAAACTGATGTTGAATGATAGTCATGAAGTCGATATACTCGGTTCTTGGCGAATAGAAGAATTTCTCATCCGAAGCCATTTGCGTAAGGCTGTGCGCATCCCATTGAACGTACTTGAGCCGTACCTTTCAAATCGCCCATGGACCGCCAACCTTGCTGGCAAGAATGTACTTGTCATCCACCCATTCAATAAGACAATCGAGTCCCAGTACAGCGAGCACCGGGAGAAAATCTTTCAAGATCAAACGGTCTTGCCTAAATTCAAATCTCTCCAGACCATCAGGGCCATCCAAACAATCGGTGGGGAACGATCCAAGTTCCAAGATTGGTTTGAAGCGCTTGATTTCATGCGCAGCCAGATCGATACCATAGATTTTGACGTGGCCATTCTCGGATGCGGTGCCTACGGTTTTCCTCTTGCCGCCCACATCAAGAGGAAGGGCAAGACTGCCATCCACCTCGGTGGCGCGACTCAAATTCTCTTCGGTATTCGCGGAAAACGCTGGGACAATCATCCAGTCATTTCGGGCTTCTATAACGATCACTGGACACGCCCCGGAATGGAAGACACGCCTTCCATGGCCTCGTCTGTTGAAAACGGTTGCTACTGGTGAAGCTATGACAAGCGCAGCCGTTGCACCAATCTGCCTATTCGTTTACGCACGCCCGTCTGAAACTCGCGCCACAGTCACCTCGCTGCAGGGAAATAGCCTCTCGCAAAACAGCGATTTGTACATCTTTTCAGATGCAGCCCGGCCCGGCAAAGAATCCGAAGTCCAAGCTGTCCGGGAATACATACGAACGATCGACGGCTTCAAGTCAGTTACAATCCACGAAGCGTCGACCAATCAGGGCCTTGCTCAATCGATCATTCTTGGCGTCACAGCGATCCTTGAATCGCATGGCAAAGTAATCGTCCTAGAGGACGATATCATGACCTCTCAAAACTTTCTAGCCTTCATGAATCAAGCCTTAGAGTTCTATTCTTGCAACTCCAAAGTCTTCGGCATTTCTGGGTTTGCCTACCCAATGGAATCTCTCGCCAGCCATCCTCACGACAACGTATTTGGCTACCGTTGCTATTCCTGGGGTTGGGCGACATGGTTGGATCGCTGGAAGCTTGTCGATTGGGGTGTGCGTGACTTCTCAACGTTCCAATCCCGTAAGGACATTCAGAAGCATTTCAATCGTGGAGGAAGTGACCTGACGCCCATGCTCACCAAGCAAATGGCCGGCAGGATCAATTCATGGATGATCCGCTGGGTATATTGCCAATTCCAATACGGCATGCTGGACGTATACCCGAGGATTTCCAAGACCCGCAACATCGGATTCGGCAATGCAGCCACCCACACCGACTGCGGAGAAAATCGCTACCTGACACTCCTTGATCCGGGTGTCACAACTGATTTTAAACTCGATCCCAATCCAGTGGTGGACCCACGAATTCAGAGGGAATATGAATCGATGCATTCCAGGTTCCGACGCGCATTTTACAAGACACTCGATCAGCTCCCTTTGAGTCTTCGCCGAATTTACGCAAGATATCAGCTAGCGAAGCTCCAAAAGCTGTCAACACAATTTCGGAATCGCAACTAATGCTCTCCAATTTCAAAGGCCTTTTGACTTGGTTGTACACAAAGACCATGTGGCGAACCCATTCCTTCGGCCGCAATTTTCATTGCGGAAGAGGAGTCGTTATCTGGGCTAGACATCGAGTTCAGGCTGGAGAAAACTTTTACATGGGTAAATATTCCCAGATCGAATGCGATGCGCGCATTGGAGATAACGTCATCCTAGCGAATTTCGTCGCATTGGTTGGAAAATACGATCACGCCTACCAGGAACCAGGGATTCCTATTGCATACTCTCAACGAATCCGCAACCCACACTATGACTGGAAAGGCATCGATTCAGAGATCGTTATCGATGATGACGTCTGGATCGGCTTTGGAAGCATCGTTCTTGGCGGCGTCAGGATTGGCGAAGGAAGCATCGTCGCAGCCGGATCTGTTGTAACCAAGGATGTCGAGCCCTATTCCATCTATGCAGGTGTACCTGCGAAAAAAGTTGGGGACAGGTTTGACTCGCCCGAGGACTTGGCGCGACACAAGCGATTGTTGGAAGGCGGGTGGCGGAAGTCTGTACACGGCCGAACCATCCAATATTGAATTTCTATGGACACGAGCGCTGAAAAATGAGATAATGGTGTTAATGCCCGAATTCTGCAGGCCACGATATTCCGACTTCGCAGAGCGGTTTTCGACACTCGACCGGGTATGAACACCGGGCGATGGTATCTTCAGGACTGATGTGGGTGGCCCGCAAGGCTAAACCCTGAAATTTCTCGGAAGAGACTCGACCATGTCACCGCTTCATAAACTCCCGATCAACCTCGCCTTCCTCGCGGTATTGGTACTGCCCTTCAATTCTGTTGGGCAGGTCGTCGTTAGCATCGACCGCGGCGCGTTCCATGCTCGACACGATCTGCTGTGGGAATCTATCCCAACCTACTCAACACTACCCTACACGAGTGCGACATCTAAGCTGGATTCATCCGCATTCCTGGGAAATGGAATGCTCGGAGCACTTATCTACCGCGAAGGCCCGAGTCGGCTGGCCTGGGACATGGGTCGCGCCGATCTTTACGACCATCAGCCATCAGGAGGAGGTTGGTTCGGAAACAACCGGCTTCCAGTCGGCTCGTTCTTCATGTCAACCAAGGGGCAAATTCTCTCTGGGAGCATGCGGATTCGGATCTATGATGCGGAGCTCCAAGGGAAGATCACCACCACTCAAGGCACAGTCGAATTCAAGTCCTTCATCGCCCGCGACAACGAAGTACTTGTGGTGGAGACAACCTGCGGTGGTAGCGAGGCCGTGACTTGGTCCTTCAAAGGCGACACAGCAATCTCCTCGCGGCCAATCGCTGACGCGCAACCCAGCTACCAACTAAATCCAGCAGGCTTCACCTCGGCTGGAACCGGAGGGGTTTCACGGTGGGTCCAGCCTTTATCAGCCGGGGGCGAATACGCAACAGCTTGGTTGTCCTCGGGGACAGGACTGAGCAAGGTCCTCGTGGCAAACACGTCTTACTCCCGAACTGCCAAAGCAAGAGATTCCGCAGAATCCAAGGTAAACGCAGCCTTCGTTGCCGGTACCACAAAACTCCGTGCCCTCCACCAGATCGCTTGGCACGATTTGTTCCAACGACATTTTTTATCGGTCCCCGACACCCGAACGGAATCCTACTACTGGGTGCAGCTTTACAAGCTGCTATGTGCAGCTAGGTCAGGAGGTCCGGCCATCAACCTCCAAGGTCCATGGTCGGTGAGTAGCGCTTGGCCATGTTATTGGTGGGACATGAACATGGAGCTCCTGTACTACCCTATGAATCCCGCCAATCTGCCGGAACTCGGGCGAACACTGACGGATATGTTCGATAGAAATGCCTCCCAGCTTAGCGCAAACGTCCGAAACTGCTCAAATTGCGCAGCGCTAGGAACTGCTTCCGGCGATGCCCTTTATTCGATCACATCAGCCCCAGCCGACCAGCTCCCGTGGAACCTCCACACCTATTACATGCAGTACAGGTACAGCATGGACACTTCCATGCTGAAAAACAGACTACTTCCATTGCTACGGAATAGCCTTAATACATACCTGGCTTACCTGTCCAAGGGAAGCGACAGCAAATACCATATGGAATCGAGCACCTCACCCGACTATGAGATCCCAGCCGAATTCCGAATCGATCCTACCTCGGACAGGTTCATGAAGGATGCTAACTACAAACTGGCCTTGATCCGCTGGGAAGCTAAAACCTTGCTGGACGCAACCTCCATGCTCGGAATCACCGACCCGCTGAAATCACGCTGGAAAGCAGTGCTTGACAGCTTGACCCCGTACAGCGTAGACAGCAATGGCCTTATGGTGGGAGCAGGTGTTCCATTATCCAAGAGCCACCGCCACTACTCCCACCTGGTGGCTTTCTACCCACTCAATCTACTCAGCTGGGATAGCGCCTCTCACCGACCACTCATCGACAAATCCGTCCGGTACTGGTCTGGACTGACTTCAAGCTGGCATGGCTACTCCTATACCGGATCAGCATCGATGTATGCCACGATGGGGATGGGCGACTCGGCATTCGAAAAGTTGCGCCGATATATTGTATTCGGAGCGCGAGTCCCCTACACACCATCGACGATGTACCAAGAAGGGGATAATCCAGTAATGGAAACACCCGCCTCCTGGGCGAGGAGCCTGCAGGACATGCTCCTACAAAGCCAAGGAGGGGTTATTCGAATCTTTCCTGCCATACCAGCCACTTGGCAAGAGGCAACCTTCCACACGATGCGTGCGGAAGGGGCGTTTCTTGTCAGCGCCATTCGAAAGGGCTCGAAGACCACGATGGTTCGCGTTCAAAGCCTAGCCGGAGTCGCTTGTCGAGTCAAGACAGATTTGGCGCGCCCTGTAACTGCGGTCTCCTCATCAGGAAGAGCACTAACCGTAACGGATTCCTCCGGGACACTTCGGATCGACCTCCGAAAGGGTGAAAGTGTTGAGCTTTTTCCGGGGAATGGCTCGACGGCGGCCACCATCGCACCCGTGCCATACGAACAAGGCAACTGCAATTATTTCGGAGGCCAGTTCAAGGGGTTCAATTACACTTACACTCCAAACCAAACCTCCAACACCTGGGAAAACAAGGTCGACCCACGCAATGGGGAGTTCGCTTCTATTCGCCTGGAGCGAGGCGGGATGGAAGTTGAAACCTTCTCGGAGGCTACACACTCCATTGACATTCTCGGTTTAGACGGCAAACTCGTCAAGCGTTGGGAAGGCGCAGGGCGTCGTTCCTATTCACTTCCACCAAAATCCTTGGCCTACACTTGCTTGGCAAGAATCAGGGTCGGCAGTGCTGTTTTCACCCGAATTCTCCCCGGTGTTCAGTAGGAGTTCAGTCTTCAAGAGCGGGGAAATTCTAGTTTCTCAGGACCAGTAACAGATCTAGCCTAGAAACGAATGAGTGGAGAAGCCTTGAGAAGTCGATCTGCCCTGTCCAAGGCCATAAGAAAAGCGGAACGCAGCATCAAGCGGATTCTCCGCGGCACTCCTGCTTATTGGGCTCTGTACCCCTCTTGGTGGCTATCCCTGTGCTATTCATCCAAGGCGATACAAGCAAGATGCCACCTCACTGCAATCCCCAATCCGGGCGCAGGAATCGGCCATCAACTTGCAAATTGGATCGCTGGCCGCTGGTTTGCCAGTCGTTTTGAGCTCTGTTTTGCGCATACCCCATTCCCTGATCCATCCTGGGAGGCACTGCTAAACCTCGAGGCTGGCGATGCATCCGCGATCGAACTCCGCAGGACAGGTATCCGTACACTTCGGCTTCCTGGTTTTGACGAGGACAATCCCTCCGAAGTCCAACGCGTGCTCAAGATCATTCATCGAAACTCACGTAAGCCAACACTTTTTGTTCTCGAGCAAGATCAAGGCTACCGTGACCAGTTTGGAGTGCGTGAAATTCTTCGCGCCAAGTATTGGAACTCTCCGAAGCTCGACTCCATTCCCAGCTCTTTCCCATCCGACCGGTTCAACCTAGTGATCCATGTTCGAAGAGGCGACATCATGTCAGGTGTAGCCAAGAACAACCCCAATCACCTAATGCGTTACCAGTCGGCAGACTACTTCGAGCGTATACTTGGAGAGCTCGTCAAGGAATTCGAAGGGGCAGTCATAAAGCCCATCCTGATTCATGTATTCTCGCAAGGCAACAAAGACGAGTTTCGTGCCTTCGAACGTTTTGGTGAAATCAAATACCACCTTGAAACAGGCCCCCGAGAAAGTTTCGTACAGATGAGTCTGGCCGACTTGTTGGTTATCAGCAAGAGCTCCTTTTCCTACAAGCCCGCGCTACTCTCCCGTGGGCTCGTTGTCAGCCCGAGGCTTTTCTGGCACGGATACCCCGATTCGCCGGATTGGATCATCGCCGAGGAGGATGGCACTCTTTCCGAGGATTCACGCAAACGTCTTGGGATTGCGCTCATGAGAATACCCGTGTGAACGCAACTCCGCGCCTCAACTGGATTGATAATCTGCGGGCGATAGGAATCGTTCTCGTCCTGACTGGGCACGGGCACGCGAACTGGCGAATCATCGTCTGGCTCTACTCGTTCCACGTTCCGCTGTTTTTCTTCCTCTCCGGCTACCTCCTCTCAGATCCATCACGAAGTTCTCCCGGTCGCTGGATCCGCCACCGACCAATCTCGCTTGGCGTACCTTACGTCTTCCTCGGCACGATAAACCTTCTGTATCTCCTCGCAACAGGTTGGTTCCACGACCACCTGACCCTTAGCCCAATGGACGCATTCGGACTCCATCTTGCCGGGATCCGAGATTCTAGTCCAGTTCATGGAGCACTATGGTTTTTGGCTAGCCTAAGCGTTGGCGAACTCATATTCGTCCTGGGAAATCGACACTTCGGCTCCAGAATACGCCTGCCCATTTCAGCCGCGCTAGCTGCAACAGGTTATCTGCTCTTGCATTTTCGCATCCCGGTTCCGTTCAGCGCAGAGATTTCATTGCTATGCCTGCCCTTCCTAGAACTCGGGGCTCTCTATCGCCAACATCAGACTCGGATCAACCACAGCCTAAGGCAACCCGTGGTATTCTTGGGACTACTACTTGCAAGTGTATGCGGTGCTCTCCTACTGCCGCGAATCGACTTGTTTTATGGTAAGACCGGGAACCCATGGCTCCTACATGTGGTGGCTACGTGCGGGATATTTTCGATGTTACGTCTCGCCCAGCTTGCACCCGGCAATCGTTTGGGCGAGCACCTTGGGAGCAGCAGTATCGCTTACCTCGGACTCCATCTGAATGTTGTATTCGGTATCATAGCTCCACTTGTAGCATACCTCTCGGTGATAGCCCCCCCCGTAGCCAGGCTTTCGCTGCTATGGACCGTGGAAATCATGGCATGCCTCCTCTTGATTGGTCCATTCTCCATCGGCGTGTCGCGATGGATCCCTGTTCTTCTTGGAGGCAGAAAACGTTGATTTTGTGAGCCGCTCTTATAGCCGACAAAACAGTTTAGGCGACCAAACGGGAATAACTCGTTTTCTAATCTTCCTTTCATGAGATCGCAATATTGTCTCAATGAGGACTACCGCAACGGGTTCGGGTTCGTTATTCTTTTTTTAATGCTTCTGGCGATATTCTCTCCCTTACTTCGTCACGAGCATCGGCTGCGACCAAGATGATACCCAATTTCGTTGAGCCCAACACACTAGAAGGTTTCCATGGATAAGCATTCTCGAATCTACGTCGCCGGGCATCGCGGACTCGTCGGCGCCGCTATCGTTCGCCACCTGCAGGCGCAGGGATTCTCCAATATCATCACCCGCACCCATGCAGAATGTGATCTTGAGAACCAAGGCGCCGTATTCAAACTCTTCTTGGAAGAAAAGCCAGACTACGTGTTCATGGCCGCAGCCAAGGTGGGTGGCATTCTCGCGAACAACACCTACCCGGTGGACTTCATCCGCTCCAACCTGATGGTGCAGAACAACGCCATCGACGCATCCCACTTTTCGGGCGTCAAGAAGCTCCTTTTCCTGGGAAGTTCCTGCATCTACCCCAAACTGGCGCCGCAACCGATCAAGGAAGAATATCTCCTCACCGGCGCGCTCGAACCCACCAACGAATGGTACGCGATCGCCAAGATCGCCGGCATCAAGATGTGCCAGGCCTACCACCGCCAGCACGGGCTGAACGCCATCTCGCTCATGCCTACCAACTTGTACGGACCCGGCGACAATTTCGATCTCAATGCCTCGCACGTGCTGCCGGCCCTGATCCGCAAGTTCCATGAAGCGAAAAAGGCCGGCGCCAAGGAAGTGGTCATGTGGGGCACCGGAACTCCAAAACGTGAATTCCTGCATGTCGACGACCTCGCGGCGGCCTGCGTGTACCTGATGCAAACCTACAACGATCCAGAAATTGTCAACGTCGGCACCGGCGAAGACGTCACCATCAGGGAGCTCGCGGAGATGGTCAAGGCCGTGGTGGGCTTCGAAGGCGAAATCGTGCAGGACTTGACAAAACCTGACGGCACACCTCGCAAGCTTCTCGATGTTTCCAAGCTCCACGGGTTGGGCTGGAAGCACACGACGGAATTGGCGCAAGGAATCAAGACGACGTACGATTGGTTCCTCGCCCATCAAGACAGTTTCCGTCATTAATTTTCGTCCAGCACAACCAAGAAGACAAAGGTCACAGATTATGTCATCCAGCAAAGTCGCTCTGATCACCGGTGTCACAGGCCAAGACGGCTCCTACCTCGCCGAGCTGCTTCTCGAAAAGGGCTACGAGGTCCACGGACTCAAGCGCCGCTCGAGTTCATTCAACACAGCTCGCATCGACGGAATCTTCGGCAACCCCAAGTTCAAGGTGCACTTCGGCGATCTATCCGACAGCACCAACTTGGTGCGCCTTGTGCGCGAGATCCAGCCCGACGAGATCTACAACTTGGGCGCCATGAGCCACGTTGCCGTGTCGTTCGAAGAACCCGAATATTCCGCCGACGTCGACGGAATCGGGACCCTCCGACTCCTTGAAGCCATCCGCATTTGTGGCCTGGAAAAGAAGACCCGGTTCTACCAGGCGTCCACCTCCGAGCTGTTCGGACTCGTGCAAGAGATCCCGCAAAAGGAAACCACTCCATTCTATCCGCGCAGCCCCTACGCGGTGGCCAAGCTCTACGGGTACTGGATCACCATCAACTACCGCGAAGCCTACGGCATCTACGCCTGCAACGGCATCTTGTTCAACCACGAAAGCCCTCGCCGCGGCGAGACCTTCGTGACCCGCAAGATCACTCGTGGCATCGCACGGATCAAGGAAGGCCTGGATACGGTCCTCAAGCTCGGCAACATGGACAGCCTGCGCGACTGGGGTCACGCCAAGGACTACGTGGAAATGCAGTGGCTCATGCTGCAGCAGGACCATGCCGAAGACTTCGTGATCGCCACCGGCAAGCAGATTTCGGTCCGCGAGTTCGTGCAGCTCACTTGCAAGCACGCCGGGATCGACATCCGGTTTGAAGGCACCGGCGTGGACGAAAAGGGCATCGATGTGGCCACCGGCAAGGTGATCGTGTCGGTTGATCCACGCTATTTCCGTCCGACCGAAGTGGAGACTCTGCTGGGGAGCCCAGAAAAGGCCAAGCAGAAGCTGGGTTGGGTACCCAAGATCACCGTCGAAGAGATGGCCAAGGAAATGGTTGAACACGACCTTCTTGAAGCTCGCAAGGAAAAGATCGTCCGGAGCATGTAGTTTTTCCTAGAACGATCGGAACGATTATGTCAGGCAACTTATCCGAGTCATCCGCGTATTTGACCGTCCCATCATCACTCGTCCGGATGAGTATCCTCGGTGTCGATATTCATTCCGGGCCGGTGAACTCCATCTTGGAAAGCATGGAGCGTCTTTCGCAGCATTCAAACAGTGCCTACGTCAACTTTGTGAACGTCCACATGGTGATGGAAGCACGTCGGGATCCTAAGTTTGCCGAAATCGTCAACAGAGCCGATCTCAACTGCCCGGACGGCTTGCCCATCGCAAAAAGTATCGGGTGGTTCTACGCGATCCGCCAGAGGCAAGTGGCAGGGCCCGACACTTTGCCGCTCCTTCTGCTCATTGCGCATCAGACCCGGAAGAAAGTTTTTGTTCTTGGATCGACCCCTGAGGTCCTACGCGCATTTGAGCTCCGCGCTATCGATCAGTTTGGCCCTGAAATCTTGTGTGGCACTTACAGCCCCCCGTTTCGAGAATTGACCCAGGAAGAAGACGATGCGCTAGTCGATCGGATCAACTCATCGAAGGCCGACATGATCTTTGTGGCTTTGGGATGTCCCAAACAGGAACGGTGGATGGCCGCCCACAAGGGACGGGTACAAGGCTGCATGTTCGGGCTCGGTTACGCGATTCCTGTCTATGCGGGACGAGCCAGCAGAGCTCCCCGGTGGATGATCGAACGCGGTCTAGAGTGGCTCTTCCGGCTATCGTCCGATCCGCGACGATTGTTTGTTCGATACGCGAAAACCAATTCGGCGTTTTTGATTTCGGTATTCCGGGAACTTTCTCAAAGAAAAAATCGTCGTCCCCCTCGCACAGCGATCTGACGAATAATTTCAGTTGGTCCTTGCCATTCAAGGCGGCTGTCATGTAGATTCTAATCATATCCGATTCTAGCTTTCTCTTTTGTTGCATCATAGGAGGTGTCCAATGAACACTGAATCAATCTGGACCAAACCAACTCTCGAGCGGCTTGATGTCGCCGAGCTCACCTTGACTCGTGGATTCGGTCGCGATCGCGAAGAGCGTGAAGATCGCCGTGGGAACAGCCGTTGGGGCCGTGGTCGCAACTGCAATCGCGACGACTCCTGAGCCTTTCGTCCAGTCGTTTCCCAGTTAGAACTTTGAAGCGTTGCACCTTATGGGTGCAGCGCTTTTTTGCTTTTACGAATCGATTCGGGTCATCTGGCTTCTCCAACCCGCGGCGTAGAGACCGTTCATCCTCAACAGCTCGGCATGAGTTCCTTGTTCACGGATCCTGCCCTCGTCGATGAGGCAGATACGATCGGCCCTCATCGCTGTGGAAAACCGATGAGTGATGAGAATTGATGTGCGTGAGGCGGACCATGACAAAAACCGTTCGTACCAATCCGCCTCGGCCCAGCCATCCAAATCGCTCGTAGGTTCGTCGAGGAGGCAGATGGGCGAATCGCGCACGAATGCCCGCGCCAACGCCAATTTCTGCCACTCACCTCCTGACAATTCCCGTCCCCCGAATCTCCCCCCCAGCAACGTATCCCATTTTTCGGGGCATTTCTCGATCAATTCGTCCAATCCGGCGGATTTGGCCACCTCTGCAAGGCGAGCTGCATCCACCTTGGGATTCCCCCATTCCACATTTTCCCGAATCGTCGCATCGAATCCAACCGGGTCCTGGAACAGAACCGCTATGGAAGCCCGCAGGCGATCGACCGGAAGTGCGCGGGTCTCTATCCCGTCCATAAGGATTTTACCCGAATCCGGTCGGTAGAGCCCGCACAAAAGCCTGATCAAAGTGGACTTACCCGATCCGTTTGGCCCAACCAAAGCGGTGACCTTTCCCGCAGGCACGAAAAGATCCAAACCATCCAGGCAGTCCCTCGATGCATTGGGATAACGGAATCGAACTCCTTGAAATTCGATTCCTTCTCGTAGCGATTCGAAGGGATGCGCACTTGGGTTCACCGGAGGATCGGCGGGATGACGCAGAAAACTCCTGAAATCCTTGAGGAAGGCACCAGCGCGATAGAGTTGCCCCGCATTGTCCAACGCTCCTCGGAACAATTTCTGTCCCATCAAGAACGCGTGGAAAGCGATCACGAGATCGGACACGAGGATCGACCCGGCCATCTTCAATTCGAGAAGCCACCAGATCCCCACCAGAAATCCAACCACCCCCACTGCGGAATAGCCAAGCTCGATGCGCCATTCCTTGTTGTTCATGCGCATCTCTTCGCGGCGATAGTCTTCTCGGGTCCGGGAATACATCCCGCCGAACAGTTTGGAGAGCAGGAACATGCGGATTTCGGCGGCAAACCATTTTTCCCCCATCAGCCACGAGAGGTAGGCGCCTTTGCGCAACAACGGAGTGGTCGCACGATTGAACCTGACTGATTCCACGTTGAACTTCGCCACGACCACGAGCCCTGGCAATGCGGTCCCCAGAAGCAGAGCCGGAAGCCACCAGGCATAACCTCCCAAAACGCCCAGAACTCCTCCGAGCAAAATCAGGTTCTGCAAGGCCAGACCCGTCTGCTCCAGCAGGTTGAATGGCTGACTGAGCGTGTTTACCCGGACATGATGGACCAAGTCGTGGGAATCCGCGCGATCGAAAAATGAATAGGGAACATGGCACGCTTGGTGGTGCATGGACTCCACAAGACTTTGTTGGACCCGATCCGCGAATCGTCTCCGCATCCACTGCAGGGATGTGGAAAGAACCGGAGCGGCCAGCAGAACAGACCCAAGGATCGCAAAAGCGGCAACCAATTGGGAGCGTCCCGCACCCGTCTCCAACACTGCCAAGGCGCGGCGAGAGGCCAAGAGAAGCCCCAATGGCAGGAAACCCGTGGCAACTTGCAGACAGCCCCAGACCATCGCCATGCCAGGAGCAACCCCGAACGCGCGCCTCATCCCCCAGGCATAGTCCTTCGACCACCGGATTAAATCACGCCAATTCAGACTTAAAGCGCCGTTCACGCGCCTTCCCGCACCGCTTCGACCACGAGTTTGGCTCGAATCAATTCGGCAAGGAAAGGCTCGGTGTCACGACGACACGTTTCCCGATCAATTCCGTATTCATCCGATAGGAGCCCCACGAGGTTTTCAAACGTGCACGGCGTCTTCAAACCTCCCCACACCGAGAGGGCGGTACCTGACAATCGCAGGTAATCGCCAGACTCGACATCCAGAAAAACCACCGCGTCTTCCAGATCGGTGAAGGGAAGATCGGTATTCCTGACAAAAACGGAATCGGCGGCAATCGACATTCGCACTCCCTTGCGGGCCTGTAACGGCACCCGACAGATTCTGCCATTTCCAATGGCAAAAAGACCATCAACGACGAAAGGTAGACATCACCCGGTATTCGGATACATCCTGTTCGCGAGGAAGGATCCGACCGCCGCAACGCATCCAAGCGTGCGCATCGATCCCCGTCTTCGCGGAACTCGAGCGCACTCCGAACACCGCTGTCGCCACTACGCCTCGCCGGTTCATCATGAGTCGCAAGGCGATCACCTCGGTCAGACACACCGCCGGCCAAGGCCACCTCCGATGCCAGACCCCGAACCCCCACGCAAACAGCCTGATCACCGATGCCGGAACCTCCGACGAAGGTTCGCCCTCTTCCGAGCTCCTCCCGAGCAGCGCGGACAACTTCGAGAACGGCACGAGACGTTTGATGCACCAAGCCAGACCAAGGGAGCAGCCGACCTCGGCGAGGAAAACAACCTTTGACAATTTTCGTCGGATCGAATCCACGACGCGACCGAAGACCAAGGCTCCGTAGCGATAGGCCAGGCTCGCCGGGCGCGCGAAGGGCAGCACCAGGAACCACCCCCATCGGTCCCCAACCGCGACCACGTCCCCCGAACGCACAAATGCCAACAACAGACGATTGCCTACCGCCCTTGCCTGTTCGTTCCTCGCACCGAGGAACCGGTCCCGGCTCGAGCGCTCTTCCAGAGCGATCGCTTTCACGTCCCAAGGATCCATCTGGGCGAATTCAGGGTGGGAAAGAGCGCGCAAAGCCATCCGAACCTGCTCGCCCGCCACCCGGTCGGGCGGAAAATCCTTGTCGTCCCCATATAGAAGACCCAACAATGTTTGGACGGAATCTGTCAGCGCGGTGAGGGACAGCTCTTGGGTCAATTCCCGGCATCGGTCGAAGGCGTCGGGAACTCTTTCCAGGTGGGATCGCAAATCACCCAGCCATTTCATGCGCAGCCAGGAGTGTTCCGCCCCGTGGAGGCACAAATACAGGAGTTCGGCGCTTCCCAACGAGTTTGCCGGAGCAAGCCGATACTCGCGCCACCAGATTTCTTCCCGGCGAGGCTCCCAGGCCCGTTCGAACCTGAAGTGCAGCTCCAGAACCGAACCGTCATCTGGATGGACAAACACGAGATCACGCATCAAGCGCCTGCACAGCCAACGGTGTCCGAAATCGCCCGTCCATACCGGTTGGCTCGGCTCCCACCCCCAGGTTTCAAGCATCCGAACAGCTTCGAAGAACTCCTCAGGGCGCACCACGAGATCGATGTCTTTGCATTGGCGCAACCCCATGTCGCCATACAGCTTCCGTGAAAGCCCAGGGCCTCCCTTCATGGAAAGGCATTCGATACCGACCAAGCCGAAGTCTCGGATCAAACGCTGTTCGAGCATCCCCAGTCGCAGCGCGCGCAAACGAATCTCACGCGCCATTGCCAGCAAAGCGTCTTGATGTGCGCCCATGATTCCTAATCGGTTGGATCGACGCAAAACATCCGCAGCCAATGCCTGGATTCTATGTCTCTGCAAAAGACGCAGGAAATCTTCTGGCTGACCTCCTTCCTCCACGGCCCGATCCAGTTCATCGCTGACGGTTTCCCAGCCTTTCGAATTTGTCACAGGCAAGTAGGAACACGCCGCAGCGAACCGGAGCTCTGGATGAACCGAATCGATCCTGCGCCAATCCATCATGGCAACGATCGCCGTTCGGCAAGGTTGGGCGCCAACATGGATTCCTGCGCGATCCGAAGGGCCAAGGATTCGATGTCGGCGGGAGTGCGCCGGGCGACTCCGGAAATACAGTGACAGGGAACCGCACCAGCCAACTTGGAGACCTGTCGGAAGTGCTCTTTCTGATACCCAAGTGGAACAACCAGGTACGGGCGAAAGGTCTGTCGATAGAATTCCTTGAACAATTCCAGTCCCGACAATCGCCCTGGCGTTGGTGGTTCGCCTTGTGGATCGTCCAAAACGATCATCGCACCGACCGGGTAGGCGAGGCGTCCACCGCTCAGATGCCAGTAGTACTTCTCCTTGAATCCGCGTGTACGTGGCGCCGAGGATTTGTCCAATCCAAGCAAGGCCAAGCTGTCGGCGTTCAACTTCAACGATTGGAATCCGGGGCAGACCACCGGTACTTCCTCGTCGAAAACAATACGACTGATATCGTCGTTCAGGAGTGTCCAACCCCTCTGGGCCAGAATGGCCGAGGTGGTCGATTTTCCCGCACCCGATTCGCCTGCAACAAGAAGGGCTTTTCCTCCCCCGGGTGGAACCAGCGCGGCCGCATGCAGCGGCAATTCCCCCCGCTGCAGAATGAGAATTCCGAACGGGGTGGCCTTCAGGAAGAACCAAGCGGTTTCCCGGTCAGAAACCGGATCGACCCGAACCTCGATCGAGCTGCCGCCCACGATGTGGTACCTAGCGATCCCTTCGATCTCCAACTCCACCCTGTCTCCGACGCGACGAATTCCGTCAAAGATTTCACCCGATTCGGGGAGCCTCTCCAGGTGATCGTTCCAGACCACGCACGCGCCGTCGATCGGCAGCACACCGATCGGATCGCTGGCGGCATCGTTCGGCAAGTCGATCAACGGTCCGTCGCTTCAACGTTGACGGAGACGTCCATATTCCACTCCCACCTCACCGCAGGACCAGACGGCCTGCGGTACGGTTGCCGGAAGTCAATGCGCTCCAAAACAGGACGCCATGTCGACCTGCACCGTTCCAGGATGCACTTCCCCGTGGCGGAATGGTCAGCTCGCCGATCGACCTGCCTTCGGGATCCACGATCCTGACCCGTGTCGGGATGCCTTCGCGATTGGAGAACTCGACAGCAGATCCGTCGACACGAGCGACCAACCCAGCCCCGAGAACATACGAACCCTGCAGCGAGCTTGTCCAGGACGACACGGTTGATAATTTTTGACTCCAAACGATGTTGCCAGCGTCGTCGTATTCTGTATCGAGCCCTTTGGTGAATTTCCCTCCCCCCCATTCGTTTGTCGAGCGTGCATCGAGTCTCCAAGTGCCGGAAGCCGTCTTCTTGAAATTCTCAACCTTGGTCCAATTTCCATCGTTGTCGTGGTAATAGACGTCTTTGGCGAGGGTATCGACGTTCGCTCCGTCGATCTCCAGCTCGAACACCACGCTCAAATGGTTCCCGACCCAGACCAGTTGGTTGACCAACCCAACTTGACCCCAGACATTCCCGGATTTTGCGTAGATGGTACCGCGGATGCAGCGCCCTTCGGCATCAACGCTCCATTCCCGCTTCGTGTCCGCCCATAATTCGTCGGGGCAGCCGGAACGGCTCCAATCGTACACGATCGTGTCCGAGCCGAACTCGAATCCTCCGGAGCGAGTCCCGAAAATTTGCGAGACACGTCTTCCTTGGGTGTCGAACAGCCATTTGGTATAGTCCACAACCCCTGGTTGGGAGACGTAGGTCATCTCCGTCCCGGATATTGCACCGTTCGACCGGGTCACCGTCCCGATGGATTGGGATGTGTAGTGCAGAACGCGATTGGCGGTATCCACCCGCACCGAGGTGATCGAAGGGTCCTCGGTCCACTTTCTGATCTCACCGGCAAAATCAGGGGAGGTCGGCACCGACAACGAATCGAGCCCCTCTTCCAAAAGGTAGAGCGTATCGATCGCCGGAAACAAATAGGGGTCGAGATCCTTGCCAATCGGGAGATCGATCTGCGCGTGGAGCACCGTGGCCAACAGCAGGCCCGAACCGAAAAGCATCGTGGGACGGATCATTGGGAAGAATCCCCTTTTTCCAAAAGAACTAGGTAACCATCGGATGAAATGGAAAGTAGACAATCCAGCCAACCAAGTATCGACCGACGCATCGCTCTCGTTTTTGCACCTTTGTTGTTCTTCATTCATCGCACTCAGTGCATTGAACCTCGTGGAACCAAATAATGAACATTACCATCATTGGCACCGGATATGTCGGACTTGTCGCCGGAGCTTGTTTTGCCGATAGCGGCAATCATGTGCTGTGCTTGGATGTCGATCCGAAAAAGATCGACACCCTCAACCAGGGTGGTATTCCCATCTACGAGCCGGGCCTGGAAGAAATCGTGCGACGCAACAAGCACGAAGGCCGCATCGTCTTCACCACCGACGCCCAAAAGGCCATCGACCACGGCAAGGTCATCTTCATTGCCGTAGGGACCCCGCAGGACGAAGACGGATCTGCCGATCTGAAATACGTGCTGTCGGCCGCGCAGACCATCGGCAAGCTCATGAAAGAGCCCAAGATCGTGGTCGACAAAAGCACTGTCCCCGTGGGCACAGCAGAAAAGGTCGAGGCCGCCATCAAGGCTGTGACCTCCATTCCCGTGAGCGTGGTCTCCAATCCCGAGTTCCTCAAGGAAGGCAACGCCATCGAGGACTTCATGAGTCCCGACCGCGTCGTGATCGGTACCGACGACGAAGCCGCACGCAAGGTCATGGCCGAACTCTACGACCCCTTCATGCGCACCGGTCGGCGGATTTTCTTCATGGATCCCCGTTCCGCCGAAATGGCCAAGTACGCCGCCAACGCCTTCTTGGCCACCAAGGTCACGTTCATGAACGAGATGGCCAACCTCTGCGACGCCATGGGTGCCGATGTGGATCTGGTGCGCCGTGCGATCGGATCGGACAACCGCATCGGATCGGCCTTCCTGTTTCCGGGAATCGGCTACGGTGGATCGTGTTTCCCCAAGGACGTCGCCGCCATCCGCAAGATGGGCTTGGACGCCGGGTATTCGTTGCGCGTGCTCGATTCCGTCGACACCGTCAACAAGGACCAGAAGCGCATCCTGGTGGAACGTGTGATCGCACGATTCGGACAGGATTTGACAGGACGTCGCTTCGCGGTCTGGGGTCTTTCGTTCAAGCCCAAGACCGACGACATGCGCGAAGCACCCAGCCTCACCATCATCGAAGCACTGCTGGCGCGCGGTGCCAAGGTGGCCGCGCACGACCCCGAAGCCATGAAAGAAGCCCTTCGCCATTTCGGTGACAAGGTCGAATTCTGCAACACCCCCGAGGACGCCACCAAGGGCGCCGACGCGCTGCTTCTGCTCACCGAGTGGGCGGTGTACCGGCAGCCCGATTTCCAGCTACTCAAGAGCGCGCTCAAGCAAGCTGTCGTGTTCGACGGTCGCAACGTGTACGACCCCGCCAAAATGCAGGAACTCGGGTTCGAATACACCGGAATCGGACGCGGCAGAAAGGCCTCGACCTAACCTCGGACAGGTTCAACCCTCGGGAAGTAAAGGCGGGCCCATCCCGCCTTTGCTATTTCCAGGCGTCCAGCATTTCCCAATTCCTGTCAAAGACTTGTGGCATGACGGATTCTGTTATTGGACAATTCCTGTGTGACGCCACAATCGCTGCAACAGCTCAGGGACCACATCGCCCGCGAGGCCGATCTGGTCGAGGAGATGGCCGACTACCAGTCCGACGGCCTGGAAACCCTGCGCGAGCGTTTTGTGCACGAGGAATTCACCGGCTTGGTGCTGCGCAAGCGCGAAACCATGGAGCTGCTGGGCAAAGGGCGCGAGGCCATGCGCCCGCTCACGGAGGTCTGGATCCGGGAGCGCACGACCGAAAACCTTACCGACCCCGAAGTCGAGGCCGAACTCGCGCGACTCAAGGCAGCTTTCGACCGGGTCCGCTCGGTGGAAGACGAATTGGAAGCCATGGCCACCGCCTACCTGGCCAGGTCGGCCGGCGACCAAGGCCCGATCGAAGACCGCATCCGCTTGCACAGAAGCTGGTCGTGACAGCGCCCGCCGCTCTCCCTCCCGAAATCCCCGAGGCACTGAAACCGGTCTTTTCCTGGTTCGAATCGCATGTCCAGAAATTGTCCAGCGCCTACTCCATGCTGGAACACCGCGTGGGTGTGCTGGACCGCCAATTGGAGCACCGCAACGC
>JBDKGS010000033.1:0-22356 GCA_039798065.1 Fibrobacterota bacterium | reverse complement strand
GGGTCCCGCCAAGGATGGCCCAACGTCTGTGTCCGACAGGATCGATGGTCCACGACACGTAGCGCAGTTGCGCAAGGCTGCAAAGCAAGGCGAGTTCGGGAGAGTGGTTGATCGAGACCACGGCATCCACACCGGCTTGACGCGCGTCGCGAAGAGATTCCAATCCGATCTCGCTTGCAGCGCGGATGCGAACCTTCGCGCCGAGCGCGAGCAACGCCGACTCCAGATCCGGGCCCAACAACGGCGCATCGATCAGGATCACTTCCACGTCGAGCAAGGGAGAAACGTCAGGATCGATCATCGACGTAGACGCGAATCAGGCACGCGCTCGCGACAGGGCCGATCGGGCCCCCAATTCCTCGTAGATGCTCGCGTAGCCTTCCAACATTCGGGTCTGCCCGAAACGCTCCACGGCATGCTTGCGAGCACGCTCGACCCAGACCGGATCGCTCCAGGGAATCGCGGCCGCCTGGACCAACGATTGTCGCAGCCCAAGCACGTCGCCTCTTTTGAACAGGTATCCGGTTTTTCCGGAATCGACCACTTCCCTGAAGGCTGGCAAGTCGCTGAATACGGAGACACAGCCCGACATCAACCCCTCGATCGAAGCGAAGCTGAGTCCCTCGACGTCGGAAGGCATGCAGTGGATATCGAACGAACGGTACACCCGTTCGATGTCCGGCCTGGGTGACAGAAATTGAACGCGTTCACCGACACCCGCCTGGGCGGCCAAGGCGTCGATGCGGGGTTTCGTATCGATGTCCTTTCCGACACTCGAGCCGACCACCGCCATCCTGAGCTTGGGATCGTTGACCAGCAAGGGGATCATCGCCTCGGCGAGCAAGGGATGCCCCTTGCGCGGAGTCCGAGCCCCCACCGAACCGACCACGACATCGTCGTCCGACCACCCCATGGAGCGACGGAATTCGTCACGAGCCTGGCGATCGGGTCGGAAACGGCTCTCATCGGCGCCGTTGTGGACCAGACGGTATTTGTCAACGGGCAAACGTTCCCTGGAGCGGGAATAATCCAGGACCGGCGCGGATACCCCGGTGATCACGTCCGTCTTGCGGCCAAGCAGACGTTGGATCGGGAAAACCAGGGATGGATACCAATCGTAGACGCTGTGGAGCGTGTGCACACGAGCGGGAACCCTTGCCACCAGCGAAGCCACCCGTCCCATGAATGCAGGGAAGAAGTCGGGTGTGTGCACGACATCGATCCCGTCGCGCGACATGGCACGACTGAGTTGGAGAAGCGCCTTGAGATTGCGAGGAAGACTCCCCAGCCGTGGGCGGTTGTCGGCATCGAAGACTTCAACGGAGATGCCCTTGGAACGAAATTCGTCAAGCCAGGTGTTTTCGCGCAGGAGCGCGTACACCTTGATCTCGAAACGATCTTTGGGCAGATTCGTGGCCAAAGACAACGAAAAACGTTCCAGCCCTCCTTCGCAAAGGGAGGTCAGAACATGACCCACCCGAATCGGGCGCTTTGGATTGTCAGAAATCATGTTTACGGTGGATTGAAAGTATTTCCGTTTTTTGGGGCGACAAGCCACATTTTCGGCGCAAGGCGAGTCTTCGTTGTCAATTGCGCCACCGAATGTATCGAATCCAAGGAAACCGAGTCTTCAAAGCTCCTTTTACTCGAGAGCTATTGGCAAAATCGCAAAATCGGTACTGGGACAATGTCGCAAAAATCCGGGCAGCGTTTGTTAAAGACAGACGTCTTGTGCGGTTAACTTTTGCCGTCTTTTCAAACTCGAAACGTTCGGAGCGTCTCACATGTCCATGCAAACTCTGAAACTCCGCATCGGCGGGATGGAATCCCGACAGGACGTCCAGGCCCTCAAGAGTCGCCTCGAAACGCTTGTTGGCATCGAAGCCTACGATGTCATCAAGGGACACGTGCGTCTGACCTACGACTCGAAGAAGATCCCGATGGCCGACGTGTTCGCCGTGATCGCCGAAACCGGCGAAGGGTACGACGTCGAGATGGAGTGAGTCGGAGCCACCACCGAAAGCGCCGATCTACCCCGCGTGCATCCTCGGACCATGCGGCTGGTGCGACAGAATCCGCGCCTCGGCTTCCCGCAGCTCTCCCCAGCGCGCATCCAATTCCTTGCGTGGCAACACCATGGCCGCCAGCCGCAAGAAACCCTTGGCGTGCCCATCTTCCGACCGCAACAACCCCGCGAAGAACTCCTTGAGTTCGTCGTCGGTGGAATGTTCGGCCAGCACCTGGAATCGTTCGCAAGACCGTGCTTCCACCAGTGCCGACACCAGCAGCCGGTCCAACAAGGCCCGAGGCCCCTCGGCCACACGCACCAACGCGAACAGCTCCGCCGCGTAGGGATTGGTGTGGTGGACAGAAAGTGTCCCGCCCCGCTTGTGCAGGATGCGGATCACCTGATCCAGATGGCGCGCTTCTTCGCGAGCCACGGTGGAGAGGAATCCCGTCCACCGCGCCGCATTTCCACCTGAAGGACAACGCGCCAACAGCCCCATGGCGTTGGCGGCCGCCTTGCGCTCCAGATGGGCATGATCGGATAGGAAGGCGGGAATATCCGACAAGGCACGCGAAGCCCACGACGAATCGGTGCGCGAACACAGCCAACCAGTCGCGGTCACACGCGGCGCCACGGAAGAAAGCGGTTTCACCGATTTCGACTTAGGCGCCATGCGACGACTTTACCCAGCCAGATCGGTCAGGGTTTCCTTGAAGATCCGCACGCGATCCAACTGGTTGGCGAGCTTTTCGCGTTCGGCTTCCACCACTTCGGGCTTGGCACGCGCCACGAACGACTCGTTCGACAATTTGCCGGAAATTGCCGCCGCGAACTTCTCTGCTTCGCCCAGCTCCTTGGAAATCCGAGCAATTTCTGTCGCCTTGTCCAGGATGCCTTCCAGCACCACGTGGATCTGCATGCCCTGCACGACTTCGGTACCGGCGAATGCGGGCTTGGCGCCATCGACCTGCACCACCACCTCGGCACCTGCCAGCTTCTGCAAGGCAGCAAGGTTGCCGTCCAAATCAGCCTTGGCGTCGGCATCGGCGCAGCGCACCACCACCGACAGAATCCGAGAAGGAGCGATCTGGTAGCGACCGCGCAAGGAACGAACGCCTTCCACTGCGGCGATCAAGCGACCGAAGGCACGCTCGGCCTGGATGTCGACAGCGCTGTCGGCGAACACCGGCCAGGACGACGAAATGGCTTCGGACAAGCCCAAGTGCTCACGCAGCTCTTCGGAAAGGGCAGGCATGAACGGCTGGAGCAGGCGCGAGAGGTTGTCCAGAACCATCAGACAGGAACCGACCGCCGACTTCTTGGCGGGTCCATCTTCGCCGTGGATCTCGTTCTTGCGCAGTTCCAAGTACCAACTGCAGAAGTCGCCCCACGCGAAGTGGTAGAGCTCCATGGCGGCTTCGGCGAACTTGCAGGCTTCCAGCGACTTGGTGACGTTTTTTGTCACCGTAGCCAGGCGAGAGCGGATCCAACGGTCGGCCGGATCGGACGCTTCCACCGAGGAATCGGCGCCTTCCAGGTGCGGCAGGACGAATCGTGTCGCGTTCCAGATCTTGTTGGCGAAGTTGCGACCCATCTCGAACTTGGTGGGACTCAGCTTGATGTCCTGGCCTTCGGTCGACAGGATCAAGAGCGAGAAACGCACCGCGTCGGCGCCGTACTGGTCGGCCATCTCCAGCGGATCGATGCCGTTGCCCAACGACTTGGACATTTTCCGTCCCTTGTCGTCAAGAATGGTCCCGTGGATGTACACGGTGTGGAACGGGTCCATGCCGGTCAGCTCGTTGGCCATCATGACCATGCGCGCCACCCAGAAGAAGATGATGCCACGGTCCGTCACCAGCACGTCGGTCGGGAAATGTCCCTTCACGTCGGGCTGGATCCAGCTGTCCACCGGCATTCCCGCCTTGGCGGTCTCGCCCGGCCATCCCAGCGTGCTGAACGGCCACAAGCCCGAACTGAACCACGTGTCGAGCACGTCGTCGTCCTGCCGGACAATTTTCTTCCCCGTCTTGGGATGCACCGTCGGCTCTTCCAACGCCGCCACGGGCACTCCGTCTTCGTCGTACCACACCGGAATGCGATGCCCCCACCACAACTGGCGCGAGATGCACCACGGGCGCACGTTTTCCAGCCACTTGCAGTAGTAGTCGTTCCAACGGTCGGGCACGAACTTCACGCGCCCTTCGCGGGTACTCGCCAACGCCTTCTCGGCAAGAGGCTTCATGTCGACGAACCATTGATCGCTGAGACGGTACTCGATGGGCTCGCCCGAACGGTAGGACCGGCCAATGGGAGTCATGCGGTCTTCGATCTTTTCCAGCAATCCAAGCTCTTCGAACTCGGCGACCACGCGCTTGCGCACTTCAAAGCGGTCCAGGCCGCGGAAGCGTTCGGGCACCGCGTCGTTGAAGGTCGCGTCGTCGTTCATGACGTCGATGCAACCGATCTCGGGGTGACGCTGGAACACGCCGAAGTCGTTGAGGTCGTGGGCCGGGGTCACCTTCACGCAACCGGTGCCGAAGTCCATCTCCACGAAGTCGTCGGCGATGACAGGAATCGTCCGCTCGGTGAGCGGCAGCTTGATGTGTTTGCCAACCAGATGCGTGTAGCGCTCGTCCTTGGGATTCACGGCAACGGCGGTGTCGCCCAGCATGGTCTCGGGGCGCGTGGTGGCCACGACAAGAAATGTCCCGTCTTCCAACGGGTAGCGCAGATGCCACAGGTGGCCAGGTTCGCCGCCATCCTTGGTCTCCACTTCGTCGTCGGAAAGCGCCGTGCGGTCCTTGGGGCACCAGTTCACGATGTACTTGCCGCGGTAGATCAGCCCCTTCTCGAACAGATGCACGAACGCGGCGCGCACGGCGCGCGAAAGGCCATCGTCCATGGTGAAGCGCAGACGATCCCAATCGCAGGAGTTGCCCATGCGCTGGACTTGGCCCACGATCCGTGTCTCGTACTGGTTCTTCCAGGCCCAGACCTGGTCAAGAAACGCCTCGCGCCCCATCTCGCGACGTTTTTTGCCTTCCTTGGCCAACGCGCGTTCCACGACATTTTGTGTCGCGATGCCGGCGTGGTCGGTGCCGGGCTGCCACAGGGTGCGACGACCGCGCAACCGTTCGAAACGCACCAACACGTCCTGGATGGTGTGGTTCAGGGCATGCCCCATGTGCAACGCGCCGGTGACGTTCGGGGGCGGAATCATGATCGTGAAGGGCTTCCCGTCGCCTTTGGCTCGGAAGGCGCCGTTTTCGCGATGCCGGGCTTCCCACTTGGCTTCGACGTCTTTGGGGCTGTATTTGCTGTCCATGGTCATAGTCGCGTAAAGGTAGAAACGTGAGGGTGAGCGCCTGCCGCCCGTTCGCTGCCTCAATCCAGGGCGGCACCGGGGTTGCCTGCCAGGCCCCGCAGCCACCACAATTCGTAAAGACGGAAAATTTTGCGTCCCCACGACGATGATGCGGCGGCTGCGGGGGTCCCGGGCCATTCGGCCGGCACTTGTCCTGAACTTGCCGAGGGTCCCTGGCGCATTCGTCCACAACGCCCGGTCGCGCAAAGCGCGGTCGGTGAACCAGAAAGCGACGCGGAGTCGGCGACGTCGGGGCGGCCCCCGATGGTGAGCAGTTGACATCGGCTCCAAACGAAATCACTGCGAACCGGAGGGGAATGGCACCGACGGCGCAGCTGCGGACAAAATCCGACCACGACGCGCACTCGGCGACGTCGGGGGCGGCCCCCGATGGTGAGCAGTTGACATCGGCTCCAAACGAAATCACTGCGAACCGGAGGGGGATGGCACCGACGGCGCAGCTGCGGACAAAATCCGACCACGACGCGCACTCTGCGACGTCGGGGGCGCCCCCCGATGGTGAGCAGTTGACATCGACTCCAAACGAAATCACTGCGAACCGGAGAGGGCGGCACCGACGGCGCAGCAGCGAGCAGAATCCGTCACGACAGGAATCGACGCGCCAGGGGGGACGGAGGGCGCGGGAGTGCAGTGACCGCGGTGCAGAGCACCGACCGAGCTCCGAGGGAGTCCGGAGGAGACCCGTCCGGCGCCCAACCCACATGAAGACAGATTCCGGTCGCTGACAATCTCTGTCGAGTTGTGAAACGCTATTACAGCCCCGGGAGCGCCAATTGTTCTATGGCTTCGGGAGCGCCGTTGGCACGCCCCAGAAGCTGGTCGATGATGCGACGCAGCTCGCCCACGTCCACCGGCTTGGAAAGGCACGCGCCGATCCCCATTCGTTCCGCTTCTTCGCGTTCCTCGCGCCCCAGGTTCCCCGAAAGCAGGATCGTGGCGATGCTGGGACGGAGATCCTTCGCGCAACGCGCCAATTCCAATCCCGACATGTGCGGCATGGAAAGGTCGCTCACAAGGATGTCGATCGCCTCGTCGCGATTCTCCAGGACCTCGAGCGCCTTCAAGGGCGACGACGCCCGGACGACTTGGCAACCCAACGCTTCGAGAAGTTCCGCGTACGCGGACAGAATCAGGATTTCGTCGTCGACCAGAAGCAAACGCACGATTCCCGGATCGCGAACCCCAAGCATCAGGATGCTTCGATCGAAGATGCCGGATTCTGTCGGACTGGGACCGGCTTCGGATGCGGGAAGTTCGACCTGGAACCTGGTTCCCTTGCCTTCTTCGCTCTGGACCTGGATGGAACCTCCGAGCTCGCGGACCGCCGCATGGGTGACGGCCAACCCCCACCCGCTGCCTTGATCCTGCTTGGTGGTGAAGAACGGCTCGAAGATGCGCTGCTGGACTTCGTTGGACATGCCGCAGCCGTCGTCGACCACCGACAGCACCACCGTCCGCTCCTCGCCCTCGCCGCCCGAGACCACCGAGACTCGGACAGTTCCTGTCTGCGGCCCGATGGCTTGCACGGCGTTGGCCACAAGGTTCAGGACCACCTGCTGCATGCGTGAAGGATCCGCATCCACCGTCAATCCCCGCTCGGGGAGCTCCACCACGAACCGTATCCGAGCCGAGGCCGTCGATCGCATCAGGCGCACCACGTCGCGGACAACTCCTGTCAAGTCGACGCTGGAGCGTTTTCCGGGATCGGGTCTTCCAAAATCCAAAAGCTGCCGTACCAGGGACTTGGCCCGGCGACAGGCCGCGAGGATGTCGTCCATGGGCTCCTTTGCGTAGTGCCCAGCCGGCATTCGCGAAATCGCGACGTTCGTCTTGCCCACCACGGCGCCCAGGATGTTGTTGAAATCGTGTGCGACGCCACCCGCGAGATTCCCGATCGCCTCCATCTTCTGCGAATGGTAGCTGTTGGCTTCCAGTGCGAGCATTTCCTGCTGGTGGCGCCAACGGTCGGTGACGTCGTGCGCGACACGCAGCACATGGGTGCAGAGATCGCCCTCGAGAATGGGGATGTCGCTTCTTTCGTGCATCAAGCGTCCGCTTCCATCCTCCCACTGGTCGTCCCAAGTCACGGTATGACCGGAACGGACCGCCGCGTCGAGGTTCTCGCGTCCTCTCATCATCCGGGAGACGCTTTTTGTCTGCAAGATGGCGGCCACGTCGTCGATGTCGCGATCGAGCAGGTCGCCCAACTCGGCCAGGCCTTCTTCCGGAAACGCCTCGAGCGCGAAGGCGCGATTGGCCGCGATGAGCCGAAACCTGCCATCGTGGGGGTTGACCCGCAACAGAAGCATTGGATCGGAGGCGGCGTCCAAAATGAGCGAAAGGCGATGTTCCGCTTCCAGGTGACGGGTCTGGGCGGTCTGCAAGTCCTTGCGAATCCTCTCCAGGAGTCGCACGCGCAGATACAGCACGAAACAGGTGATCGCGATCAGCAGAACCACCAGTCCAAGTATCAAGGGTGAGAGCAGCGCGGTCCGGTCCACGTTGGTTTTCTCCTTAGGTAACTCCCAGGATAGCGACCTGAATCATAACAGAGCAACACTTCTTTTTCTCCGCAAGGGTGCACCCTGTGCATCTGCGCAAATCGTTGCGGTGAAATTTTGAAGATGGAATTCAAAGTCCAACAAACTGGTTCAAAAATGCACTTGCTTTCTTGTGCAGTATCCCGTAACTTGGATTTGTCGGAACGGTTTTGTGGACATCCTACCAACAAACCTGCAGAGCCGCCGACCAATACCCAATACGTGCCCAGGAGAATCGAAATGAGTGCAGCAACCACCAAGAAGTCCGCCGCCAACGCAGCCAAAGATGGATTCGCCATCTCCGCCAGCGGTTTGGACAAGGACAAGGAACGGGCGTTGCAGACTGCTTTGGGTCAGATCGAGAAGAACCACGGCAAAGGTTCGATCATGACTCTGGGAATGAACAGCGGCAAAGCCGAGATGGGCATCATTCCCACCGGTTGCATTCAGCTCGATTCCATCCTCGGTGTTGGCGGTTGGCCCCGCGGTCGCGTGGTCGAAATCTACGGCCCCGAAAGCTCGGGCAAGACCACCTTGGCCCTCCACGCCATTGCCGAAGCCCAAAAGGCAGGCGGAGTCGCCGCGTTCATCGACGCCGAACACGCCTTCGACGCCCAATACGCCAAGAAGCTCGGCGTGGACATCGAAAACCTCCTGGTCTCGCAGCCCGATACCGGTGAACAGGCTTTGGACATCACCGAATCGCTGGTTCGTTCGGGCGCCATTGACATCCTGGTGATCGACTCGGTCGCGGCCCTGGTTCCCCAGGCCGAAATCAACGGTGAAATGGGCGACAGCCACGTTGGTCTGCAAGCTCGCCTCATGAGCCAGGCGCTGCGCAAGCTCACCGGCATTTTGAGCAAGTCCAACTGCTGCCTGATCTTCATCAACCAATTGCGCATGAAGATCGGCGTCATGTTCGGCAATCCCGAAACCACCACCGGTGGCAACGCCCTCAAGTTCTACGCTTCGGTGCGCGCCGACATTCGCCGCATCAGCTCCATCAAGTCGGGCGAAGAGGTGGTGGGCAACCGCACCCGCGTCAAGATCGTGAAGAACAAGCTGGCTGCCCCGTTCAAACAGTGCGAATTCGACATCATGTACGGCGAAGGCGTCTCCAAGCCGTCCTCGCTCCTGGATCTGGGCGTGGAGCTGGAAATTGTCACCAAGTCGGGCTCGTGGTTCTCCTATGGCACCGAGCGCATCGGCCAGGGTCGCGATTCCGCTTTGGAATACATTCGTCAGAATCCGACCACCGCCGCCGATATCGAGAACAAGATTCGCGAAGCCCTCCGCGGAGACGATTTTGCGGGAATTCCAACCTCCGTGGCGGATTCGAGCGAGGAAGAAGAAGGCTGATTCAAGAATCCTTCGAGTCTGGATCCCCAATGCTCGGATTCAGACTCGATTTCGGACTTGGAAAGCATTCGACCTCAGTTGCAAACTGGGCATTTCTTGAAAATTGAGTCGATGCAAGCTCCGAGCTGATTTCGTAGAATCATCGGAGATGTCCAAGTTCACAAACGACGAATCCAAATCCCGGCTCCTGACACAAATGTCGGCAACGGGGTCGTTCGTGCTGGCGTTGCAAGCAGGATTGGATTATCTGCACGGCCTGTCGCGGTATGCGAACGTCGAAACCGCCGGCATGTTGGGAATGGGTCTCGGCTACCTTGTGAACCGTCGCGGACATTTTTTGGCATCCGCGCTGATTTTTCTGCTCTCCGGCCATGTGGTCCTGTTTTTCTTCGACGACGGATTTGGCAAGCCTGCGAGTTCTTGGGTCCTTTACCTTCTGCTCATCGCGGCAGCCATCGGTCTGTTCGATGCAGGACTCAGGCCTTGGCGATGGTTCTGGCTGGGCGTCTCGTTGATTTCCGCCGCTGTCGTGAATTTGACCTCGTTCGGTCCGCATTGGAACACCATCACCGCCGCTGGCCAAGAACAGTTCGTGGGGCTCACCAATTTTCTCGTCGCGATCCTTGGCATCTGGCTCATTCTGCACTTCATGGAGAGTCGATACCTTCGGGAACTCGACAAACGCGACAAACTTGAACAGCTCTTGCATGCATCGCTTGCAAAAGAGGCCAAGGATTCCGAGGCGAAATCGCGCTTGATCTCGCATGTCAGTCACGAATTCCGCACACCGCTCAACGCGATTTCCGGCTTTGCGCAACTCCTGCGCCTCGGAAATCTTTCGCCTTCGGAACTGTCCGAAAATCTGGAAGCGATCCATCGTTCGTCCGATCATCTCGTCCACCTCGTCAACGACATGCTCGACATGTCGAGGCTGGAGCACGGAGAACTGAAACTGGCGAAGATCCCGTTCGCTCCCGAGGAAAAAACCCACGATTGCGTCTCGTTGCTGCAACACCTCGCGAAGGAGAAGGGACTTCGTCTGGATGAAATCATGCATGGCGATATTCAGACCGTCGAGGGCGACCCCGTGCGGTTTTCGCAGATCCTCCTGAATCTCGCCGGAAACGCAGTGAAATTCACCCAGACAGGAACTGTCTGCATCTTGCTCCGACAAGATCCGTCCACTGTCGCCGGAGAAACGCTTCTGCACATCGAGGTCTCGGACACCGGCCCCGGGATCCCTCCCGACCGCCACGAGTTCATCTTCCAACGCTTCTCCCGATTGGAGGAAAACAGCGCGGCGGGAACCGGCCTGGGCCTTGCCATCACACGCGATCTCGTCGAGCGGATGTCGGGTCGCATCGAAATATCCAGTGAAATGGGCGTCGGCACCACGTTCACCGTCGAGCTCCCGATGCGACTTGCCGAACTCGAACCCACTTCGAGCGTTCACGATTCCTGGGCCAAACGCCCTCTGGCGGGAAATCGAATTTTACTGTGTGACGACAACCGATTGAATCTCCGGCTCGCGTCTCAAGTCCTCAAGAGGATGGGCGTCGATTTCGAACTCGCCGAGTCCGGCGAGCAAGCGTTGGAATTCCTGGCTCGCCATCGATTCGATCTCCTGATGCTGGATCTCCACATGCCGGGAATCGACGGTTTCGAGGTCGCCGACAGACTACGCAGATTGCCCGGAGTGAACCAGCAGACCCCCATCCTGGCACTCACGGCGGATGCGAGCGAATCGACTCGAGAAAAATGCATGGCGCTGGGCATGTCTGGCTTCGCTGTCAAACCCATCCACCTGGGGCAGCTCGAACTACAATTGCGACGCCTTCTGCAGGATACCAACGCTTGATCCTTCCTGAAAACACGCGAATCCAACTAGTCAGCCGGCTGACAGAAATCGGCATTGGAATCTGCGCGGTGTTCATGTGTTTGGCCGTGTATCCCAAGGTCGCCGTCGCACCGCTCGCAACCGAGTTTTTGTCGATTGTGGGCTTCCTCGCCTTGCGCACGGCCATCCGTCGCGGAGCGAAGGGCGTCGAACACGTCCTTTTGGGTTCCTGCGTCCTGATTCTCACCAGCTTCGACGACGGATTCACGGGTATCGACACGACATGGGTTTTGCATGTCCCGGTCGCGCTGGTGGCATGGATCCTGGTCGAGTCCGTGAAAGGCCGCGTCTTTTGGCTCTCGATGCAGGTTGTTTCGGTCGCCTTGGTGAATCTCACCGACCTCACGCCGCACTTGGATCGGCTCGCGAATCCCTCCGGAGCCAAATGGCAATACGCGATCAATCTCGCTGCAGCAATGACAGCTTCGATCCTGATCGTCCGGTATCTCATGAAACTCCAGGAAGCCACGCTTGTGGAGGTCCAGGAGCAACGAAAACAAGCCGAGGCCGCCTCGCGCGCCAAGGACGAATTCCTTTCGCACATGAGCCACGAATTGCGTACTCCCTTGAACGCCATCCAAGGATTTGCCGACCTCACCGTTCAGTCAGCGTCGATTTCCTCCGAGAACCTCGACAATCTCCATTCGATCCAACAATCCGCGGCGTACTTGACACATCTTGTCAACGACATCCTGGATCTCGCACGTCTGGAAAACGGCTCTCTCGCCCTAGCTCGTGGTGGATTCAGCCCCGAGGCCTGCATCGAGGAAGTCCTGGACCTCGTTCGACCTGCAGCGAAGGAGAAAAATCTCCTCGTGAAGTGGCACCGCCAAGTCGAGCTGCCAAGGGTGATGGGTGATCGGGTGCGCTGGAAGCAGATTTTGTTGAACCTCGTCGCGAATGCCGTGAAATACACCAAGGAGGGCTCCGTCGAAGTCTCCGGCGAATGGAACTCGACAGGAGAGGATTGCGGCGTTCTTACGTGCCGAGTCAAGGATACGGGTATCGGGATCGCACCTCATGACCAGGAGCGGATCTTCGATCGGTTCCAACGGCTTGGCGGATTCGACGCCCCGTCGGGAACGGGCTTGGGGCTGGCGATTTCAACGAACTTGGCCAGAGCCATGGGTGGAACGATTTCCTTGGAAAGCACTGTCGGGTTCGGGTCGACCTTCACGATGACGCTTCCCTTCCGGACCGCTCCACCGGATTCGGCCAGTCTCACCAGCCTATCCTTGCGCGTACCTTCCGATTTGCGCGGCTTCCGCATCCTGCTCGCCGAAGACAATCGGGTCAACATCAAGCTGGCGACCCAGGTTCTTTCCAGACTCCACGCCCAGTTCGACGTCGCCGAAGACGGCATCAAGGCCCTGGATCTATTGTGCCGCAACCACTACGATCTGTTGCTTCTCGATCTCCATATGCCCGGCAAGGACGGCTTCGAGGTCGCACAGGCAATCCGCGATCCAACCAGCCACGTGCCCAACAAGCGGATTCCCATCTTGGCACTCACCGCCGATGCCTTCGAAGAAACCAGACAACGAGCGCTGCAGGCGGGAATGGACGATTTTTTATCCAAACCATTTCGGATCATCGATCTTTGCGACAAAGCCCTGCGCCTTGTCCATGGTCGGGACGGCGCAACCTGAGATAGACTCCCCCAGCCAGGAGTCATAATCTGTATTCGCGCGATCCGGTCCCGGCCAAGACGCAAAAAAGCCTGTCGGACAAAATCCGACAGGCTCGTTCAAAGGTCAAATCGCTTCGAGATCAGATCGCCGGGAAAATCATGACGAGCAACTTCTCGGCGCAGAAGGCGATGAGCGCGGTTGCGGGAATGGTCAACACCCAAGCGAACACCATTTGGCTGGCGACATCCCAACGCACCGAATTCAATCGACGCGTCATGCCAACGCCCATGATCGCACCCGAAATGGAATGGGTCGTGGAAACCGGCACACCCCAGCTCGATGCGGTCAGAATCACGGTGGAGGCGGCAGCTTCGGCAGCGAACCCGTGGACCGGTTGCAACTTGATCATCTTGTGCCCAAGCGTTTTGATGATGCGCCAGCCGCCCGAAGCGGTCCCAAAGGCCATCGCCGCCGCACAGGAAAGCTTGACCCACATCGGCACGTGCATGGAGGCCGAGTCCATGTAGAGGATGGAGCCCGGTGCGATGTGCGAGGCGGTTGTGTACGCCACCATGGCCATCACGATGATGCCCATCGATTTTTGCGCATCGCCCATGCCATGGCTGAAGGCCATGATGCTGGCCGAAACCATCTGCATGCCTTTGAACCAGCGATTGCTCTTGCCGGGCGGTACGTTTCGAAAACCCCACAAGATCGCGATCATGATCAAAAAGGCGATTCCCGCACCGATGATCGGCGAAAAGATGAGCCCCTTCACCACTTTGATGATCCCGTCGGAGTGCAGCTTGCCAGGTCCGATGGTGGCGATCGCCGCGCCAATCACACCGCCGATCAACGCGTGCGACGAACTGGACGGAATGCCGTAGTACCAGGTGATCAAGTTCCAGGCGATGGCACCGATCAGAGCCGCCATCACCGTTAGTTGCGTGATCGCGGTTGGATCGATGATCCCTTTGCCGATGGTCTTGGCGACAGATTCCGACCAGAGCGCCCCCACGAAGTTGAGGGAAGCGGCCATGATGATGGCGTTGCGCGGAGACAACACGCGGGTCGAAACCACCGTCGCGATCGCATTTGCCGTGTCGTGCATGCCGTTGATGTAGTCGAAGACCAACGCCAACAGCACGACCAGGATGATGAGTGTCAGAAGCATGTGTGGCTCAACCGTGCTTCAGCACGATGCCTTCGATGATCCCCGCGACATCTTCGCACTTGTCGGTGGTACCCTCGAGCAGCTCGTAGATGTCGCGCCAGCGGATCACATCCAACACGTCGATGCCAGGAGCGAACAATCCGCCCAAAGCGCCGCGCGTGACACGGTCGGCTTCGTTTTCAAGACGATTGATTTCGATGCAATAGGGGCGGATGAGCTCCCACTTCAGCGTCTTGATCAATGGCACCATCTTGATGATCTGGCTGGCCTGGGCTTCGATGTACTCGGCCAAGGCGCGCACTGGTTCGGGGATGGTCTTGATCCCGTACAGCACCATGTGGTCGGTGGCGGCTTCCATGGTGTCCATGCAATCGTCCAGCGCCAATGCCAGGCGGTGGATGTCTTCACGGTCGATGGGAGTGATGAAGCTGCGATCCAAGCGAACCAACACCTCGTGGGTGATCTGGTCGGCATCGTGCTCAAGACGTTCGAGCTTCGCGGCGTTGACCTTCAGGAGGGAATCGTCTGCGGCGATTTCGCGCAGCAACCCCGTGCCTTTGTAGAAGATCTCAGCAGATTGCTGGAACATGTCAAAGAACTTTTCGTCCGTTGGGATCAGCTTGAACATCTCAGTGGGCCTCCAGATTCAAGAAGGCGCCAAAACTAGGACATTTTCATCCATCTACAACGCTTTTGAAACAGGCTGAAACACGTTTGAAACACGTTTTGGTGTAGACAAAAAAACAACGCCCGCAGATGAATCTGGAGCGTTGTTCGCAGACAGTCAATGCCCCACAGGTAACCCAGGAGCGTGAATTCCGTTATTTCACCAGCCCGTTGGCCTTGTAGGCGTTCCAGGTGGTTTCCACGATGGATTCGATGGAGCTGTGCTTGGGCACCCAGCCCAGCAGGCTCTTCGCCTTTTCACCGGTTGCCCACAGGGCTTCCGGATCGCCGTCACGGCGGCCCACCGCCTGGTAGTTCACCTTGCGGCCACTGATCTTCTCGGCGGCATGGATGACCTCCAAAACCGACAGCCCGCTACCGGTTCCGAGGTTCACGGCAAAGGTTTCCCCGCCGTTCGCCAAATGGTCGAGCGCACGCAGGTGGGCATCGGCCAAGTCGGTGACATGGATGTAGTCGCGAAGACAAGTTCCGTCTTTGGTCTTCCAATCGGTTCCGAAGACCTGCATGCCCTTTCGCACTCCGCAGGCCACTTCCATGACCACGGGAATCAGGTTGGCGGGATTGCGTTCCAAACCGGTCACCTTGCCCTCGACATCGTATCCGGCTGCATTGAAGTAGCGCAAGGACGCGGACTTGAGCCCCAGAAGCTTGTCGTACCAGGCGAGGATTCGTTCCGTCTCGAGCTTGGTGAATCCGTAGTAGTTGGTCGGGTCCTTGGGGTGGTCCTCGTCCAACGGCAAGTACTGCGACTCTCCGAACACCGCGGCAGACGAGCTGAAAATCACGTACTTGACGCCACAATCGATCGCAGCGTCAAAAAACGACAAGGTCGCCTGCAGATTGTTGCGCGAGTAGCGGATCGGATCCTTCATGCTCGCCCCGGCATCCTTGCTTGCTGCCAGGTAGACAATTCCGTCGCACCCAGCGAGGGTCTTGCGAGTCAGCAAAGGATCGGATACATCGCCATGTACGAATGTGGCTCCAGCCGGAACCGAGGTACGCAAGCCAGTGGACAGGTTGTCGAGAACCACCACCTCGTGACCTGCGTTGAAAAGGGCATGACTGACGTGGCTGCCAATGTATCCGGCTCCGCCGGCGACGCAAATACGCATGATACGGTTTCTCCTTTAAAAGTCGGTGCTAGGAAAGGTAGCGCGGCCGAGCTAAATGCCGAGACAGCTTCTCAGAGTCGCTGCAAGGCCAACACGGTGATGTCGTCGTTGGGGGCCCTGCCCATGGCGTGGCCTTCGCGTTGGGCCAGAGCGTTGTGGACAGCCGCCGCTGGCCCGTCGATCCAGCTCGATTGGATGGCGGCTTCGAGCCGCTGCAAACCGAACTGTCGGCCCGCCGCGTCCATGCTTTCGTGCAAACCGTCCGTGTACAAGAACAACAGATCGCCGTGCATGAGCTGGATTTCTTCTTCGGCGTAGGTGGCATTTTCGAACATGCCCACGAAGAAACCGCCGCGCTGCACCAACCGCTCGACATTTTCTGTCCCGGCGCGGAACAGGAAGGGGTACGGGTGGCAGGCGCGGCAATAGCGAAGCTTGCCGGTCTTCAGGTCCAACATGCCGGCAAAAGCTGTCATGTAATGGTCGGTGCGCACCGCGCGGTACAATTCGGCATTCACTTGTCGCAGGATTTCGGCCACCGACAATTCGATGCCGTTGCGCACAAATCGCAGGAAGGCCATCTTGGCCATCGCCGTCACCAAAGCGGCAGGCACGCCGTGTCCGGCGACGTCGGCCATCACCACGAAAATCTTGTCGTCGTCCAACTGGACGACATCGAAGAAGTCGCCGCCCACTTTGCCGGTGGGCATGTATTCGGCGTGGATCTTCCAGCCGGGCAAGTCGGGCAGAACTTCAGGCAGCAAGCCGTCCTGCACCTGCTTGGCCATGTCCAGCTCTTCTTCGAAGGCCCGTTGCGCCTTCTCCAGGCTTTGGCGGGCGGCTTCCAGTTCGACGTTGCGCTTTTCCAGCTCTTGAGTGCGCTCGCGCACGCGCGATTCGAGTTGGCTCGCGTAACCGCGGAGCTCCTGCTCCATATCCTTGAACTTGGTGATGTCGGAAAATGTCCAGACACGCCCGATGTTCTTGCCTTTTTCCGACGAGATCGCGCGGGTGCTCACCAGCAGCACCAGCCGCTGCGGCCAGGCGATGGTGAGGATTTCTTCGGCGTGGGCATCCGGAGCGCGCTCGACTTGGCGGATGAATCGAGCCAGTTCGGAACGATTCTCGAAACACTCCGAGATCAAATCCATGGCCATCTGGAACTTCATGCCCTTGAACTGCCGCCAGTGCAAGCCAAACAGCTGACCGAACCGTCCGTTGGGCCACTGGATCACACCCTGGTCGTCGACCACAACCATTCCATCTTTGGAACTGGCCACGATGGCTTTGGAACGACTTTCCAAGGCGCGACGTTCGGTGACGTCTTCCACCAGGATGGTGTGCCCGTTGGTCTGGGCCAACGCGCGGAAATGCAGGCTGCGGGCGTGGTCGGCGTTCGATGCCGTATCGCGTTCCCACTCGGCAAACCCCAGCGGCGTGGCCAGGTATTCGGCAAGGTCGACCAAGGGACCGGCTTCCAGAAGGTCGCCCCCCAGGTCGGTGGCCTGGCGGCCCACCCAATCGTCGGGCTCCACGCCAAACAGGCGAGCGGCCCAGCGATTGATGCCCACGATCCGAAGGTCGGCGTCGATTTGCATGACGCCTAAGGTTTCGGGGGAGACCAGCTCTTTCTCGATCGCTTGACTCCGGTCCCCGCCGTAATGACCGACCCTTCCGGTATTCACATCACGAAGTTAGGAAAAGGTGACCCCGGCCATAACCCGATTCGCCCCAAAAACAGCGTCAAACGCCCAACTTGCCAAGCGCGGTTTGGATGCGAGAAACGACCGTGTCGCGCTCGAGGGCTTCGAGAAGCTCGAACAGTCCTGGGCCGAACGACATTCCCGAGACCGCCAAGCGCGTAGGATGGATGAGATCGGCGAACTTGATCCCCTGCTCTTCGGTCTCGGCGCGGTACAACGCCTCCAAGGCGGCATGGTTCCATTCCACCGTACCCAATTTGGGAAGGAGCTTGGACATGCGCTCCTTGGTCTCGCTCTTCCAGTACTTGGCCACGGCCTTTTCGTCGTACGAATCGGGGTCGCGCCAGAAGTACAGGCCCGTGTCGGCGATCTCGTCGATGCGCTTGGAGCGGTCCTTGAGTAAGGCCACATGCTTGGCGAGCATCTCGGGCTTGGCGGCCATGTCGGGGCCGTAGCCGCGCAGCTCCAGAAAACGCGCGACTTCGTCGTGCAGCTTTTCCGCTGGCGTATCGATCAGATATTGGCCGTTTAGCCATTCGAGTTTGGTTTCGTCGAAGGCGGCAGATTTTGGCATGATCCGCTCCAGGCTGAACGCTTCGATCAGCTCGGGGAGGGTCATCTTCTCGCGGTCGTCGCCGGGGCTCCAGCCAAGCAAGGCAAGGAAGTTGAACAACGCTTCGGGCAAGTAGCCCTTTTCGCGGTAATCCCCCACCGAGGCCGCGCCTTTGCGCTTGGAAAGCTTGCCGCCGCCGGGTGCCAAGATTACGGGCAGATGACAGAAAACGGGATGCTCCCAGCCAAAGGCCTTGTACAAGAGGACGTGGCGGGGTGTGGAGGGAATCCACTCGTCGCCGCGCAGCACGTGGGTGATGCGCATGTCGTGGTCGTCGACCACATTGGCCAGGTGGTAGGTGGGGAAACCGTCGGTCTTGAGGAGGACCAGGTCATCGAGCACGTGGTTCTGGTATTCGATCTCACCGCGGACCAGGTCGTTGAACACGGTCTTGCCGGACAACGGAGCGCGGAAACGGACAACGAAGGCCTCGCCAGCAGCGGCGCGTGCGTCAGATTCCGACTTGTCGAGGTCGCGACAATGCCTGTCGTATCCGGGGGGCAGCTTGTTTTCTTCCTGGCGCTTGCGGACTTCGTCCATGCGCTCTGCGGTGCAGAAACAGCGATAGGCGAAACCCTTCGCCAACAGCTCGTCGCAAGCCGCCTTGTACATGGGCAGGCGCTGGCTCTGCGAATACGGAGCGTGGGGTCCGCCCACTTCGGGGCCTTCGTCCCAGTTCAGGCCCATCCACTTGAGGTCGCGGATCAGGTCGTGCAAGGCCTGTTCGTTGTAGCGGCTCTGGTCGGTGTCTTCGATGCGCACCAGAAATTGTCCACCCATCTTGCGGGCGAACAGCCAGTTGAACAAGGCCGAGCGGGCGCCGCCCACATGGAGGTAGCCGGTCGGAGAGGGTGCGAAACGGACGCGAACGGTCATTGGTGATCCTCGAATGGGCCGCAGTGGGTCCCGGTCAGCGATTTCGGCCGACGACGAAAGCGGTTGCGATGAACTTTGCCACGCGTCGACGAGAGCGGTAAAAAATAGGCCAGAAAGTCCACAAGCACGACAACAAGAACGGCCAGTGGCCTCAAGCTTCGATTCTAGTTGGCTTTTATAGGAGAAAGTCGATCGCGCCGCAGCACTTCCACCAGCAGTTTCACGCGTTCGCGGGCCTGGGCCACCAAGGTGTCGCGCAAGGATTCACGCCCCTTGGCCGAGTCGTGTTCTTGGCGCGGATCGACATCCATCCGGAACAGTTGCGGTCCTTTTTCGCGGGCACCACCGCCCAGCGTTCCGTGGCCGCGCCATACACCACGCTGTCCCGCCACTTCGTCCCAATGGCTTTGGACAACCAAGGCAGAATCCGACCGAGCGCTGTCCAACAAGTCGTGGCCCGCGAAGTGGTTGGCGGCTCGCACACCGGCAAGGCGCAGCACCGTCGGGCCCAGATCCAGGTGGGATGCGGGAATGCTGGAGACCGCAGGGGTGGCAAAGCTTGGGTGACCACCCCAGGCGATGAGCGGTAGCCAGACGGATTCCGTGAACAGGCCGTGCCCCATGTTGCCCGGGCCGTGTTCGCCCAGCGGGAATCCATGGTCGCCGGTTACGACAAAAACCGTCTTGGCGAACCACGATTCCTTGGACACCGAATGCACGAAGGCCTTGATGCACGAATCTGTATAGCCCAGGCTCAGGGCCAGCCGCTTGCGCAGGTCTTTTTCGCGGGTCCATTCGCGGATCTGGTCGAACGGATAGTGGTTGGATTTTGTCATCATCGCGACAAAAAACGGTTTATCGGCGGGAATGCTGTCGCGCATCCATGCGGCGGCGTAGGCCATCATGTCGCCGTCGCGTTCGCGCGAGGATGAATAGTCGAAACCTTCGTACCAGCGCCCCAACCACGGCGTTTCGTTGTCCCAGGCGGGATCGGCGGCGGTGAAGAAATGCGTCTTCCAGCCATGGTCGTTCAGGATGTTGGGGATGGATCGATGAGAAAGCGCCGGGAACGACGTCGCGATGTTGCGGTCGGGATGATCCCACACACCCAGGTGGATGGACGTGAGCGCACGCACGGTGGGCATAGAAGGACAGGTGTACCGCGTCCATAAACGGCCATTGCGGGCCATCGAATCCAGGAAGGGCGTGGCCGAGGCCGTGGCTCCCCAATCCTTCAAAGCTCCGAAATCGAGGGCGCGTCCGGTCTCGATCACGATCAGTACCACGTTGCGCCTGGCAGAATCTGTCACCACACCGGTGTCACCCGTGGGCACGCGCCAGAAAGGACGGGAACTGTCGGGGAAGGTCCAGGCGGTGTCGGAACCTGCTTCGCTCAGCCAGGAGGCTTGCCAATTTCTGGCAGAAGCAGCGTAGACGGAATCCGTCATGGCCTGGGCCTGCGGGAGGTGCAGGGCCTTCCACCAGACTTCCACCACCGGAGCCAGCTTGGCGGCGCGGTTGCCGCCCTTCCAGCCGATATCGGTGTAGATCCAACCCACCAGCGCGAATCCCGCGAACCATGCTGCCGCGCGCCAAGGTCGCGGCCCGATCCATCCACGCGATTCGATCCCTTTCCAAAGGCCGATGACAAGAAATGGCACCCCCCAGAAAAGTACCATGGGCAGGTACGGAATCGACTGGTCGCTGCCGAAGAAGTTGGGCACTTCGCGGATGGCCGCTGTGTTGCCGTAGGTCTCCAGCACAGATGGCGTCAGGTGAGATCCGAGGAACCGTTGCAGCTCGTGGTCGGCCACGGTGGCCATCAAGAGGGCCGAGTGCACCACCACCAGCATCCACAGCGCCATGTTGGCATAGCGAGGCGAACGTTTTTCCCAAAACCAAGCGTGCGCCAAAAACGGCAACGCTCCGATGGCGATCCATTTGGCGTCAAAACACCAAGCGTGGAACAAATACCAGTGGAGCTTGCCCACGAAGGCATGACCAAAGGCGTCCACGCGCGCCAGCACCAAAAAGCGCAAGATGGCGTGGATACACCAGACAGAGATTGACCAGGAGACGATCCGCCCCAGAGGGCGGACCGGGGTTAGACGCATCCGCCCTTGGAGCCGCAAGCCGGTTCGGCAGCACCGTTGCTAGGCCCCTTGGCATAGCGAGCCGACAGTTCGCGGAGGTATTCGAAGGTGAACAGGCCCGCATCGTGCTTGTCGTTCCACACAATCTGCAAGGCGTAGCGACCCACCGACTTCACCGTCACGGGCTCGACATTGAATGGAACTTCGGCCTCGCCCACCTTGCGCTCGCCGGTCCATTCGTCCACGCAATGGGCGCACGGGCATTGGCCGCGCAGCCAACGGTACGGAAGAGCCGTGGTGTGGCCATCGGCCCATTCGACTCCAAAAACTCCGCCTTTGATGCGACGGATGGCCAGGGGGGCTGAGCGGCTCATGCCTTCACCTCGAGTTCGGTTTCGGGGAGTTCGGCCCAGGTGTAGTTGAACTCGGTAAGGATGTCGGTGCCTTGGGCGTGCAGAACCGATAGTTCCGAAGCCACCTTGCCCGCAATGTCGATGAACGCCTTGGCAGATTCCGACTCCGGGGAACGGAACACCACCGGATCGCCCTGGTCGCCGCAAAGCGCCACGGAAGGCTCCAAAGGAACCGCTCCCAGGAACGGAAGTCCCATGGAACGGGCGATGCGCAAACCGCCGTCTTTACGGAAAATGTCATGGCGTTTTCCGCAGCCGTCGCAGATGAATCCGCTCATGTTCTCGATGACACCGATGACAGGAACCGACACCTTCTCGAACATCTTGATGCCGCGTTTCACGTCCAGCAATGCCACGTCCTGCGGAGTGGTCACGATGACCGCACCGGTGATGGGAGCCTGCTGCGTGAGCGTGAGCTGGATGTCGCCAGTCCCTGGAGGCATGTCGATGAGCAGGTAGTCGAGTTCGCCCCACTCCACCTGGCGAACGAAGTTCTGCACCATCTGGCTGACCATGGGGCCGCGCCAGACCACGGGGGCCTCGTCGTCGGTGAACATCGACATGGAGATCACCTTGATGCGGCGTGCCACCGGCGGGTACACGCGCTTTTCGGAGTCCATTTCGGGGTCTTCGGTGACACCCAGCATCATGCCCTGCGAAGGGCCGTATATGTCGGCGTCCAGGATGCCCACGCGGGCTCCCTGGCGCACCAATGCCGCAGCCAGGTTGGCGGTGACGGTGGATTTGCCCACGCCGCCCTTGCCCGACGCCACGGCGATCACGTTCTTGACACCGGTCAGGATCTGTCCCTTGTCCATTCCCGGACGGGTGGTGGTGTTGGCCGAAAGCCGCACTTCCACCG
>JBDKGS010000032.1:0-22532 GCA_039798065.1 Fibrobacterota bacterium | reverse complement strand
GGCGCAAGAAGCTTTGGCGGAACGGTCAAGAAATGTCGTTGGCACCCAACGGACAGTACGACGACCAGACCCTGCCTCCATGGGATCTGGCGCAGGTGCGCGATTCCATGGGACCATTCCGAATCCCGGCGCCCGGCGACACCATCCGTTTGAACCAGATCTCCACCGAAGAATTCCTGCGCATCTATTCCTTGGCCATCCAGGAGAATCCTTCGGCAAGAGTGAGTTGTTCGTTGTGGGTGGAACGCAACGGCGTCAAGGATCCCACCTGGGTCATGCGCCAGACCTATCTGAGCCAGTACGACGAATTCAATTTGCCCACCGAGCTCGCGACTTCCGTCTACAGACTGCCGCAGGGTTGGATGCTGGCCGATTTCCCCATGGACAGCATTTCCAAGGGCGTGTCGCAAGCGTTCCAGCTCCAGGAAGGCGAAGGCTATTTCCGTCCGCTGGGGCATCGTGCCGTCCTTCCTCGAGCCGGTGTCTCCATCGATCGATCGTTCCAGTTCTGGAATTCGATGGACACTTCGGGGGCGCGCCCCATGGCACTCAAGCGTTCCATTTCCATCGATGGCAAGTTGGACAGCCTCTACGTGGTCAAAAACCAGGTGCTGTTCATGATGGGCGACAATCGGGATCATTCCTCCGACGCGCGCTTTTGGGGCTACTTGGCACGACGCAACGTCAAGGCGAAGGCGCTCATCGTCTATTTCTCGTTCGAAACCGAAGCGATGGAAGGAATGAGCATTGGTCGGTCGATTCTTTACGCCATCTTCCATCCGAACAAGATCCGCTGGAACCGCATCGGTCGTCTGGTGCATGACTGACCTGCTTTCCCGCCTGGTTCTGGTGGCCGGTTTCGCGCTGGTCGCAGGGTGTGCCCGCCAGGTCAAGCCAACGGGTGGCCCGGACGATCTGGTTCCACCTCGACTGGTCGCCTCGTCCCCGGATTCCGGGGATGTGAACGTCTCGCCAAAATCCGTCATCCGCCTTCGCTTTACCGAATGGATCGATCCTGCCACGGCGAGAAGTGCCGTGTCCCTCATGCCGGTGGGGGCCCGCACTCCCGACATCAAGGTCGATGGCAAGGATGTGGTCGTGACTCCTCGCGAGCCACTGGACAGCCCATCCACCTATGTCGTCAGGATCCAGCCGGGATTGGCCGATTGGCACAAGGCTGCGACCAAGGAATTGTTGGAAATCCCCTTCGCGACCGGAGCCCGGATCGATTCCGGATCCGCCACGGTTCGTTTGTGGACAGGTTCTGACACCACCGCTCCCGTGAAGGTGAAAGGGCGCCTTGGGGCCTGGCCGCTCGACACCGTGTACCGTCGTTCGCTGGCCAAACTCCTGCGCCGCAAGGACAGCTTGGGCTGGTTGCGGCAGCCTCCGCTTCCCTGGCGCGAAAAGCCGTGGCGATGGATCTGGGCCGATTCGGCCGGCGTGGCCGATCTGCGGTTCCTGCCCACCGGGCGTTGGCGACTGTTCGCCTGGGACGACAAGGACAAAGACAATTTCTGGCGACCCGGCGACGAGGCGTGCACCTGGTTGGGCGATGTCGACGGCGGCACTCCTGGCTGGAATGTGGAATACCGCGGTCGCTTGGCGCCGTTGGACACGCTTGGGGCTCCGGCAATGGTGCGCGACAGCACCAAGGATTCGCTGCGCAGGCGCGACAGCCTGTCTCTCGATTCCTTGGACGCCAAGTGGAAGGCTTTGTCGGAAGATTCGACAGGTCTTGTCACCTTGCCTCCGGATTCCTTGCCGGCCGAATGGAAAGGAGCGAAGGTGCGCATCCGCGTCTGGCCCGCTTTCCGGCGCGCCCGACCACGCGTATCCTCTCCCGCCGCGTCACCGCGGCTGCTTTTGGCACCAGGCCGCTGGAGCGGAGAAATCTGGCAGGACTTGGACGGCGACGGCAAAGTGGGAGTCGGAAACATCCAGACAGGGGCCACGAGCGAGCCATGGTGTTTCCTGCCCTCCTTCGAGGTCGCCAAGGGCGATGACGCGAAATTGGCGCCTGATTGCCGGATCCGGCTTCCCAAGCCGGTCTCTGACACTACAACTTTGAAACGAGCGAATCTATGAGCGTGCACCCCCTCCGGGACTTCGTGGCAATCGACCTCGAGACCACGGGTCTCGACTTCTCCAACGAGGAGATCCTGGAGCTTGGCGCGGTGCTCTTTCGCGACGGAAAGGAAGCCGGGAGCTTCTCCGCAGTATTGCGCACCAAGCGACCCGTGACCCCGTTCATCGAGGCCTTGACGGGAATCACCGCCGCCGAAGCCGCGGCTGGACAGGATCCGTCGGAAGCCCTTGCCGCGTTCGGCGAATTCTGCGGCAACCTCCCGTTGGTCGCGCACAATTCGATGTTCGATCTGCGCTTCTTGCGCAAGTCTTGGGAAGCCGCCGGCTTGAAGGAGCCGGAACGTCCCGTCTTCGACACCTTGCTCGGCGCGCGCGCGGCCTGGCCCGAGTGGGCGTCCCACAAGCTGGAGACCCTGGTCGAAAAGCTCGGCTTGACGGAATCTGGCGACTCAGCCCATCGCGCCGCCGCCGACGCCCGTTCCGCCGGCCGATTGTTCCTGGCCGTGCAGGCCGAATTCGGCGTCCTTTCCGAACGTGTTCCCGCCGCGGTGGCTGCGATCTCCTGGGTGCTGCGCGATTCCGGAAGCGCCTGGGAATCGGTGCTTCCTTGGGAAGGTGGACACCAGGCCCCCGAGCCCTGCTGGAACGAATTCGAAGAAGATTTCCTGCGCGCCGGACCGGTTCGCGAATTCCAGCTCGAGACAAAAGTTGTCGACAAGGTCTTTTCGTCGGCGGGTCCTCTGTCCAAAGGACGCGAGGATTGGGAGCCTCGTCCGGCCCAAGGCCAGATGGCTCGCGAAGTCGCTCAGGCTTTGTCCGAGGACCAGTTCCTGGCATGCGAAGCCGGCACCGGCACGGGCAAGTCGCTGGCCTACCTGGTGCCAGCCGCGATGTGGGCGGTGGAGGCTCGCGACAGGGTGGTGGTCAGCACCGCAACCAAGACCCTTCAGAACCAGCTTGTGGAACGCGAAGCCCCGCTGGTGAGGCAGGTCGTGCCCGAGGCTCGCGTTGTCGTTCTCAAGGGGCGTTCCAACTACCTGTGCGTGCGCCGGTTCGCCGAACACCTGGAAGATCCGGCTCGATTGGATCCGGCGGAGCGCGAATCCTTCCTGCCTCTGATCACGTGGGTGGCTGCGACCCGTACCGGTGACATCGAGGAGTGCCACGGTTTTGGCCGCGACCGCAACGCCGCGCTGTGGGGCAAGCTGCAAAGCGATGGACGCGCCGCGATCCCAGGTCGCCATCCGCTGTTCAAGCGCTGTTTCCACCAGAAGGCCAAGCGTCGCGCCGAGAGTGCCCACGTCCTGATCGTGAACCACGCGCTGCTCTTGTCCGATCTCGCCATCGACTTCGCCTTGTTGCCATCCTACGAGCGCCTGATCCTGGACGAGGCCCACCACCTGGCAGATGCCGCCCACGACCACCTGGGGCGCGTGATCTCGCTTCCGCGATTGCGCCGGGTGCTGCACCCCATCGCCGAGTCGGGCGACAAGCGCGCCGGCTTGCTGGGTGCGTTGTCGAGCGCGAAAGATCTTCCGGTCACGACAATTCCTGTCCTAGATCGTTGCCGCGAGGAATTGGCCAATTCCGATCGCCGATTGCACCGCCTGTTCCAGAAACTGGGAGAGAAGATCGGACGTCGCGGCGAAGAACAGAAGCTGCGTCTTCGCGATTCGCTCGCGACCGAGACGGGAGTCGATCCATCGGCGGCCCTAGGCGCGTTCGAATCGGCGTTGGGAGCGCTCACCGACTTGCGACGGGAATTGTCCACTTGGGAAGCCGCCGAGGAAAAGGGCTACCTCGCCGATCTCGCGTCGGGCGAAGGCGCGTTGGGCGAATTCCGCCGGGATTTCCAGACGCTGTGCGACACCACGCCCGAAGGCGACGTGCACTGGATCGAGGATTGGAGCAATCCGATTCGTCTGCAGTTGCGGGCATCGCCTCGCGACCCCGGACAACTTCTGGCAACCAAGCTCTATCCGGTGCTCAAGACCTGCGTGTTCACCTCGGCCACGCTGGCGGTGCGCAATCGGGCCGAATACTTCGAATTCCGCACCGGACTCGCCCGGGTGGATCGCGAGATTCGCCGCGTGCGCCACGTGTCGCCGTTCAAGATGCGCGAACAGGCCCGCGTGGTGGCTGCCGGGTGGCTGCCCAAGCCGGGCGAAAAAGGCTGGCTGGACGCGGTGGTGCAAGCGCTTCGCGAGGTGGTCCTGCCGCTGAACCGTCGCGCCTTGGTGTTGTTCACTTCCGAACGGAACCTCCGCGACGTGCGCGAGAAATTGGCGTCGGAATGGAAACAGGCGGGGCGTCTCATGCTGGCCCAAGGCGTGGACGGCAACCGCGAAGCCCTCTTGCAGATGTTCCGCAAGCACGAAGGCGCCTGCCTGCTGGGTGCCGACAGTTTTTGGGAAGGTGTCGATCTTCCCGGGCGCGACCTCGAACTCGTGGTCGTGGCTCGGTTGCCGTTTCCTGTCCCGTCCGATCCGCTGGTCTCGGCCCGCGCGGAAGAAGTTGAAGCCGAAGGACGTCCCCCGTTCGCGGAATGCTTCCTTCCGGAGGCGTGGCTGAAGTTGCGCCAAGGTGTCGGGCGGCTGCTGCGCCGCGCCGACGATCGTGGAGCCGTGTTGATTTTGGACAGCCGGATCGTTCGCGAGCGTTACGGTTCGTTTTTGGCCGATGCCTGGGATGGAGGTCATCGCCAAGCAAAGAATTCGGACCAGGCCTTGCGCGAGTTGCAGGACTGGTTCGACGGCCCGGTGGAAGTCTCCGGCAACGAAGGTGAGGTTGGGGAGACTGCCAGCCCGGTGGAAAGGGTCGATTCATGATTCGCCCCTACCACATCCAGTGGTTGGCGGCAATCGCCATCGTTCTGTCTGGCTGCTACTCCTTCACCGGCTCCGGGTTGCCCGCCGGATTGCGCACGGTGGAAATCCCTTCGGTGATCGACAATGCCCGTCAACCCGAATTGGCCGACCAGGCCACCAAGGCGATCGTCGACGAATTCGCCCGCAACGGTGCGCTCCGCCCGTTGGATCGGGATGCGCAAAGCCGGGTCGACGCCACGCTTTCCCTGTACAGCCACGCCCCGCAGACTTTCGATGCGTCGGGAAATGTCAGCCGGTTCCGGGTGACCGTCACGTTGGAGGCGAAGTTCGTGGATCTTCGCGACGACGGCGTGTTGTTCGATTCCAAGAACGGCGGTGGTGGCATCGCGGGCACGTACGACTACGATCCGCTCAGGGAAACCGAAGCCGACGCCAAGATCAAGGCGCTCAACGTCAGCGTCCGCAAGCTCGTGGACAACACCATCAGCGGTTGGTGAGATCGGCCGCAGGAGACAGGAAATGTCAATCGAATTCGTGAAGATGCACGGCACCGGCAACGACTACGTCTACGTGGACACGTGGACGCAAACCGTCCCCGATCCGGTGCAGCTGGCCATCGACGTTTCCCACCGCCATTTCGCCGTCGGGTCCGACGGCCTCATCCTGGTGGCCAAGCCCGACCAGGAGGGTTTCGCAGGCCGCATGGTGATGTACAACGCCGACGGCTCGGAGTCGGGCATGTGCGGAAACGGCCTTCGTTGCGTGGCCAAGTTCCTGTTCGATCGAGGTCGCACCAACGGTGCCACCGAATTTCGCCTCCAGACCGGTGCGGGTCCGCGCGGCGCCAAGATCCATGTGGGCGCTGATGGCAAGGCCGAGCGAGTGACCCTTTCAATGGGCGCGCCGCTGCTATCCCCTGAACAGATTCCGACCACTCTGGCCGCGCAAGGTGGCGAGTTCGAGATCGAGGTCGCGGGTCGCAAGCTCAAGGGCACACCCGTGGGCATGGGCAACCCCCATTTCGTGATCTTCGTCGAAAACACCGAGACATTTCCTGTCCACGAGTTGGGGCCGTTGGTGGAGAACCATGCGGCATTCCCGCGGCGCGTGAACGCAGAATTTGTCCAAGTGATGGGAGTCGGTCATTTGCGCCAGCGCACCTGGGAACGCGGTTCGGGCGAAACCTGGGCCTGCGGCACCGGTGCCAGCGCCGTGTGCGTGGCCAGCAAGTTGCGGGGAATCACCGACGGCAAGGTGGAGATCGATCTGTTGGGCGGACGGCTGAGCTTGTCGTGGGACGGGCAAGGCGAAGTGCTCATGACCGGAAATGCCGTGGAAGTCTTCACGGGGCGTCTGGGGTAGATTCGCGGACTGGTGGAAACGGATTGAGGCGTTTTGCCGCACGGTGAATTGACTTTGGGGCGATTTGGGTGAATAATTGAATGGCGATGCCAACTCAAGGAAGCCATTCCATACCTCTCTTCCCGATGGCACCAAGCTTGCATGCAAGCACAGTGTTTGGTACCGGGAGGGTAAAGGCCATGATGTGGATGCTTCTAGGGATCGGCTCGGTTTTGCATGCAGGCGCCCCGGAGGTTCTGCGTAAGGACAGCACGGCATTGATCGAATTGAGGTCACGGCTTCCTTCCGACTTGAAGGCAAAGGTGGAACTGGCGCATGCCGAGCTGACGGCTCGGCGCGATACGCTCTCCCATCTGAGCACCCAGGAAAAGACCCAATGGCTGGACAGCCTGCGACGCGAAGCGAAAACGCGCCGCACCCGTGCACTCGACAATCTGACTCCCGAGGAACGGGGGCGGGTGGAGGCTCGTTTGCGGCGACTGGAGCACATGAACCAGAATCGCCCAGCCAAGTCCTCCAACCCGGGATTGCGTCAATGACATCAAGGAAGGCCCTTTGCGCAGGGCTTGGTTTGCTTGCTTCGATCGCTTTCGGTGGGCAGCGTCTCCAGCCCTACGATCTCGGTCTCTCGCTTTGGGTGCCCGATGGTTGGGTCGTGGAACGGCTCGATGCCGCGACGGATTCGCGATATTACGCGATGTACGACACCACGCTCCGCGACACGACGCGCACGCACTCCGGGCTTTTCCAGCTGCAAGTCATGTCCGGCATTCTTGCTTCTGGTATGACCGCTCGACAATGGGTGAAGCAAGAAGGTCTGGTTCAGGAAATCGATCTTCAAACGAATTGTTTCAGCACCATTCTTTCCAGCGACACCATGCTGGTTGACGGTGTGTTCGCTCGCGAAATCTACGGAAGAGGGGCTTCCTGCGATTCCACGAATCTGCTCGGGTCGATGGAGGACATCTACACGCGCGTGACCGCGTACGGGGACATCGGCTGGGTTGTGTCATTTTCCGGCGACACCGCAGATGTCGATACCGCATCTTCCACCTACCTCAACATGATGGATAGCATCAAGCTGGATCGTTCGTTCGCGTCGCTGCCGTATGTCGGCGTCCGTTCGAAGCTGCGGGCGAAGGAAGGTCGGAAGATCGTTTCGGAAGGAGTGGGGCTTCGCGTGGACGCGGGCACCGATTCTCGGCTTCGGATCGAGGTTATGGATCTGCAAGGACGGATTTTGACAGGTCGGTCGGAGCCCGGTCGGGATGGAACCTGGCTTTGGCGCCCCGATCGACCGGTCGCGGGAATGGTGGCGGTCCTGGTGATGAATGGATCGTCGCGATGGATGGATCGAGCGGTCCTCCGTCGGTGATCCGGAGCCTGTGGCTCGTCCTTTTCGTGGCCGCCTTCCGGGCGGCCTTTGCCGTTTCCGGGGCGGATTCATTCCATCGCCTGGCCGGGTTCGCGAAACTGGACAGCGGCGACTGCGCAGGCGCAGTCGCCGAGCTGCTCGCCGCGCGGGCGCAAGGGGATACGTCGAATTCTGTCATGCTGGGGCTGAGCCGGGCCTTGGAATGCGACAACCGACTGGTCGATGCTTTGTCCGCCACGTTCGCGGACAACAAGACCGATACGACGGGACGGATCGATCTGCTTCTGTTTCGCGCTCAGCTGTTGCGCAAGGTGGGTTTGGCCGACGAGGCGGAGAAAGTGGAGCGGGAGATCGGATTCGGCATGGTTGGGAACCCAGCGGAGCTTGACAGTTTGGAACGGCTGGTTGCCGATTCCGAATGGGACCACCTGTTCGGATTGTCCGGGACGGTGCAGTGGACCTACGACGGACTTTCTTTCGTCGCAGCGGATTCCTTTCCGACATACGCGAACATGCCCAGGTACCAAGGCTGGGACCAGGCTATGACGCCCAATGTTTCAATTAGCACCCCCAAGGAAGGTTCCCGCGACGGGGATTCCCTCCTGTTCCATGGAAGCCAATTCGTGGTCCAGACGCAACCTACTTTCCAACTGTTCTGGAAGAATCTCTACGCGAGCGCAAGCATTCCGTTCCAGACGGTTCTTGACAAGGCGTTGTCAGATTGGCTCGCCGCGGAATTGAAGGCTTCCCTGCAGCTCGGAGGCAGTATCAAGACCACGTGGGGTACGTACGGCTTCGTTTTTGGAGCCTCGAGATCCGCCACTTGGTACCCTTCCGTCGAGGCCCAGTTGCACAACAGTCTGGTCGGAGGAGTCGACTACCGGCTTCCGATCCGGTTCGCGGATTTCGCGCAGTCGAATTCCGTCAATCTGTCGTCGGACGAGGAGTACGGCTTTCTTTCGTGCCTCGGGTCCCACCAGGTCTCGTTGACCAAGCAGGCAGGGGGCTTCGGGAGTTTCGTCGCGAGCGGAGGTTATTCCTGGGAGCTCTACCCGGCGGGCGAGGAGTCCTATTTCGTGGCGGGAGCCCCCTCCAAGACCATCGATGTGCGGGGGGCGGCGCCGGGCATGTTGAACGATTCGGAAGCGATCCAATTCCTGGCTTCCGACGGCAGGGTTCTGACAGGTCTCAAGCGGCTGCAGGCCTTGACCGGAGCGGCGAACGGGCAGGCGGTTTCGAGCAGCTCGGGATTCGATTACCCGCTTTCGGCCAAAGCGGATCGGGGCAAGTGGAACGGAACTGTTTCCTGGAGCAGACGCTTTGGCCGAGGACAGATCTTGTCGGCGAGCGTGGACCTAGCCAGGACGGAATGGGCCAGCGGGCAGATCGGCGCCTTCGTCCCGATCGATTCCGTCTACGCGTCGCTTCTGGACACGAACAAGACCATTTCCGAAATCTGGTTCTATCGAGATGTTCCCACCGGTCAGGTGTACCTGGTTCGGGACGCCGTCAATGGATCGATCATCGGGCCCTATTCCTATCGCAGGCGGCGGGTCGATTGGACCACGACCGTGCAAGCGGGGCTGACCTGGCCGGTCGGAAGCCACCTCAAGTTTACGGCGCAATGGGCGCGAGCCGTCAACGAATCGAGCTTGGAACGCATCTCCGAGATCCCCACGAGCTATACTCGGAATGTATGGACAGTTTCTGGCGTGGTGACCTGGTGAAAGCGTGGTCGGGGCGAGTCGTGGTCCTGGGGTTGTTCGTGCTGCTTGCTGCCTGCACCGATCCGCGCGACAAGGCCGATGCGGCACTGTTGGCGGGCGACGGCGAAAGGGCCGTGCGTTTCTACGCCCAGGTGCTGGACGACGATCCGACGGATTCCGTCGCAAGGCGGTCGCTGGGCGAAGCGCAGCTGTTGGTGGCCAGGGCTCGCTCCGAAGACGGTGAGGACAAGCCTTCCGATTGGTCGAATGCCGTCCGGGAGTTGGAGCGATCAAGCTCAGACAGTTCCTGTCGCGCCTTGCTGGAGGAGGCTCGATTCGGGGCTGCGCGAGCCTTGTTGAGGTCGGGCGACACCGATCGGGCCATCCGCAAGCTCGAGTCTGTCCTGGTGACGCAACCCAAGTCGACTCGATCGCGGAACCTTCTGGCGATCGTCGTCGATCGGAGGGGCGATCCCGAGCGTGCAGCCGAACTTTTCCTCCAGAACACCGTCATCGATTCCACCGAGGTGGACGCGTATTTCAACCTGGCCCTGGTCGAGTGGAACCTTGGACGGAAATTGGTCGCCATCGACCACATCGTGAAGGCCTCGCGACTCGCCCCAAAGGATCCGGAGATCATCTGGTGGTTGGAACGCATGCTCAACACGGGAACCGGATCGTGAAGCGGACGCTGCCGCCGGGATTCTCGAGGGCCGTGCTGGTGGGCAAAGGAGCCTTCGGCACCGTTTTGCGGGCTCGCCAGGACGACCTGGGCCGCTGGGTGGCGCTCAAGGAGATCGCCACACGTGACAAGTCCGTCCGAGAGGAGGCGCAAGCATTGGCCGCGGCTCCGCTCTCGTGCCTGCCCACCGTCTTCGGATTGGTCGTCCATCGCCGCTCCGAGTGGATCTGCATGGAATACGTCCACGGCATTTCTCTGCGCGACGCGATGTCGCAGGGGCTGGATGGGCACGAAGCGTCGACGTTGGCCGACCAGCTGGTGCGAGCGGTGGGAGTCCTTCACGGCGCGGGGCGTTCGCATGGCGATCTCAAACCGGAAAACGTCATCGTTGAGCCCGATGGAAGAATTCGCCTGGTGGACCTGGGCTTCTCCGCGAAGGGGACGGAATCTGTCCAGGCGGGGAGCGTGGGCTACCTCGCTCCCGAACGCGGCGTCGTCGGCTGCGATGGGCGTCGGGCCGACCTGTGGTCGTTGGGAATCTGCGTTCACGAGTTGCTGGTCGGCTCCAGGCCGACACCCGTCGAGGCATCCACGGGATGGAAACGGCTTCGGATGGCCGCCTCCGAATGGGTCGCGTTGGTCGATCTGCTCCTGAGGGACGATGCCGCTCGCAGGCCCGCTTCGGCCGACCTGCTTGCTGGTGAATTGCCGAGGGTGAATCCGCTTGATCAACGCGCGTTGGATCGCTTGCGCGAACAATCCGATCGGAATCTGGCAAGCCACATGGTGGACGAAGCAGCATTGCTCCTGCGCGATGGATCGCCATCCGAAGCGCTGTGGCTCTTGCAGAAATCCTTGGACCTTGATCCCGACCAGTCCAGTGCCCTGGGGTTGTTGCCGCAGGTGAGATTGGATGGTGGCGTTTCGAAGCGAACGAAATGGCTACCCGTGGCGGGTCTGGTTGCCGTCGTGTTGGGCTTGGTCATCGCGTTCGCCGCCCACAGGGAGCATCGCCGGACATCGTCGGCCAAGGTCGTCCCGATCCGCGATCCGGGTGTTGGCGAACGAGTACGTCCGCTGCAGGGACCACGCAGAATCGAAACCCTTCCTTTGCGGGAAGGAAGAGGAGAACAGTGATGCCAGATTCTGTCTACCCGTGCTTGCAGGCGGTCGTGGGTGGAGCGAAGTTCCCGTTGGGCCGTCGGCTCGCGACATTGGGAAGCGATCCGGACTGCCAGATCCGCGCCGACGACGCTTCGATGCGTCCCCAGCATGCCTTTCTGATGTTCCAGATGGGGGCGTGGCATCTGCGTCGCTTGGAAGCGTCGGCCCTGCTGAAACTGGATGGATTCAACGTCCTGGAAGAGGTGAAGCTGGTCCACGGGGCCACCATTCTCGCGGGCAAGACGGCTTTCGTGTTTTTGGAGCGCGAACCGGAGCCTGCGGCCCCACCCGTCGTGACGCCGGGGCCGGCTACGCCATTGTCGGATCTTGTCGATGGAATCGCCGGGTTGTTGCGCGAGCGGGATCCGGTTCGGGTGGTGGCCGACATCGTGGTGGCTGCGGCGCGGCTGATGGAATGCGATGGCGTGCGCGTGCTGCACCGGAGCGTGGGAGAAGGTCTGTGGCGGACGCTGGCATCGTGTCCCACGGGCGCTCCCTCCAGTCGATTCTCCTCGTCGGCCTTGCGACAGGCCGAGGACGCCGACCGATCGGTTCTTCTGGGCGACCAGGATCTGTCAAGCCTGCCATTCGGCGAGAGCGTCCAGCTCAACGGGATCCGCTCCATCCTGTGCGCACCCTTGACCCTGCCCGATGGCGAAGAAGGATTCCTGTACGCCGACCGGTTGTCGGGTCATCCCCCGTTCGAGCAGACGGATCTTGTCTTTTTCGAATCGTTGCGATCGTTGTTTTCCGAGATCGCGGGTCAGGTCGCGCATCGCGACCGCCAGCGCAAGGCCATCGAAAACCTTCAGGACGACGCGAACCGGAAAGCCGGCTCCGCTTCGATCCTCCATGAAAGCGACGCGATGGTCGCCTTGTTGCGCGAGGCCGTCCGTGTCGCCATGTCCGAAGTTCCCGTTCATGTGCACGGGGAGACAGGAACTGGCAAGGAGCTGTTGGCGAGGTTTCTGCACGATTCGAGCCGCCGCAAGGATGCCGCCTTCGTGGCCATCAACTGCGGCGCCATTCCCGAGAACCTCATGGAGAGCGAACTGTTCGGCCACGAAAAGGGAGCCTTCACAGGCGCGGGCGCCAAGAAGGAAGGTTGGATCGAGAAGGCCAACGGGGGAACCCTGTTCCTGGACGAATTGGGCGAACTGCCGCTGGGGTTGCAAGTGAAGTTGTTGCGCGTGCTGCAGCAGGGGGAGTTGATCCGCGTCGGTGGAGCCGAACCCATAAGTGTCGATTTCCGTCTGATCACGGCCACCAATCGCAACCTCAAGGATGAAGTCGCGGCTGGACGGTTTCGTGCCGACCTCTATTACCGGGTGGCGGTGGTTCCCATCACGCTGCCCCCGCTGCGCGAACGCGGCCGCGATGTGATCCTTCTGGCCAGCCATTTCTGCCGTCGTTTCTCGATCCAGTACGGACTCTCCGAACGCACCCTGTCGCGGGCCGCCGAGAAGGCGATTTTGGAACACCCCTGGCCAGGCAACGTGCGCGAGCTGGAAAACGTCGTGCAGAAGGCCGTGATCCTCGGCGAGTCGGACAGATTGCGTCCACGCGACCTGGGGCTGGATGGAGGCGACGACGATCTCCCCACGACTCCGGCGGAGCTCGACAACGGAACTTCGTTGTACGCGATCCGCGATCGGGCCGAGTCCGAAGCCATCCGCGACACGTTGACCAAGGCGCAAGGCAACGTGAGTCTCACCGCGCGCATTCTGGATGTGGACCGCAAAGTGCTCATCCGGACATTGGAGCGATTGGGAATTCGTCCCGAGGACTTCAAGTAAACGGGGTTCGCTCGCCGGTTGTCAATTTCTGTATCAGGCCGCCGAGCGATTTTTGGGGGTGGATTGACAAGTGCGTGTCGATTGTTCAGGCGCATTCTTCGACCAATAAAGAATTCCAGGCCAGATAATCGGTTGGATCGGAGTTTGCAGTAACGCTTTCCCAGGTTTCGAAATTGTCACTTCGCCGGGACGGGAGCGAAGGGCGTCACCAGGGAAAGGATCGCCGCAATCATGATCGCTACCGACCCCACACAGACCGCATCGAACGGACAAGCCATTTCGGAGACGGATCTCTTCCTCCAGGAAGGCGACAAGTACCTGAAGGTGGTTATGAACGGCCACAAGCGACCCGAAATCTTCAGCCTGGAGCTGATGTTCAACTTGCTCACGCTTGCCATCGAAAAACACGCGATGGCCATTCTGATGTCTTGCGGGACCTTGCCTGAGAACCACACGTTCATGGATCTGTTGGATGGCCTGAAGTGGGTGATGCCGATCTCGGAGACCAACCACCAGACCTTGCTCACTCTCCACCAGGAAGAATCCATGTGTTCCATCGAGGCGCCGGTCAAGCCGCGTGTCCCCACCGCGGAACTCATGAACGAATACGTCGAGTTGGGCAAACGGATGCAGCAGGCCGCCCAGGAAATGGTCACGGGAAGGGCCAATCCGTCGTTCGCGTTGGAGTAGTGCGCTTCGATCAAGCTGCCAGCGGACCTCGCCTTCATCGTGGGTCCAATCGGGTGTGGTGCCAAAATTTGACCGCATCGGTGGCGGGACACTTGGATGGTTCGATCATTCTTCATCAAGAGATCCATATATTTGTTGATCGCGCTTGATGAGGCTCGCCTTGATGCCGAGAAGCGCGGCCAAGCCGGAGAGCTTCAAGCCAGGGGAAGTCGAACATGCCGCCAAATTCTGTCATCAAGCCACGTATATGGCCAGGTGTGTTCCTTCTCGGTTTGTCCGGCATTTGCTTCGCATTGGACTACTCGGGCAAGGTCGTGAACCCCGATGGTTCTGGTTGTGGAGGCGTGACCGTGTCGGTGTCGGGGAGCGCGATTTCGGCGGTCACGGCAAGTGACGGCTCCTGGGCGCTTTCGGGAACAGCTGGCGTCCAGCCGCGACCCTGGTCGGTCGGACAATCGAAGGGGAATCTCCGCGTCCAGGACGGGTGGCTTCGCTTGGAGCTGTCAAGTCGGGATCTGTCAGGACGTATTCTGTCCAGTGGATTCCGGGAGGCGAACCGATCGAGGGTTCCGGCGACCCGATCCCAGGGGGGAGCACCGGACACGCTTCTATATCGTCTGGGCGACAGGGAGTTTCTGCGCGACACGATTTCGGAATCCCGTTCGGGCATGGTCCGCGTGTACGACACCACCTGGAACGCGAACATCGTCTACGGATACCTGACCGATGCGCGGGATCTGCAGACCTACCGAACCGTCCAGATTGGCACGCAAGCCTGGATGGCTCAGAATCTGAATTTCAAGGGACTCGGGGTGGATAGCGGTTGGGTTCAAGACAACCAGCCCGACAGTGCGCTCAAGTACGGGCGGTTGTACATGTGGACATCGGTGGTGGCATCCGATACGTGCAAATTGTGGAAGCAATGCACCATCAAGGTGGTGCAGCCGCATCGCGGGATCTGTCCCGCAGGTTGGCATGTCCCCAGCGACGGGGAGTGGAAATCCCTCGAGGTGGCCATCGGGATGAGTGCGACCGTGGCCGAGAGCCTCCAATATCGAGGGATGACGGAAGGCACCAAACTCAAATCCGCAGCGGGGTGGTCGGGCTTTTCGGGTTGGGACGTTTATGGATTTCGGGTCCTACCCGGAGGCCTATACATTGGAGGTTCGACCACCAACGCGGGGAACATGGCCAATTTCTGGTTGGCTTCCGATTACGACACGTACTACGCCTGGATCCGAAGGCTCGTTCTCGGCAACCCGATGGTGAACCGAAGCTTTGCAGCCAAGTCGAACGGATACTCCCTTCGCTGTCTCCAGGATTGACCCCTACGTTGGGGTTGCAGATTTCCAGCCATTGGGGAGATCGGGGGAAATCTGTCCTTCCCCTTTCGAGTTTACGGCAAAGGACGGATTCCGTCAGTGCGCCCGGGAGCCATCCACGGCCGAGCAGGCGATCTTCGCTCCACCGGCGGTGACCGGCTTTCCCTCGAAGGTCAGCGCGCCCGCCTTGATCTCCAGAACCACCGGATCCAAGGCTTCCAGCGTCAGATTCTGACCGGGCTTGTGGTCGTATCCCTCCACCGTCGCGAACGCGCCGGGTTCGCCTTCGGGGGAGAGCAGATGCACCGATCCGTCGGGGTTGTCGGCGGCCAGGATCATGCCTTGACTTTCGACGCCGCGCAGCTTGGCCTTCTTGAGGTTGGCCACCAGCAGCAATTTCCGTCCGACAATTTCCGTTGCGGTGAAATGCGCCTTGATTCCTGCGCAGACCTGCTTTTTGCCAAGCTCGCCCACGTCCAAAGTCAATACCAGCAGTTTTTCGGCCGAGGGATGGTCCTCGGCGGCTTCCACTTTCGCGATGCGGAAATCCACCAGCTCGAACGGCGATTTGACAGGTTCTGTCGGAGCCGGAGCGGCCTTGGCTTCGTTCTTGGCAGGCTTGTCCGCTTCGGGCTTCTTGACTTCCAGGCGCGGGAACAGCACCGGACCGTCCACGAACTCGACGCCAGCGGGGAGAAGACCCCAAGCGAGCTTGCCCGGCACGGCCGACTCGCCACCTAGCAGCGACAAGGCTTCCGAAGCTTTTTTGGGAATGTAAGGCGACAGCAGCACCAGCAGGATGCGCAGGGCTTCGCTGGACACGGCCAGAACCTCTGCCAATTCCTGTCGCTTGGTTTCGTCCTTGGCCAGCTTCCAGGGGGCGGTGGATTCCAGGTACGAATTGATGGCTCGCGCCAGGCTCATGGTCTCTTCCAACGCGAAGCTCACACGGAACAGGCGCATCTGGTTGGGGACTTCCGACAGGACGGATTCCGCCTTGGTCTTCAGCTCCTTGGATGCGTAGCTGAGGGTTTCGGGAAGCGCCGGAACCTTGCCTTCGAACTGGGTGATGACCTGTTTGCGAATGCGGGACAGGATGTTGCCCACGTCGTTGGCGAGGTCGCCGTTCACCACCTTCACCATGCCGACGTCCGAGAACGAGCTGTCCTGGCCCACCACCATGTCGCGCATCAGGAAGAACCGGAAGGCTTCGGCGCCGCCCACGGACTCGTATTTCTTCGCGACTTCGAACGGATCGACCACGTTGCCGATCGACTTGGACATTTTCTGTCCGTCGGCCATCCACCAGCCGTGCGCCAGAATCTGTCTGGGAAGCGGAATGCCGGCGCCCATGAGCATGGTGGGCCAGTACACCGCATGGGTGGTGAGGATGTCCTTGCCGATCAGATGCACGCTGGCCGGCCACCAGTCGGAGCCGTCGGCGCGTTTGGCGCCACGCGGACCGGTCACGTAGTTCAGCAAGGCGTCGAACCACACGTAGGTCACGAAGTCCTTGTCGAACGGAAGTTCGATGCCCCACGAAAGGCGCGACTTGGGGCGCGAGATGCAAAGGTCGCTCAACGGTTGACGCAAGAATCCCAGCACTTCGTTGCGGCGGAAATCGGGCACGATCCACGACGGATTCTGTTCGATGTGGTCCAACAGCCGTTGCTGGTACGAACCCATCTTGAAGAAGTAGTTGACCTCTTCCACTTCTTCGACCTGCTCGCCCGCGGCCGGACCACGGCCTTCGCGGATGTCGGATTCGGAGTAGAAACGCTCGTCGCGCACGTTGTACAGGCCCTTGTAGGAGCTCTTGTAGATCTCGCCCTTGTCCCACAACTGTTGCAGAACCGACTGGACGAATTCCACGTGGTCGGAATCCGTCGTGCGGATGAACCGGTCGTTGGTGAGATCCAGCAGCTTGCCCATTTCGCGGAAGCTTTGGCTGGTGATGTCCACGTGTTCCTGAGGTGTGCGACCCGCCTTGGCGGCGGCCTCCTGCACTTTCTGCCCGTGCTCGTCGGTTCCTGTCAGGAAGTAGACTTCGTCGCCCGCCAAGCGGTGCCAGCGCGAAAGGACGTCGGCCAGCACCGAAGTGTACGAGTGGCCGATATGGGGCACGTCGTTGACGTAGTAGATGGGCGTGGTGACGTAGAAGGGCTCTCGCATCGGTTCTTTGCTCCGTTGGCGTCCACGGTCCACGTCGGCGAATGGGCCGAGGCGCGACAAGTGGATCGTTCTGATGGATTCGAATATAGAACCGGCTTTGGTTCCGGCCTCAGCCGGGACCAAGCAGCGGCACCACGATGCGCAAGGTGTCTTCCTCGGTGGCGGCGCCCGGGGTGGCGCGGCGGTGGATCCTGAAAGAAAGTTCGAACCGGTCCAGGATCCCCAGATGTTCGGGATCGACGAGGTTGTCGAAGTTCCGGTCGAGCTGCGTCCAGGCATCCCACTCGGTGCGAAGTCCGGTCGCATGTGGAGCCAGGCTTCCATCTAGCACCGTGTCCGACGACAGTTTTTGTACGCCATTGCGGCGAAGCCCGTTCGGACCGATGCTCCATTCGACGGTATCCGGTTCGGTGCCGGGATGTTCCCTGGCGATCTTCCACAAAGATCTTCCCAATTCCAAGGTCCGACCCCGGGTGCCGTCCTGGAAGAGTTCGTTGCGCAACATGGACAATTCCTGTTCGCGGTCGTCGCGTCGTTGCGAGGCGACCGAACGTTTCCCTACATGCATGATCCATCCGGCAACCATCGAGGCCACGATGCCCGCCAACGCCATGGCGACCAGGAGCTCCACCAAGGTGACGCCGCGTCGCGCCTTCATCGGGCTGCGCTCCATCGCGGGCGCATCCACTGGAAGCATCGGATCGTGTCCCAGTCCTCGCCTTGTGCGCGCAACGCGCAACTCGAGATCTCGATGGGGGGTGTCAGGCCTGCGGCCTTTTTGCGGATGGGGCTCAAGCCCGCCGCGAAGCGATCGGAGGAATCGAAGACATCGCGCTCGATCCGCCATTCGCCTGAAGCGAGACGTCGTTCCCAAACAGTGTCGCGCAGGCTGTCGGGATTCGTGGCGCGACACAGGATCCAGTCTTCGCGAGACAGAGCCAAGGCGTCGTCGAGGTCGCGAGCGCGGCTGGAGCCGGTACCCGTGTTGTTCAGGATGTACACGAGTGGAACCGCCAATACGGCAAGGATGACCAGTGCCATGAGCACTTCAACGAGTGTGTAGCCACGCCGATTCATTCGCCGGTTCCCCAGGAAATCAGGCGGAACCCCTGGCTTCCAGGCAGCCCCAGCGGATAGGCGAAATCCACCGGCAGACGGTCGCGGTGGAACGAACCGCTTGCACAATTTCTGTCGCCTTGGCCGCAGTCCAGGCGACCCGCCACCGCCAACCCATCGATGCGACCGTCGTTGCGCAGCGTTCCGCCCGCCACGGCGACGCCGCGCAGGACCGTTCCGGAAGCGATGCGGATCTCGGCGGCGCCACCCAGCGCCACCGCGTAGACTTCGGCGACGGCCCGGTTCTCCAGCGAGAACCGGGGGAGGCTGTCCCGGCCTTTGCCGGGCCAGCAGGCGGCGAAGGATGGCGGCCCGATGCGTGCATCGCCGACCACGACGATCCGACCCGACGACAGGATCTGTCCGGATACGCGCGCGCGATCGGCGATCTGCACCCCACCGGAACTGAATATGCCGATTTCCGTCAGATTGGCCTCGTCCTGCACCACCACCGGGCCTTTGGCGTAGATGGTCCAGCCTCGCAAGGAAAGCCGTCCCCGGAACTCCACCCGACCTTCGACAAAAATCGTCCGTGGTCGCCCTGGATTCCATGTGTCGCCGGCCCACGGCGCGTCGAACACCACGTCTCCCATGGTGTAGACGAGGGAGTCGACATCGGGAGGGGGGCGCTGCGAGGAGAACGACTCGCCTCCCATGTGGGCATCCGTCGAACGGAAGGCGCGCGCCATCCGGTCGATCGCGGCGGCCGTGTCGGCGGCGATCGAGGTGGGTACGAACTGTTCGATGCCCCCCGATTTCTGGGAAGTGGTTCCAGGCGAAGGTGGCGAGTAGTTCACCCGGATCGATCCAGTGCGTTTTCCAGGCGGTATCAATGGGTTCGTTCGCCGTTCCCACAATGAGATCGCCGGAGAAAACGGGTCGAGTGGAGGATTGCCACCCCAGGTCGAGCGCATCTTGTTGGTGAGCGGACGACCCGACTCTTGTACGGTTCCTGTCGCATGGATGGTCAGAAGTTGGGTGCCGGCAGGTTCGTCCCAGGTCATTTCCCCGGGGGGCGAGCGGTGGAACCCGCAGCTCGAATCGGCCGTGTCGCGGATGACGATTTTTGTCTTCGCCAGGCTGTCCTTGGCGGTGGTGTCCTTCGCCTTCGCCGTACCGGCGCGAGCCATGGCTTCCTGGAGAGCGCAGGCCGTTCCCGATTCGGCGAGCAATTGCGCCTGCCAAGCCAGGTCGGCGTGGTTCGAGGCCGTTCGACGGGTCCAGGAGCGGTTCCAAGCCAAGGTCGCGATCAAGATCGCCACGGCCATCCCGAAGAGCACCATCGGCATGGCGCTGCCTCGACGGAATCCGTTCATGGAATCCGCAGGACGAACCGGCCGGCGCGGTCTTCGAGGGTCACGCCGCCGTTTCCGATGGAGACCACCACCGCGCTGTCGACGCGCATGCCGTCGTTCACCACCAGGATCCTGCCGTCGGGAGCGCTCAAGAGCGCGGCGCGCTCGCCGACGCGTCCGGTGGCCCTCCATATACGTGGTGGTGGAGGACGTTGCGGGCCATCGGGCGATGCGGCGCGAATGGCACCCGACTTCGGTTCGGGCGGAAGTCCGAACGGATCGGCGGGTGGCGTGCTGGTGTCGCGAGCCGAGCCGATCTCCCCGTCGACGAGATCCGCTTCCAGTCGGACAACGGAATCCGGATGCGACGCTGCCGAAGGGGTGGGTTCGAAGGCGCGAGACCAACGTTGGGAAAGCGATTCATCGGTAGGAAATAGAGCCAGTACCAACAGCACTCCGGCAACACCGGGAATCCAAGGCTTCATGGCGTGCCTCGAGCGGGAACCGAAATCAGCAAATCTACCGCAAGGCGTCCCGATGGCCCGGGGCGCAAGGAAAGCTTCCGCACCTTGACGGAAAATGGCATCATGCGGATGTCCTCTAGACCTTGGAGGGCTTGGCCGAAGGGCGCCGATGCGCCGATATCCAGTTCCGCGACTCCTTGGGAGGCTTGCGCTTTCACCCGATCCAGTTTCCATCCGCGCTCGGCGAGCAAAGGCACCACGCGGGAGGCCAGGATCGCGGCTGGATCGGGGCCTTCGATTTGACGGGATTTGGCGAGAGCCAGCCTGGACCCCAGGCGGATGGAGTCTTTGGCGAGGGAATCGGTTTTGGCGCGAAGCACGGATTCGTTGGGGACGACCCCTGCCAACCGTTCACTGGTGGCCTTGTCGGCCAAGGCAGCTTCCAATTGCAGTGGCCAGAGGTATCGAATGCCGATTTCGAGGCACAGCGCCGCGGCGACCCACGGAGCCGCATCACGCAGGATCCTGCGGAGTCCGGTGATGGCGGTCATGGCCAGACACCTTCGATGTCCAGCATGGCCGAGATGGATTCGGCCTGCCTGGATTGATTGGAAACACTGGCCTTGGATACGCCCGGAACGCTTCGAATCGATTCGGAGAAGGGTTGGATCGCGCTCCAGTCCGCCAGATGAGCCTCGGTGCGCATACGCCATCCGTCGGGCTTTTCTTCCATGGCGAGCGCCGTCAGGCGAGCGTCGCCGGAAACCTTGGAGGCGATCCGGGAAATGACAATTCCTGGCGCTTGGCTGGGACGCAAGGCTTCGCGGAAGGCGCGCAACGAATCGATCTGCCGTTTTCTGGCGGCTTCCAGGTTCGCTGTGCGTTCGACCAGGGGTTTCACGGCTTCCAGCCTGGCTTCCTGGAGCCGTCGTTGGCGGGAGTGGAAGAACTGAAAGGCGCCGAAGAGCCCCGTTACCAAGCCGAACAGTACGACAACTCCTGTCAAGCGGGCGAGCGCGGTCGCGTCGGACCTCCGTTCGTGCCGAACGATGGAATCGGCTGTGCCCAGAAGGTCCGATTCCGGGGAGTCCTCCGCCACCTCGGCGAGCTTGAGCGCGTTCGGAGGCGCCCATTCTCCAAGGATCTCGGGGGGATGGTCGGCCCCCAGGCGAGCGGCATGGATGCGTTCGAGCCGAACAGCTTCGTTTCTGTCGCGTCCAGGTGCCTGAAGGTGTTCGCAGCGCGAGCCTTCCCACAGACCAATCCAGTAACCGAACGGAGATTCGAGACTGCGCAGGTGCCATCCGTCGGGGCCGGACAGATCGTTGAGTCGTTCCAAGGCCCACGCGGCTTCGGGGAGAACGATCTCGGCTTGAGGGGGTAAGGTGGTTGCGGCGGGGCACCACGCCAGCCGCCAGATGGAGCCGGAAGGAGCGTCTCGACGCCCCAGGATCAGCCAGGGAGGACACTCTCTGTCACCGGCTTCGATCCGCCAGGCGTTGGCAACCGCTTCGTCGCTGGGAAGGACGCCGTACGGAGTGGTGACCTCGCCGGTCAGCAGCCGCGAGGGGGAAAGCGCTACCCGAGGGCGCCCCAGGAGAAGGTCGAGGATTCGTTTCATCGAGATGCGGTAAAGATACCCTGTTTCGAGGTCGAAAGCCCGGGCGAGGAGCAGAATCGCATGCCAGGAATTGTCCGCTATCCTCCCGCCAGCTCCTTCACCCGATCGCGGAGCTTGGCGGCGTGCTCGAAGTCCAGTTCGGCGGCGGCCTGCTTCATGCGCTTCTCCAGCTCGCGTGGATCGTCCCAGGCGTCTCCGTCGCGTCCCCCGGCGACATTGGTCGCGAACTTGGCCGACGACTTTCCCAACTTGCTGGCCTTCTTCGAGCCTGGGCCGCCTTTGCCGCGTCCGCGTGGCGAATCTTCGCGGGCCTCCAGCATCTCGTCGACAGGATCTGGCGCCAAAGCCAACCGCTCGTGGATCTTGCGGTTCACCTGCATCGGCGTGATGCCGTGTTCCTTGTTGAAGGCGATCTGCTGGATGCGACGACGCGCGGTTTCGTCCATGCAGTTCTTCATGGAGTCGGTGATGCGGTCGGCGTAGAAGATCACGCGGCCATTGATGTTTCGCGAGGCGCGACCGCTGGTCTGGATCAGCGAGGTCGTGCTGCGCAAGAAACCTTCCTTGTCGGCGTCAAGAATCGCCACCAGGCTGACTTCGGGCAAGTCCAGGCCTTCGCGCAACAGGTTGATTCCCACCAATACGTCGAACTCTCCCACGCGAAGCCCGCGGATGATTTCGGAGCGTTCCATGGTCTGGATCTCGCTGTGCATGTAGCGAACAGGGACCCCCGCCTTCTGCAGGTAGTCGGTCAAATCTTCGGCCATTCGTTTGGTGAGCGTGGTCACAAGCACGCGCTCCTTCACCGCGCGGCGCTTGCGGATTTCCTCCAGCAGGTCGTCGATCTGACC
>JBDKGS010000031.1:0-22645 GCA_039798065.1 Fibrobacterota bacterium | reverse complement strand
CCGCAGCACGAACTCACCAAGTGCCTGTTCAAGCGATCGGGTGCGCTCATGTCGTTCGCCTTGGACGACAAGTACGACTGCCTCGCGTTCATGTCCAGCTTGAAGCTGGTGGTGAACTCCACCAATCTGGGCGACACCCGCACGTTGGGCATCGCGGTGGCACCCACCATCTTTTTCGAGCTGGGCCGCGATCGCCGCGCCGCAATGGGCATCCGCGAAGGCCTCATCCGCTTGTCGGTGGGCATCGAGGACATCGACGACCTGATCGCCGATTTCACGCAGGCGTTGGCCAAGCTGGACTGATCGAGGCTCCGGGTTAGGCGCTTCCTTCATGGCAGCGCTTGACCCTGACAAATCCCGTCATTCCTTTACCCAACGGCGATCTCCCCATGTCCAGCACGCTCCCTCCAACCGTCCATCGGATGGGACTCCAGAACGTTCGGGACACGCTGCATCTGGCGCTCCGATGGCGTCCCGAGCACGGTGCGCTGGTGGTGTACGACCGGCAATCTCCTATGGCGCAGATTCTGTCGGACCTCTACCACGAGGCCCTTCCCGATGTCCCGTGGATCTGTTTCGACGACGTGGTCCCGTCCGAAATCTTCGCGGCTTTCGATCGGCTCAAACCCGGCGATCTGGTGGTGCTGGTCCAATCGACCAGCTTTCGGCTGGAAGCGTTCCGCCTGCGTGTGGAGCTGTTCAAGCGGGGGCTAAAGGTCGCCGAGCATCCGCACTTGGCGCGCATGACGGATTCCGCCATTTCCTTGTACCTGGAATCGCTCGCCTACGACCCCGATCGCTTGCGCCCGTTGGGCGCACGGCTCAAGGAGGCCGTGGCGTCGGCCTCGCGCGCCGAGGTCCGCTCCAAGGACGGCGGCATCCTGGTCTGCAGCGGTCCCTTCGAACCAGCCAGCCTGAACGTGGGCGACTACGCCTCGACAAAAAATGTCGGAGGACAGTTCCCCATCGGCGAGGTCTTCACCGAAGCGGTGGACCTGACCTTGCTGGAAGGCCGGTTCTCCCTGTTCGCCTACGGCGACAAGACCTTCACGGTGGCCTTGCCTCCGTCGCCCATCGTCCTGCATGTCGCGGGGGGCCAGGTGGTGGGAACCGAAAACTCCACCCCCGAGTTCGACGCCATCCTGAAGCAGATCCGATTGGACGAGGGCGTGGTGTGGATCCGCGAATGGGGATTCGGGCTCAACAAGGCGTTCAGTCCCACCCGCACCATCGCCGACGTCGGGACCTTCGAACGCATGAACGGCCTGCATTTCTCGCTGGGCGCCAAGCACGCCATCTACCCCAAGGTCAATTTCCGTCGCAAGGACGGAAAACACCATGTCGACGTCTTCGTGGATCTGGAGAGCTTCTCCTTGGGAGACCGAACCGTGTTCGAAAACGGAGACTGGTTCTAGGGGAGCCCGTCGATCAGCGCAGGACGGAAATCGTCGAGTGGCGATCGCCCTGCGCGACGCGGACCAGAAGCAATCCGCGCGTATCGCCCAGACGGATTTCGTGGCGCCCCGCGTCGAAACGCCGCGAAGCCGTCAAGATCTGTCCAGTAGGATTCGCGATGGAGACGATCGACGGAGCTGAAAGGTCGATCAGAACTCCGGTGGCGCTGCCGACCGCGCGCGCCGCCAATCGATCCTTGGTACGGTTACCCGGTGCGACGGCTGTCGACGTGGCCAACCCGACCAGTTCGGTGATCGAGAACGGCATCCCCTCCAGCCAGACGGTGTCGCCGGAAGCCTTCCATGCGCTGGTGCGTCCGATCATGCCGCAGCCGCGAATCGCAGGAGCCAAGCTCTTGGCCAATTCCGAGTTGTCGGGGCCGGCAGCCAGGACCAGCCAGGAATTGTCATCCATCGTGGAGTCGACCTGCGGAATATCGCACTCGTAAGGACGCGACGATCCTTCGATGGAAAGGGTCCGTCCGATCTTCAGGAGGGAGTCGATCTGCCTGGGGCCACCATCCTCGAGGATCTTGTTCTCGGGGGATTGGGTGCGGTTGTACACGTAGCGCACGAACCCGGTGGGGATGTCGAAAACGGTGATCGTGGAACCGACGGATTCTGTCGCCAACAGCCCTCGCTCCACCATCAATTTCTGGGTCTGCACGTCGATCCAATTCGCGCGGTTGCCGGCCATGGGAACGACGATTCCTGTCAAATCTTCCTTGCCCGTGGTCTGCGACCAGGGCGAGACGAAAACGTATGGCATGAACACGGTGGGAGTCAACACCGCGCCAAAGCGGGACCGTTTCCAGGTGGCGACAAAATCCGCAACCAGGCGGTTCCGCCGTTGGGCCGAGTCCTCGGCCAGGCACATGTAGTCGAGGGTGCAGATGGTACGGATCGCGCTGGAATTGTGGACATGCGGTGGTGACACCGTTTTGATCGGTCCGATATATCCGCTTTCCCAGGAAAAGATCGTATCCACCCTGAGGGCCCGCACCTTCGTGGCGCCCGACATTGGCGTGTTCTTAGATTCGGGCAATCCCTGCGTGATCTGCGCCACCCGCACCGCAGGTGTGGACGCCGCCACCCACTGGAACGACCACCAGACGCGCAAGTTGGCCACTGAGACGGCCAGACTGTTGGCATCCTCGACCGAGCCGGAATACTCGACCTTCACGCTGTCGATCTGCGGCACTCGGGCGCTCGGAAGGCTGTCGAATTCCATTTGCAGGTAGGTGGAGTCGGGAAGATTCAGGATCGCGAAGCGCGGCTTCCGCTGCAACTCGGTCGGCCCGAGCTCGGCGACGGCCACCGAAACAGCGGTGCAAAGGCCCAATGCGAAGATATGCGCGATTTTCATGGGAAGTTCTCCAAGAACTCGGGGCACGAACTCGGTGCCGAGTCCAAGGAAATTTCCGTCCCTGAAGGTTGAAATCCAAGCGTTTCTCGTACCACGCGAAGGGATCGCGTACTCCACTTGGAACCGGCAGGATCCTTGTGTGCGCCACCCGGCTAGTTCACCGCCTCGGCTCTTGATCGGTCGACAGAATCCGTCAGGAAGACTCCGGACCGGCTGGCGCGTCCTGGCTGGGCTTCGTGGACGCGGCCATCCCGTGCGACAACAGCGACCGATCCATCCCCATCAGCAACGCCTGCACGGCCATCACCGCTCCGCTGAGCATCAAGAGAACTTCGATACGCACGACGTCGGCCAACGGCCCGAACAACAGCATGCCCATGGGCATCATGGCGCTTCCCAACATTCCCATCACCCCGAAGACCCGACCCAGAAATTCGGGCTCCACCTGCTCCTGCAACAACACCGTGGATGGCGTGTTGAACAACGGCATGGCCAATCCGCAAACACCCATCACGCCCAGGTACGCCCAGAACCAGGGCAACACACCCATGCCGAAGGTGGTGATGCCGAACAAGGACGTGGCCAGCACCATGGTCCAAACCCGGTTCTTGAATCCACCCCACGAAGCGATGGCCATTCCACCGATCGTCATGCCAAGAAAGAACGCGATCTCGATGGCGCTCAGGCGCCAGACTTCGGTCCCGAAACTGCGGGCCACTTGCAACGGCGTCAAAAACGCGGCTGGCGCGGCCATGAACATGAAGACCGCGCAATAGGCGAAAAACCGCATCACGTAGCCGTGGCTTCGCACGTACCGCACGCCTTCGCGAAGGTCGTGGAAATAACTGGTCCCGGTGGGCGAAGCGGCCCTTTGGTGGGCAGGCACCTTGACCCCCAGTGCCAAAACCGCGATGGCCAAAGCCGCCGTCACCACGTCGATGAAGAAAATTGTCTCCAGCGGAAAGAAGCCGAGCAAGAAAGCCGCCGCCATCGGCGATCCCAACATGGTCGCGGCTTGGATCGACTGATTGATCCCGTTGATGCGCGTGAGATGTTCCTGCGGAACGAACTGCGGCAGAAACGCTCCCACAGCGGGCAACTGGACCGCCGAACCCATGGACCTCAACGCCGATGCCGCCAGGAACAGCCACAGATCGCGCAGTCCCGCCTGGAAGGCGAATGCGGCCCCCAGGGTCACCAGGGCGATGCCGCCATCGGCGATCATCATCAGACGCTTTCTGTCATAGCGATCGGCCCAGACACCCGCGAATGGCGAGAGCAGGAAGTTGGGCAGGAAGGTCGCGAGAACGGCTAGGGTTTGCACCAAACCCGATTTCGCGGTGAGCGTGATGTGCCACAAAATGGCGTACTGCACCAGCGAGGTGCCCACCAGGCTGAGGGTCTGGCTGGAAAGGAAGAACACCAGCGTGCGCTTCCAATCCTGGGATTCGGGTCGGGTCGGATCTGGTTCCATGGATTGTTACGAAACTACAATCCCACGGCTCTCCAGGTCAAGACAAAACGCGGCAAGACCTTCGTGATCGTCATGCAGGATGTCTTGAAGGATGCGCTTCTGCAGGAGGGCCGTGAAAACGGCAAGATCGAGATCTACGGGCTCCACTACATGAACGACGCCGATGGTCCAGTGATCGTGATGTCCGAATTCAAGATGAAACCTAGCCGATGAAATTCACGCCAATTGCATTCGCCTTGTTGTCCACGATTCGCCTTGCCTGGTCCGGATGCGCGGTCACTCCCCAGTTCAAATCGAAGTCGGAATTTGTCGACTCCGTCCTGAGCAAGGCGCGATCCCATCCTGGCTACCTCTTCTCGAAACCCGACACGTTCACGATCCACAAAGACACTTCTTGGCAAGACTACACCGGGACCAAGGAATTGCGGGTGGTGCGGCATCGCGCCAAGAAATTCATGACGGAAAACTCGGACAGCGGCAGCGTAATCCACGACACCACAGATACTCGGAATGTGAGCATGCACCGGAAGTCGATTTGCAAGGAATACCGCGTTAAGGGCAAGACAAACATCAAATGTTCCGGGGGTGACGGTTACGGTATCGGCTCAAGCTCTTCCTGCCCTGGCCCCGTGAACTTCAGGGATCGAACCATCTTGGTGTTCACTGCGGACTCGACACGAAGAGGAACCCGCGAATACGGATTCTGCAACCAGTGGAGTCGTGACAGAAATTGGTTCTTCATCGAAGGCGACAGCATCGCGGACCGGTCCTACTCGATGGGATTGTCGGATCTTCGCGAGGCGTTGAAGGCACCATGAGCGGAATGCGCTTCGACGTGTCGGTGGCGGTGATCCGCACAAGCGACGATGGCCGAGGATTCGACGTGTTCTTGGAGCGGAGCCCGGATGGCTATCGAGTTGTCGATATCAAGGATACCTGGATCTCGTAGGATTCTTGCGGGCGCGAACTTCCGACTTTGCCATATTTCCATACAAGCAACCCCTCCGTCCATCACAGCACAGGGAGCACCCGATCAATGAATCCCAAGATCGATCGATACCTGGCCGAGGGTTGCGGACGCTGTGCGCTGGGAAACACCCCGCAATGCAAGGTCAATTTCTGGCAGGACGAACTGAAAGCCCTGCGTCGCATCGCCTTGGAATCCGGTCTGACCGAGGAGTCGAAGTGGGGGATGCCCTGCTACACCCTCGACAAGAAGAACATCGTGATCGTCAGCGCGTTCAAGGAATACGCGGCGATGCTGTTTTTCAAAGGCGCGCTTCTGAAGGACCCCAAAGGGATCCTGACCACTCCCACCGAAAATTCGCAATCCGGTCGCCAAGCGCGTTACACGAAACTCTCCGACATCAGGAAGACGGAATCCGTCTTGAAGGCCTACTTGGCCGAGGCGATCGAACTGGAGAAATCCGGCGCCAAGGTGGAATTCAAGAAGGTGTCGGAATTTGTCGTCCCCGAGGAATTCCAGGACGTGCTCGACAAGAATCCCGCCGTGAAGAAGGCCTTCGAAGCCCTCACTCCTGGAAGACAAAAGGGCTACCTGCTGCATTTCGCGGGAGCCAAGCAATCCAAGACCCGCGAAGCGCGCATCGAGAAATGCGTGCCGGGCATCCTCGCGGGAAAAGGGATCGACGACCGGTAGACGGTGGTCGGGGTTGTGGTCTTCAACCCCGCAGCTTGCTGCGGGGTTTGGTTTATTGCGCGATCGCGCGAACGCTTTCCTTCCGGTCGCCCACCTTGCAGGTGATCACAAGCACGCCGTTGCCACGCAGCATGCCAATGTCCATGGAAGCACCTGACAATTTCCGGCGCATCAGAAGTTTCCCGCCGAGATCGCGGATGTCGACATCGGCCGGTTCCGCGACCTGGCTGGCGTTGACGAACAAGGTCGACCCTACCAGCGACAGCAGACGATCGCGAGTTTTTTTGCCAGCGGGATCGATGGAACTTGTCGGCTGTTTTGATGCGATGGGACGGTTGAAGAACGTGAGGACCGGAATGTTCGAAGCGTCGGTGAGCGGCGCAAGCGACACCAGGTTGATGTGGCGACCGTATCCCACCGTGACGGAATCCGTCGCGGCGGCCGCGAGATGGATCACCACCTTGTCGGTATCGAAGGTCTCCATCGACGAGATCTCCTTGAGCATCTTGGCGGCATTGCCGTACGAGTCGACGATGTAGTCGAAAATGGTCGAGTCGTTGATGTCGAACACCGAAGGCTTCATCACGTAGAACCCCAGGCGCTTGGAATCGGCGGGATTCACCAACCGATCCTTCACGCCCTCGAACTGCACCACCACGCTCTTTCGGCTTGAATCCTGGAACCACGCCGCTTTGAAGACGGGACCGGCACCCGGATCGGCGATCCTGCCTTTGTGGAATTTGCGGGTGGCGATGGCCGCGGCGTAGGTGCCAAGCGCGGCCTGGCTGGTGCCGTTGATGTGCAATCCCGCGGCAGGCCAGATGGGGGCGGCGGCGGACCAGGGGTCGGCTCGACCGATCTGCTCCTGCTGGTCGCGGATGATGGGCCACCGCACCCAGCGCGAATACGGATTCAGCGGGAACAGCGAGGTCCCGTCCCAGCTTTCCAGCTGCACGGCGATCACCGACAATTTTTGGTTTCCGCTCAGTAGACGCACCGTGTCGCGAAGCCGCGAGAACTTGGCGAAGTACCGCGACGCCCAGGTGTCCTGCTGGTCTTCGTTTTCACCTTGGTACCAAAGGAATCCGCCGATCTTCCAACCGCCAACACCTTTGTCCAGAAAGCCCGACATCCTGGTGAACAGGTTGTTGCCGGTGCTGTCGCGGCTGTAGAACCAATCGGTGATGGAGGTCCCGCCTTTGGCCGCGTAGACGATACCCACGGGAATTCCGGTCAAGGAACGCAGACGATTGGCGAACGAGGCGGTGGGCCCCTTGGTGAGACTGGTCCCCCAGGGAGCCGCCTCCGTTTTCCCCGGGTCGGAGTTCCAGATGATGCGGGTATGGACGCCAGCCGTATCGAGCTTGGTGCCGCCGTCCTGTTGCATGTTCGACTGGCCCGCGCACAGCCACACGTCGCCCACCAGAAGTCGCTCGATGGATGCGGTGCTGTCGGTCGCGGCGTTCGCGCTGTTGAGCGCGCGAAACCGCGCTTTGTATTCGCCACCCACTGGGAGCCCCACCACGGACCCTCTCCACTTGGTGCCGGAAATTGTCAGGCTGGAAAGATCCTTCCAGTCGAAGGATCCCACCACGGCGCCGGTGGCTTGGTCCAGAAGCTGGAATTGGATCTTGGCGGTGCCGCTTGCGCACGACCCCGAGTCGACGTGGGTCGCGGTCATGGCGGTGGTGTCGCGCTGGATCACCTGGTAACGCACCGTGTTGGCGACGGTGAGCTGCGCGTAGGAGCGCTCCGCGAGGGCGGCGATGGCAACGAATGATAGGCCGCAAAGGCTGGTTCTGGACATGGCTTGCTCCTATTTGGGTAAGTAACAAGCAACCTATTCCAGACGAGACCCCATTTGTGCGGGCTTCCACGAATTCATCGATGAAGGTGGTGACGTGGCCATCACCACCTGCGGATCGACTACGCCGTCAAGGTCTCGGCGCGGGTTGATCGATCGCCCTGGATCCCGGCATCGAAATGCGACTCGACAGAATTCGTCCAGACAAGTCACGGACCCGGGCGTCGGGGGTGGGAGAATCGACACCCACCAGGAAGCCTTCCTTGTTCCCGACGATCCGAAGACCGGATGCTCCTCCCTTTTGCCTGGATACCCCCTCCATGCTCGCGGTCGTCAAGAATTCGCGCGCGCCCACGTCCAAGGCCTTTCCCTGGGGACGGGCGATTCCTCCGAAATCGTCGGTGATCCACGCCACCGCCACGCCCTTGTCGACGGCCGCAGAAGTGGACAGAAGTTGGCATTCGACCGTATCGACCAATCCCGCATCGACAAAATTCGACCGGTAGATGTTGTGCGATGTGTCCGGCGGATTGGGGTTTTCCAGGTTGTAGACGTAGTTGTACGTCGCGCTGTACGGCTTGTCCTTGGCGATGTTGAAACCCAGGTTGTTGCGGATCTCGCACGTTCCTCCTTCCAACGTGTACACGTCCACCATGGCCGCGGTGAAATCGGCGGCGCTCTGGTTCCCCATCGTGTTGTTGAACACGTGATAGTCGCACTTCGCGAAATAGGGTCGACTGGACGTGTCCGTCGAAATGTCGGCGGCGTAGGTCTGCACCTCCACCGACGAATACTTTCGAGATCCCACGAAGATGTTGTTGTAGACGCGCACCTCGCCCGGTCCGTTCAAACCGCTGCCAAAATGGCGCGAGCATTCCCCCCAAACCCTCCGCACCACGTTGTGGTGGACATCCCCATCTCCGCGCAGCAGGAAGATTCCGGGATGGGTGCTGGTCAACCCCAGCCCCATGTCCGTCACCGTGTTGTGGTGGATGTTCGCCTTGTAGACCTTGTTCAATCGAAACGCCGTTCCACCCTGGAAACTGTCCACCGTGTTGTAGGCCAGTTCGATGTCCAGCCCCACACCCATCAGATTTGTGGTGTTGGCGTAATCGCCCCAATCCACGGCGTTGCCGCAGTTCTTGAACGAAAGCCGCAGGAACTTCAGACCGCTGGTCAATGTCGCCGACGTGCCGTCGTATTTCACCGACGAATTGTCCATCCGGATCACGTTGTCGGCCACGTTCGCGAACTTGCAATCGCTGATGGTGGTGCTGTCCATGTCGCCATGGAGCTGCAGTCCCCGGAAGGGGATGTCGTGGAAAAAGAACCCTTTGTCGATTCCTGTCACCCCGGCGCCCGTGAATACCACATGCACAGCATCCGTCAGGTTCGAGGAGCAGCTTTGACAGGAATTGGCAACTTCCACCTGGCCACCGGTGTTGGTGATCACGATCTTCTTCGCCGCCGTTCCCCGCAGCTTCCCGAAGTTCAGGCTTGTGTAGAGGCCCGCCTTGATCGCGATGGTATCGCCTGCGGCCAAGGCCAGACTCGATTGCGCGTTCGGGTAGTCGAGATCACCACCGCCACCACCCACCACAACCGTCTTGGCTAGCAGCGCCGACGGCATCGCCAACAACAGGATCCCAATCCGCAAAAGGCGAAGACATGGAAGATTCCGTGCCGTTCCTCGTTCGCGGGCCACGAATTTTCCTGCCTTGAACTCGTTCGAATCGCGATCATCCCTGTCCATCCCTAAAACCTTTCGTGAGCAGCCCCCCCCCTATTGGCGGGAATTTCCAGCGTCAGCTGTCCATCTGGAATGAAACCACTTTCGCGGGTAAACTGTTACGCTCTTCGAAACAAAACCGTTGCCTATTTGGGCTACACCGGTCGCAGCAAGCCCTTGGCACCGGAGGTGCGCCGTCAAAAATTGGAACGCACTGCGGTCGAGGAATCAGACCCGAAGAGATTGAACCGAACCTCCCTAGCCGTGCGAAATCGCTGTAGTCTCCTAACTTGATGCCAGCTACCACGCGTCGACAACGGAGACTTCGATGAACTTGGAAAAGAAGACGATCCTGATCACTGGAGGAACCAGCGGCATCGGTCTCGAGTTGGCCAAACAGCTTCTCCTCAAATCCAACACGGTCATCGTGACTGGCCGCGATCCGGTGAAACTCGACGAAGCCAAGCGTTCGCTCCCGGAGGTCCATGCCTTCACGAGCGACGTGAGCGATCCACATTCGATCGATGAGTTGTTCGAGGCCGTGACCTCCCGTTTTCCCGAGCTCGATGTCCTGATCAACAATGCGGGGATCATGCGCAACCTCGATCTGAACCAGGATCGCGATCCGATGGACCTCACACGGGAAATCGAAACCAATCTTTGCGGGCCGGTGCGGATGGTCCAGAAATTCCTGCCTCATCTCAAGGCGCGCAAGGACGCGTTGATCGTGAACGTGTCCTCGGGGCTCGCCTTCGTCCCTTCGCCCGCGTCGCCTGTCTATTGCGCCACCAAAGCCGCGCTCCACTCGTACACGCAGTCCCTTCGCGTGCAGCTTGACGGATCCGGCGTGACCGTGATCGAGCTTGCTCCCCCGGCGGTCGATACGCCTCTGCTCCGTGACGTCGCCGGCAAGAACATGAAGAGCATGAACGCGATGGACGTCGCCGCTCTAGCTCGGAAAACCATCCGGTCCATCGAAAGCGGATGCCTTGAGATCACACCAGGATTGAGCGGCATCCTCAAGACCATGAGCCGAATCGCTCCGGGTTTCATGTTGAAGCAACTGACAAAAATCGGTATGCCGACGATTTCGAATTGACCGCTGATCGGGAAGATACCGCTGGCAGAAGAAACCTCCGCATCCATCGCCGCTTGGCGCGATGTCGGCTCCTGCTTCAACGCTTTTGCGAAAAGAACAACAGCCATCGGGTCGTACTCCCCGGCAGACTTCCGCTTTCCCCATTAGGTTAGACCTTCGGACCCTGATCCAAATTTCGGGAATCGCCTCTTGCCCGAAGCCCACAGCGGCATCGCGGGGACATCGAACCGACAAAAATTGGAGCGAGTCCCATTCCAGGAGACACTGTGCATCAAAGCCCTCGAGCCTTCTGCAGCAACCGACCGAGTGGACTATCCACCCTCTCCCTCCGCGCGCTCCTTGTCGCAGGCTTAGCAACCCCTCCATCCAGTTTCGCCCTGACCAAGCAGAAGTTCGACTTCGTGGTGGGTGTGAATGGCGATGCGAAGGCGGGTCTGGCAGCAGCCAAGGTGTCGAGTCGCCCCAAGTTCATCCTGTTCTTCCCCGACGGCGAATACGACCTGGGATCCCTCACCGGCGACGCCAACCAGATGACCACCTTCTCGGGCCACAATGTTTCGTTCATCGGGCAAAGCTCCGAGAAAACCGTGCTGTTCAACAAGTCCATCAACGAAGGCATCGGCATCACCGCCACCCTGCTGCTCAAGGATGCCGACAACCTGTACATGCAGGACATGACCATTTTCAACAAGGCGGTCTACGGGAACACCGCGCAGTACAACACCACCGGTCGGCATGTGGCCATCCAGGAGCAGTCGGACAAGGTCATCTACAGGAACGTCAAGCTCAAGAGCACCCAGGACACCTACTACACCAAAGGCACCCGCACCTACTGGGAAGGCGGCGAGATCCACGGAACCACCGATTTCATCTGCGGCGGCGGCGACGTGTTCTTCAACAAGGTCAAACTCTGGGAGATGAAGGTGAGCGCCATCACCGCTTCGCAATCCAACTCCACTTGGGGTTACGTCTTCAAGGACTGCATCGTGGATGGCACCGTGAGCGGTTTCACCTTGGGCCGCTCGTGGGGCGACGCCCGCGTGGTGTTCCTGAACGCCACCATGAACAAACTCCCCAGCGAAGCCGGTTGGGGCGACCCCATGAATTCGGTCCCCAAGGTCTTCGCCGAGTACAAGAGCGTGACCTCGTCGGGAACCGCTGTGGACCTGAGCAAACGTCGCAGGTCGTACACCAAGGACGCGACCACGGTGACCTTGAATCCGGTCCTCTCCGACGCCGAAGCCGCCAAATACACCGTGGCGAACGTGCTGTCAGGATCTGACAACTGGCAACCTCAGGTGATCGCTTCGCAGGTCGCCGCGCCGATCGTGAGCCTGGTGGGAACCACCCTGAATTGGGACGACAACGACAACGCCCTGTGCTGGGCCGTCTTCAAGAACGGCAAGTACCTGACAAACGTCGTCACCAACGGATTCGATTTCAGCCCCCTTTCCTCGATCTCCAAAGGCGACACGCTCTCGGTCCGCGCCGCCAATTCGATGGGCGGACTGGGCGCGACCTCCAACAGGGTCGTGGTGGGAAGCACCAGCTCCGCGACAAATTCCGACGTTGTGCGCCTGGGCCACGCCTACGACCGCACCAGCAGGACTCTGACGATTTCCGGCAAGCATTCGGGTCGACTGCGCGCGAGCCTGCATCGTCTGGACGGATCCCTGGTCGTGACGGAATCGACCGATCGTCCGACCATCGCTTTCTCCTTGGATACGCTGAAGCCCGGTGTGTACATGCTCGATTACAACCAAGGCGGATCGGCCTGGGCGGGGGCACTTGAGGTCTTGTAGCCGTATCATGATTTAGATTGCGAAGTCCTTTCGCACCTTAAGTGATCCAAATCACCTTTTAAGCCCCATACCACTCCTACATTCCCACATGTAGAAGCCCCCCAACACCTCACCCGAGGCCTCCGATGTCCACTGCGCCCACCCGCCGCATTCAGGTATTGCCAGCTGCTTTTCTGGTAGCGCTAACGGCTCTCTTTTCCTGCCAAGACGATCCTGTCAGCCCAAAGGACAGTGGTCCTTTCATGGTGAGCCAGGCTGCGCCCATGGATTCCATCCGCATGCCGGACTCGGCAACGTGGAGCCATGAAGGAACCACCGGAACCTTCAGCTTGACACGCAGCAGGGATTCCTTCACGGTGAAGGCGTCCTTCGCCCAATCGATCGCCTCGCACGAGTTGACGATGAGCCTGTGGACACTGGGATTGCGAACCACCGTGACAACCTATGTGGTCAAATCTAATGGCGGATTCGGTCTGGGAGGAGCCGCATCGATCGACAGCAACGCCGTCAATCGGCTACGCTTGTTCGACAGCCTGCGCAAGCTGGATCCTTCCGGTTACGGGTCTTCGTCGGATCCTGTCGCATCACAGATTTTGTCGCTGCGCAAGGCCACAGCTTTCCTGATCCTTTCGGGCAGGCTCCCTCTAGGCGGGTTCCAGTTTGGAATGGACTCCACCGCCGTGGTGGCGCAGATCCTGGTGGTGGGTTCGAAGTCGGGTTCGAGCATCGCGGTTTTGGCCAAGACCGTCGGATTGAGCGCGACTTCCCTGGAAGCATTGGCCGTGGTGCTTTTCCAAAGCGGTGTTCTGAAACCGACAGACAGCTCTTCGCTCTACCCCCCGTATCCGGTGCGTGTCCGGTCGGCCATGTCCGTGTCGGGGCCGCTGACCGCAGGCGGTGGGACGGTGGCTGTCAACGGCGCTTTCGCATGGACCAAGGGATATAGAGTCTCCGGTGAATACCTGGTCAAGACCGGCAACGGTACGGCCACCGGTTTCCAGTTCCTGGTGCAAAAACCCATCCAGCTATCCGATACCATCTGGACACTTTCCGACAACTTCTCGCTGCTGGCGCCTTCCGACGCGGCAACCGGAACCGACACGCTGGTGGTGACTCTTTCCGACGACTCGGGCCATGTGGCCACGGCACGCGCCGCTTTCCAGGTGGTGGCCAAGGAAACGCCCAAGCCCGACACCACCGCTCCGAACATCGCGTTGGTTTCCCCCAAATCCGACACTTCGGTTCCAAATTCTGTCCAGAGCTTGGTCGTAGAAGTGGTCGCCACCGATTCGGTGGGAGTCGATTCGGTGAAGATCAACGGGGTGAAACTCTCCAGCTCCCCGTACTCGGTTTCCGTGCCGTTGGCGATCGGGATCAACACCGTGACCGTCCAGGCTTGGGACAAGGCTGGCAACGCATCCAAGACGATTTCCGTCACCATCACCCGCGCCAACTCGCCGGGCGACACCGTCGCTCCCCGCATCGTGCGCTCCTCCCCGAAGGGCAAAGACACAACGGTCGACTACACGTCGTCCACCGCGACACTGGCCTACTTGGTCACCGATGATTCGCTGCTCGCGTCGGTGAGCCTGGACGGGAAGGCGCTATCGAGCACCACGGGCCTGTTCCAGGCGGTGGTGGATCTACCTGTGGGATCGAAATCGTTCGTCCTGATGGCCTTGGACAAGCACGGCAACCCCGCGCGCGACACCGTGACCGTCACCCGCCGCAAGGACACGACAAAACCTGTCGTTGCATTGGGAGTGCCGTCGATCGACACCACCGTATCGTACAAGACCACCGGTTTGACGATTTCCGTCGTGGCGACCGACATCGCCGGAATCGATTCTGTGAAGATCGGCGGAGTCAAATCCGCATCCACGGCCTCGCCCTACGCGGCGACGGTGGCGTTGGCTTTGGGTGCCAACACGATCTCGATCGAAGCGTTCGACAAGTTCGGCAACAGCGCAGGGAAACAGCTGGTGGTCACGCGCGCCCAGGCGCCCGATTCGATCGCACCCGTCATCGTCCGCACGGTGCCGGTCAAGGACAGCACCACGGTGAGCGCAACCACCGCGTCGTTCGATCTCGCGTGGACAGTTTCCGACGATTCCACGCTCGCCAGCGTGTCGCTGAACGGAACCGCGCTGTCGGGTACGGCAGGCGTGTACCGCTCGACGCAATCGGTCGATGCCGGGACCAAACTCTTCATCGTGGAAGCCAAGGACGCGCGCGGGAACAGCACCCGGGACACCGTGGTGGTCACGCGTTTGACCGATCCATCCAAACCTGCCGCGACTTGGCAGGGTGGCTCCAAGGACACCGCCGTCTGGGCTTATGTCCCCAGCATTTCCGCCACATGGAAGGTGACCGATAACGCCCTCAAATTGGTGACCATCAACGGTGCGGCAGTGAGCGGATCCAACGAACTCTACACGCAGACCGTGATCCTGGCGACCGACACCACTTGGATTCGACTGATGGCTCTCGATTCGTCGGGCAACACGCTGTGGGATTCGGTGCGGGTGGTGCGCAAGTACGACAAGACACCGCCCACGGTGGCTTTCCAAAAGACCAAGTCGCGCTTGGTGGCAAATGCGGTGGCGGCCGACACGTTGGCTTGGACAGTTTCCGACAACTTGAAGTTGAAGTCGGTGAAGATGAATGGAGCCGACTTGACGGTTTCTGGCAACAAGTACTCCAGCATCGTGAGCCTACCGGTAGGGACCAACCGATATGTGCTGGTGGCAACCGACAGCGCGGGCAACGAAACCAAGGATACAGCCGTCGTCGCACGCACCGCCTTTCCTGCCACCCATTCGGCCGTCGCGGGCAGATACATCGGAACTGTGTACGACACTCTGACATCGCCTGGAGCCGACTCAATCCTGTACTCCACCGACGGTGCAACCTGGAAGCGGGCGACCAGCCCGTTGAAATTCACCACTTCAACAACGGTCTACGCCAAGGCGATGCCGGGCGAGCAGTTCGTACCGGCAGCATATGCGATCTCCCAGATCAAGGCGGTCGCGTGCGGAGGATTTCGCGGACTCGGTAGTTCCTATTCGCTCTTCTTGAAATCGGACGGAAGCGTCTGGGAGGCCGGTACTACCATCGAGAAGCGTACACAAACCGGAGTTCTCGACATATCTGTTTTCAACCAGCATGGAGATCTGAAAAACTTCTTCATGATGTCCGACAAAACCTGGTACGCAGAAGGAATCAATTACGATGGCAACTTGGGAATCGGGACGATCAACACCAACGTGTCCCTGTCTCAGGTTCTGCTCTCGGACATCCAGCAAGTCGCACCAGGGAACGGCGAAACGTATTTCCTCAAGAAGGACGGTACCGTCTGGGGGGCGGGCGCCATCACGGCGAAAATCCAGGGCTCGAACCCAACCACCGGCGGAATGCCTGTCCAAATCGTGACGTACCCCAACGACACGTTGAAACAGATCCTCGAGATCAAGGCGGGATTCCCTTTCGGCGAAGGAATGCCAAAAGCTGTCGCCTTGGACTCCAAGGGAAACGTATGGGGTTGGGGAGATTCGATTCCCAAAATTTTGATTTCGCAAGCGAAGTCGATGTCGATTTCCAACAACCTGCTCGTCTTGCTGAACGATGGCACGGTTCAGGGAATGGGATACAATGCCAACGGTGAACTGGGAACCGGGAGCAAATCCAGCTCGACCTACGGCTTCGCACAAGCAGTAGGGATCAAGAACATCACAGCCATTTCCAACGGTGGCCTGCACAGTTTGTTTCTCCGCGACGACAAAGTCCTCTTCCTCTCGGGGATGATCGAAACCGAAGTGGTTGCTCCGGGTGCGGGATCAGGTCCGAGTTACCTGTCTCCAACGCAAGTCGCCACAGACGTCGTCGCCATCTGGAGTGGGTTCGACGGCAGTTTCTTCAAGAAGTCAGATGGAACGCTTTGGTGCATCGGAAATCCGAAAGCCGGAATGGATATGGAAATTGTTCCGGCAACGCCTCGGCAAGTGAACTTCTAGCCTCGGCGGCTCCACCCGGACCGGGAGCCTTCCAGACAAATTCTGCATCCATCAAGGGGAGGGCTTCGGCCCTCCTTTTTGCTTCTCGGATCGCGAAGGATTCCGGCTTTCCGCTGACAGATCCTGTCTATTGTATTTCCTGCAACGACCGCGCCTCGATTCATCGCGGCAAGTGAACGGCGCGGCGCGATCTTTATGCTCGCGTGGCGGAGCACGCATTCAACAGGAGAAAACCATGAGGTCGCAGATGCTGAATGTCCGGAGATTTACCGCTCTTTTCGGGCTTGCATTCGTCTCGCAGGCACTTTCGCAGGTCGACCCCGATTTCCACATCTACCTGGCCTTCGGGCAGTCGAATATGGAGGGCTACGCCAAAGACTTCGGCGCCAACGACAAGGTTTCGCTCCCTCGATTCAAGGTTTTGGGAGCAACCACCTGCTCGGATCTCCAGCGAGCCAAAGATCAATGGTCTCCAGGTATCGCCCCCCTATTCCGTTGCAATACAGGGCTTAGCCCAGCGGATTATTTCGCTCGAACGCTTGTCGATAGCTTGCCCTCCACCATCAAGATCGGCATCGTCCCGGTTGCCATCGCCGGAACTCCAATCGAGGGATTCAACCCGACAAGGGGGAAAGCGTTCTACGATGCAAAGAAAAATGCGCAAGATTCGTGGATGTACCAGATTGCGCAGGAATATGGTGGCGATCCCTATGCACGACTTGTGGCATTGGGCAAGCTCGCCCAAAAAACGGGAGTGATCAAAGGAATCATCCTCCATCAAGGCGAGTCCAACGGTGGCGACAAAAATTGGCCGCCCAAGGTCGATACAGTCTATTCCGGACTTATCAAAGATCTTGGCTTGACGAAGAGCCAAGTACCTCTGCTGGCAGGCGAGATCGTTACGACGACGAACCCCAACGACATGAATTCGATCATCCGTGCTCTCCCCAAAACCGTATCGACCTCCTATGTCATCTCATCAAGCGGCTTGGCAACTCATGCCAATGACGGTACCAAACAGCATTTCAGCGCTGCGTCGTATCGCGAATTCGGCAAGCGCTACGCCCAACAGATGCTCAAACTCCTGCCAAAATCCGTCTCGATCAATCCGTCAAAATTTGTCGCGTTCATGGTTGACGCGAATTTTGTCGTGTACAACTTCGACGGAACCCGGGTCGGCACCTTTCACGCCACCGATGCCGCTTCGCTGGAAAATGGCCTGTCCGGCATCCGCTCGACTCTTCCTCGCGGAATCTATTGGGTGAAGAACGCGACCACAGGAGCCACCCAGCGGCTCGTCAACGGGATCTGACCGGGACCCAATAGCGCTTCCTTCGCCAGGGTAGACGGAATCCGGCAATCGTCACCCAGACGATTGCGCATCCTGTTGACAATCCGACAACAGCCTGCGCCGCTCAACGCCAACCTCATCCCCAGGCTTGGCCGTATCGTCGCTTGTACGGAAGATTGCGCCTAAACCGATGCACCTTAAGGACATCCGTATGAAATCGAACAAGCCGCGCCTGATGGCGGTGATGGCCTTGACTGGTCTTTCCTTGACCTCCCCGACCCAGGCCGCCGCCGACCCGAACTTCTACGTGTTCCTCGCCTTCGGCCAATCGAACATGGAAGGTGTCGCCCCAGCCGAAAGTCAGGATCAAGCTGCAAATTCCCGCTACAAGGTTCTGTCGCCTGTAACCTGTTCCGGACAAAGTGACGGTAAAAGCGTAAGTCGCACCCAAGGTCAATGGTCTCCAGCCGTTGCACCCATCGTCCGCTGCGATACTCACCTTTCCATTCTCGATTGGTTTGGAAGAACCTTGACCGACAGTCTTCCCGCTAACATCACCATAGGTGTTGTTCCCGTAGCAGTTGGCGGCACTGCCATCACTGGCTTCATCGAGAGCGATGCTGTGGCTTACTACAAGTCCCAAGCCACCTGGATGCAGCAGTTTGCGGCGAATTACGGTGGCAACCCGTATACACGACTTGTGGCTACCGCCAAAACAGCCCAAAATTCCGGTGTCGTAAAGGGTATCATTTTTCACCAGGGCGAAACCGACGGCTCCCAGTCCGGATGGGGAGACAAGGTGAAGACCATCTACAACCGATTGCTGACAGATCTGAACTTGAAGGCCTCGGAAGTCCCGTTCCTGGCTGGCGAAGTGTACAACAACACCTATACGAACAAGGCCATCAACGCATTGCCGAGCTTGATCCCCACGGCACATGCCATCACCTCCCAGGGATTGACGATAGGCACTTACGCCAACAACCAGGGCGTCCATTTCTCCGCCGCCTCCTACCGCGATTTCGGCAAGCGCTACGCGGCCCAGATGTTGAAGCTTTTGCCAAGGACGCCATCCGACATCTTGACGAAATCTGTCGCCATTGCCTCCAACGCAGATTTTGTCGTGTACGACATCAAGGGTTCTCGCGTAGATGGATTCCACGCCACCGACGCTGCCTCGCTCGAGACCTCCGTATCTGGCCTCCGAAAGAGCCTCCCCGAAGGGATCTACTGGGTCAGGAACACCGCAAACGGCAGCTCGCAGAAAATCGTCGCGGGTCACTAACCAATTCGCAACCCCCTCCGATCGGGGCCCGGTTTTGCAAGCCTCGAGGGGCACCAAGCGGTGCCCTTTTCGTTGGTGTCGTTACGGCCAAGCAATCCTCTCACCAATCGTTCATGACGCCGCACGGACCGTGATGGGGGGTGCGGGTTTTGCCGATTCCACGGGTGTGCTCGCAATCACCGATGTCCAGCACGTCGACCTTCACATCCAAAGAATCGCCCGGGTGGAACCAGAACTGCAGGTGGTACTTCTGCTTGCGGGGATCGATGGGGGGCAGGAGGGGGCGGAGGAAAACCTGCTTATGATGACTTGTCTCACCACCTTCGCGCCATGACGCGACGACAGTATCTGGCAGCGGTGAGCGATATGCGACCCAGATGCTCGAAGTGCCGAAGGCCCCCCATGTCATAATTCTTTCGTGGGTGGTGGTCACGAGTCCAGCTCCAACGCCATTTGGAACGCTAGTTCGAGCAGTCAGGTCGATGTAAATGGGATGGTTGGCGCAGCCGAAAAGCGAAAGAAATACAGATGCAACGGCGAAGCGAATGATCATGATTTCTTTCCGCAGAAATAAACCTCGCGGAAACGCTGAGGTAGGTCGGTTGCTAGTCGCGAATCATGGATTCGCGGCGTGATAACATTGCGAAATTTCGGATTGTCGATCCACAACTGCTGTTCGATTTTAATGGGGTCAGCGGCGAAATTGTGCAAATAATAGAGTGCATGAGAGGATGGAAGTTGCTGGATTCCTACGACAGCCTCATCGTCTAAGTCCTGAAGTCTCTTCCACTTCACACCCGCCTTTCGCCCCTTCTCGATCATGACCCACAACGCGATCCGGCCCAGGCTGTTGTCGCGCGACCGAATCTTTGGAAGGAACGGGTGTCCACCAAAGAATTTATCCATCAGCATCGCGCGATTCTCGCTGCATTCCTCGCCACACTCATCCCGCCATCGAGCCAGTTTCAGTTCGTAGATGGCCGCGATGCGCTCTTCGATTTCCGAACGCGACCAGAAACCGTTCGAGGTCGTGCCACGCGAAGCCGCACCGAAATCCATTTCGCGATCCTTCATGCGATAGACATAGTCTTCCAGGGATTCTCCGGGGTTCAAATCCGGGATCCAGGACTGTTGGGACGGGCCAGGGACACGCAGCGCCGACGGGTTGCTAGTGTCGTACTGAAAACAAACATCGGGAATCCATTCCTCGGGTCCATACCCACCGCCTACGTCGGAATGCACACCCGGCATCACCCATTCTTCCCACTTGGGGTTAGGGAACGCGAAGCCTTTCCCCTTAGTAAGCCACTCTGAGGGAGCCCAGGAATAAGGACCACGCGAAGCCGATGGAGGAATCCTGATGCTGATCAGATCGAACAGCGATCGAACCTCCGATTGCGCCACCAGCGACACCACCATGTCCGCCATGTCGCCGCGCAGCTCCAAGCGGGCGCCCGGGTTGACGTCGTTGCCAGGCAAGCCCAGCGAACCCACCGGGTCGAACAACCCCACGAATTTGACGCGGATCTTGCTGTCGGCCAAGCCGTACCTGCCCCGTGCTTCGCGATCGTTCAGCACATTGACCAAATGAATCGCCTCGGCGGCTCCACGGCTGAACCCGAAGAGCTGAACCGCGACTTGGGCGTCCGGATTTTGTCCGGCCAATTCGAAAATCCATGCCATTGCTTGATCGATACGGTCGGAGAAACCAAGCCCTGAAAATCCTTCGATGCCTTGCGCGGTGCTGTTTCCCATGCCCTGGATCTTTCGGCTCGCCCAGTTCGAACCTTCGTCGACCCGGTGTCCACCGCCGATTCCGACTACATACTTGGCCGCATGAAGTATGCCGGATTCCGTTCCCTGGTGGATGAGCGTATACAACTTCGCCACATTCGATTCCGAGCCATCCTTGACGTTCATTTCCATGTCGTTCATGGTGCCGTCGGTGAACACACTCAGCACCAGGTGGGTCGGCTTGGATGGATCGAAGACGGATTTTGGCAAGGTGACCGGACCACTCGACTTGGTCGAGGCGGCATCGGCATGGCGGGCCTCCAGCTCCAAACGCAAGACGTCGGATTTTGTCCAACCACTCGGGAGGTCCAGGGTACGGGTCGCCGAGACCACCATCGGCACGGTCTTGTCGTCCCTGGGGAATCCCTCCTGTTCGTCGCTCCAGGATTTGGCGCGCTCCTCCTTGCCTCCGATTTCACGGATCGCCCACAAAGTGAAATAGGCGCGGCGCGTCTTCGGTTCGCCGGATTTTGTCGCATCGACCGCCATTTCGAACGGCGAGCCCCAGCGCAGATCTTCCGGCTTGGTCAAAAAGCGGCAGTTCGAGAGCGTGATGTGGGGTTTCGTCTCGTCGGCGGACGGCGGCTGGGGGTTGTCGGCCTTGCAATCCTCCAGGTAATTGGAGTTCACGGTCCCTTCACGCGATTTTCCGGCAGACGCTTTTGGCGCAGGTTTGGGACCCACCCCAACAGGGGCTGACGAATTGGGATTGGAAGCGCGGGAGGATGCCATGACTCTGGGAAAGTTAACGAACCTCGCCGTTGTTCAATTGACAACTTTTTGTCGAAAAATCCGGACTTTCATGTCCATTGCGGGCGGTACATTCGCTGTCCATGGACAGCGCGAGGAATAGCCTGTCCTTCGAATCCAGGAGCCAATGATGTTCAGAGCTGTGATCCTTGCCCTCGCTACCCTAGGTGCCATTTCCGTAGGAGCGGCCACCACCGATTCGACCAAACGATGGGTGGGCACCTGGAGCACCGCGCCGCAGCTGGTGGAATCGGCGAACATGCCGCCGTCCCCCGGTCTGAGCAACAATTCGCTGCGACAGATCGTGCGCGTCTCCATTGGCGGCGACACGGTACGGCTCAAATTCTCCAACGATTTCAGCACCAGCGCCACCACCCTCAAGGCGGTGACCATCGCCGCCTCGACGGGCAAAGGCGCCGTCACGGCGTCCACCATGAAAACGTTGACCTTCGGCGGAAGCCCTTCGGTCACCATGAACGCGAGCGCCTCGGTGATGTCAGATCCTGTCGCCTTCGCCCTGACTCCTCGGATGGATGTCGCGATCACCATCTACTACGGCACGGCCTCCTCCAGTGTTTCAGGCCATCCCGGCTCGCGCACCACTTCCTACCTGCTTGCCGGCGACAAGTCCACCGCGGCGACCTTCAGTGGTGCCACCAGCACCGAGCATTGGTACAACATCAACACCATCGACGTGCTGGTGCCGAAATCCGCCGCATCGGTGGCCATCCTGGCCAACTCCATCGCCGATGGACGCGGCTCGACCACCGACATGCAGAACCGCTGGCCCGACATCTTCTCCGAAGCGCTGTTGAAGAACACCGCCACATCCCAGGTGGGCGTTCTGAATCTGGGGATCGGCGGCAATTGCGTTCTTTCCGGTGGTCTGGGCCCCACAGGAGTCAGTCGCTACCAGCGTGACATCCTCGATCAGCGCGGGCTGCAATGGGTGATCGTGTCGGAAGGTGTCAACGACATCGGAGGCGTCAGCTCGGCTTCGGCAGCCACCACGACAGCCAACAACCTCATCAACGCCTACAAGAAGTTCATCGCCGACGCCCACGCCAAGAACCTCAAGGTGTACGGCGCGACCATCATGCCGTTCAACGGAAACAGCTACTATA
>JBDKGS010000030.1:0-22720 GCA_039798065.1 Fibrobacterota bacterium | reverse complement strand
CGCAGGCTCGTTTCCATGCTTTCCCAGTCGTTGGACACGCAGGCGCAGCGGGCCAGCGCCACGTGGTTTTCTTCGTCCGACGGATCGGCCGACACGGCGGCCATGGCCGAGCGGAAGGCGTCGCGGTTGCGACCCTGCGCCAGATCGATGCGGCTCTGCAGCCGGAACAGATCGGGTTCGGGACCTTCCAGCGCGAACAATCGCGACAAGGTGGCTCGGGCCTGCTCGGGCTGCGATTGACCCAGTTGGCAGATGGTCAAAGCCCTCAAGTGACCGGTGTCTTCGGGATGTTCGGACAAAATCCGTTCGATCCAGACGCGGGCTTCCGACCAACGGCCCTGGCCCAGCAATTGGTTGGTGCGGATCCAGGCGGCGCGGGTGCGGACTTCGTCCGGATTCTGTCCGTCGAGCTCGCTCATTTTTTCAGCCCCATGAATTTGAGGATGTCGTCGTATTGGCCGTCGTGGTTGCCGTGCAACGCGTAGTTGCGGGCGGTCTCGAACCAGCCCTTGGTGGACGGAGTCGTCTTGGCCAGCGCGTCCATCAGGTGCGAGGTGGAAAGCGGGGAAGGGGCCTTGCCGGTCTTGATCGATTCGGACAAGACCACGTCGCAGGCGCGTTCCACCACGGACTTGAGATCGGCGCCGGATAGGCCATCGGATTTTTTGGCGAGCTTGCGGAAATCGATGTCGCCTTGTGGGCGGTCGCGCAATTGGATGCGCAGGACCGCTTCGCGTCCCTTTTCGTCGGGGGGCGGGGCGAAGAGAATGCGGTCGAACCGACCGGGTCGACGGAACGCGGGATCCAGGTGCCACGGGCTGTTGGTGGCGCCAAAGACCAGGATGCCTTCGTTGGAGGCGGTCGATCCGTCCAGTTCGGACAAAAATTGGTTGATGGTGGTGCGGCCTGCGGAGCGGCGCATGTCGTGGCGGTCGGCGGCCAGGGCGTCGATTTCATCGAAGTAAAGGACCGTGGGCGATTGCTCGCGGGCCTTCTCGAACAGGGCGTGGAGGTTCTTCTCCGAATTGCCCATCCACATGTCGAGGATCTCGTGGATGCCCACTTCCATCCAGCGCGCCGACATCTCGCCGGCGATCGCCTTGGCCAGCAACGACTTGCCGCATCCGGGCGGGCCGTAGAGGAGAATGCCGCCGCCGGCTTGCCTGCCGTACTGCTTGTACAATTCGGGATGCTTGAGCGGATGGAGAATACGGCGCTGGATGTCCTCCTTCACTTCGTCCAATCCACCCACGTCGGAAAATGTCACCTGGGGGCGCGAACCGGTCTTGCGCTCCACGTCGGCGAGCATCGCGTCGATGTCGTCGAGACTGGAGCCCGCGTGATCGATCGGTGCTGCTGATGGAGACACCAGATCGGGATTGCCCGTCGCGGGCATGGGGCGCGGGGTCTGCACGGGCGGTGGCGCGTTGCCGGTCAGGCGCAGGTGGATCGAGTCCAGTTCGGATCGTCCTTGCGAAAGCCATGGATCCGCAGGAGCCAAGCGTTCCAAGGCATCCAGCGCGCGCTTGGCGTTTTCGAGGTTGAAGGCGGCAAGCTCGGCCTGGGCCATCAATTTCAAGAGCGGTGCGTTGTCGGGACTGAGTCGTGAAGCTTCCCGGAGGGCGTCGAGGTCCATGTTGGTAAAGGTACCTGTCCATTCCCCGGGAGCGGGTCAGGAAGGTTGTCTGGATACGGACCATCGCCCCCACTGGGAAGCAACGGTCAGGGCAAGACGATGCTTCCCGAGATAGAGGTGCCATCGATCAGGCCTCTCCAGAGCAGCGGAGATCCTTTCCACTTGTGCAAATCCGGGCTGGTGATCTTTCCGCGTCCTTTGGAGGTGAACAGACGGATTCCGTCCAAACGGACGATCTCCAGGGAAGCGGGCATCGATTCCTCCGCTTCGAGCACGAAGGAGCCGTTTTGGATGGAGGTCTTCCAGCTGTATGGGCGCGAGCCGTCCAGCTGGCGCACGCCCACACGCCATGGGGCATCGAGGTAGGTCAGGAATTTCTTGTAGTACGTGCAGCTGTCCGACTCGTAGTCGCTGCAGTAGCGACCTGTCGTGGTGCTCGTGACCCGGTTCTTGGTGTCGTAGGTGTAGGACTCACGTTTTTCCTGCCACCAGGCGGCGGTGTCGGCGGTCTTGAGGAAGGCGTCCATGCGGGAGAGGCGGTTGTCCGAGTCGTAGGTGTACACGATGCGGCCGGCGTTCCACGAGAGTTCACTGCCATCCAGCGAGGAGGAGTAGGAAACTGTCGTATTCTGCTCGATCACAAGGCCTGCTGGGTTGCGAATCCAGTTCGACACTTTGGAATAGCCCGCTCCGGAGTCCTCCCGGGAGAGCAGTTTTCCGGATTCGCTCCAGGCGTAGTTCGCCCGGTACATCCCTTGGGAAGCGGTTCCTGTGCCCCCGATATGGGACTCCATGCGAACGAGGAGCTTCCCTTTCCAACTGAGGATGTTGGTATAGAACAAGATGGGTTCCGTGTAGTCCTGGTTCCGATAGGTGCGGGTCGCGACCGGAGTGCCGTCCGTCGTCCTGTCGATTTCGTCGCGTCCCATCGTGATCCATCCGGTGTCGTCGAGGATCGCCGAGTCGCGCCAGGCGATATATCCCGAGGAGTGCTTGGCTTCCCGGATGCGAACCGAATACCATTCGTCGTTCAGATAGGGCTTCCTGCGGATCAGGAAGATGTCAATTCCTGACGAATCTTTGTGCGTGAGATAGACCGCCATTTTCCAGCCCGTGCTGTCGTGAATCCAACTGGTGTCCGATCGCGCCAATGCCAGCCCTTTCCGGTTCGCATCGGGATCCACCCTGTGCAACACGGTGCGGGATGCGTTGTTGCCGGTCAGGAAGTTCGGTTGGGCGTAGGCGCGTTCTTCCACCAAATCTTTTTGCACGGGATCCCAAGCGAGAAACGTCGTGTCGCCGGAAATATCAGTGTCGTAACGTGTCACGAACCGCACGGTGTCGGAGAGCAGCAGCGCGTGTTCGGGCTGGGGAGTGGTGGGCGTGGCGGACACCTCTGGCATGAGGTTCCAGTCCGGCGTGTAGATGATCGGGAAGCCTGTGCAGAGAGTTGCTGCGAGATGCAGTACGGCGAGCATGGAGGTTGACCTCATTGTGCGGAGATGGACAATGAAACTAATCCGATTCGATGCCGATGGGAAGGTCGCGTAGTGGGGGCGTTTTCGAGTGCTTCACGATGGTTCGAAACCCGACCGGCCTTTGTCACTGCGCTACGAACGTGCTGTCCCAAAGCGTGGTTTCGTGTCCAGGGATCCAGTCCACCATTTCGACTCTGACCCGGTAGGTTCCAGCGGGGATGCTGTCGAACCGCCATGCCCCGACGCTGTCGAGGAGCTTTTCTTTGCCCAGTCCGCGGACCTTGGCCCGCAATCTGTAGTCCCCGGTCAGAGTGGCCGCTACCGAGTCGTAGGCGGCGTACCGCCCTTGGATGCTGGCTGGTCTGGAAACGACAAGATCTGGCAGCGCGATTTCGTCGACTCCGGAAACGGCAAAGGAAAAGGTTCCGCTCTGGGTCCGACCGTTGGCGTCCAGGCACTGCGCGTACAGAACAAAGGCTGGTTTGTTCAGGCCGTTCAGTCGATAGGTGCCATCTGTGGACACCAGCGAGGTGGCCCTCGATGTGCCGTTCCATGCCTCGGGCGTGTCCTCGTCGACGACGACCCTGACCTGACCGCTGCGGATGGGGATGGAATCGCTCGAAACCAGACGACCGCGCGCGGCCGGAGCGTTGGTGGTTTCCGTGATCACGCCTTTTCCGGAAACGCGCTGGTCGTCGAACCCGCACCCGGTGAGGATGGTTGTCAGCGCGAGCGCGAGAATCGAAGCGAGTTCGGTCGGGCGTGTCCGGGACGGAGCCGGAAGAGGGGTGACAAATTCTGGCGGATTCATCGCGGTACTCCCGAGCGCCTGGGGCGTTCGGTCAGCCTGGTGTCGGCGACGGTGAAAAGTTGGATGTTCATCTGCACCACGCAATCCTCCTCGGGGAGGTCCCTCGCCCAGGTCATCAGCTCCTGCCGGAATTGACGGATTTTGTCACGCAGTTCGTCCATGCGCTGGCGCGACGACGGAAGGGTGAGGGTGGAAATGTCGCGTTCCTCGCGCGGTTGGGTCTCGAGCAGCTCGGCGGAAAGGCCTAGGGTCTGGCGCTGGAATTCGTGGACCGCGTGGCCCATCCAGTTTTCGCCGGACGAAACGGTTCCTGGCGAAGGTCGCAGGATGCCGCGTGCATCGGGCTCCAGAAGACCGAGCCGCAGCAGCAGTTCCACCGATTCCTGTGCCTGATCGGGAGTGATCTTGCTTCGAAACAACGAGGCTAATCGGATCCATCCCAGTCCACGGAATTCGACAAGGCTCAGCAAGGTGCGCATGACCGGATGGATCCAGCTGCGGAAGTAGTCGTGGGCGTCGTCCTGAAGGGTGCGCTGGTAGGCCCCGCGCATGGCCTGCATCGCCAAAAAATGTCGGTTGGCTTCGGCTGGTTCCGAGGCCGTGTTGCATCGCACCAACGCATCGAAATAGCGGCTGTCGGGACGCGACAGCTTCAGGAATTTGCAGAGTTCCGGAACGTGTCGAGTGGCGATGTGTTTGCTGCCAGCCAAAACTCGGGACAAGTGGGCTGGATCGACATCGAGGATTTCCGCCAAGGCGCGGGAGGTGCGGGAAGGGTGCCGTCCGCGCAGGTCCTTCAAGGCCTGGCGCAGCCAGGGTCGGTAGTCGGTCGCTTCGTGAAGTGCGTCCACCTCCCGAAGTATAACCGCCAGCGTGGCCGGGTTGCTCGCACAGGTTCGATGGAATGACGAAAATTGATCTCCAGGTCAATTCTACGTAATTAATATCGCCACAAATCCATGATTGAATTGGATAAGATCAATTCATGAAGATCAATTTTCTAACCATGACCGCAGTGGCCTCCCTGTTTTCGGTGGGGATCGCCGCTCCACTTCCCGGTGTCGAAAACCACTGGGTCGCCAACACCAGTGGGACGATCGAAGGGCATATCGCGAATTTTCTCACCGACATGTCCCTGTATTATCCCAACGATCCCCAATACCAGCCGATGTACGTGCTGACGGCGTCGTTCTGGGACGAAGGCAGCTGCGGCTACTGCTCCTACGCCAATGGTCGGTCGTACGGAAAGGCCGAGTGGTGGCGCGACCGGATCCATTCCGACAGCATCACGTCCGGCGCCAAGACTTGCACGATTCGCAATTTCTGGGGCCGGGCATTCCTGAACAAAAATCGTCCACCCCCGCTGGGCGACTCGGCTCCCTACGTCGCGTGCACCGGGCACGACACTTTGCGTTCGGTCATCGATCCGACGGCGATTTCCTTCGACATGGCGGGGAATCTGCTCGTCGCCGACAACGGACCCGACCAGAACGTGAAGATTTTTTCCATGGCCGCGAAGGCTCCGCGCTTGATGCGCACCTTCGGAGATTCGGGCGGCGTGTTCGCTGGTCCGGTTCCAGGCAAGGCCGGAATCCGTCGGTTCTGGGGGATCCGCGGTGTCGCCGTCGATTCGCAGGGAAATGTCTACGTGGGCAACACGGGCATCCCCATGCAGACCATGGGCGGCACCGACATCAGGGTTTTCTCTGGACAGGATTCGTCGTTGATGTGGCAGGTGCAGGGGCTCTCTTTCGTGAACTCCGCCGACGCCGATCCATCTTCAGGTGGTCGCGACCTCTACTTGAACGCAAAGCGTTTCGAAATGGACTACTCCAAGGATCCGGGTCAAAGCTGGAAACTTGCCGCTGTGACCTTGGACCCGTTCCGATACCCCGGTGATCCACGCATCGTCCAGCCCATGGAATCCGTCTGGATCCGGCGCATCCAAGGCAAGAAGTTCCAGTACCACACGAACATGGTTGGAGGATTCGTCTACGTGGTGCGGTTCACCGATTCCAGCGAGATCGGAATCCCCACCGCCTTCGTGTGTACCTACGACGACCGCACTTCGGGTTGGGGCGCCGACAGCGCTCCGCAGTGGGAACGCAACGAGACCAACAAACGGAAGCGATGGTTCTGGGTGGATCGCAACGGCGACGGCATCGCCCAAAAGGCCGAGTACGGCACCTACGACCACTACAACAGCTACAACCAGGGCGTCGACGTCGACGAGAAGGGCGATATCTGGATTGGGGGGCGCGGAAGGATCGACAACTACTTCCGTGCGGGCGGGACCACCCGATTCGAAGCGGGTCCGTTGGATGAAAAAGGTGTGCCGCGTTTCGACTTCGTGCCCCAGCGCTTCGATATTCCGGTCACGGAACACGGAGGCTTGGCCGTCCGCTTGAAATATCTCGCGAACAAGGATGCGATGTTCCTGGGCATCTCGCCCAATGCATGGTATCCATCGGCGATCTACCGGTACGACCACTACACGGACTCCACGCGACGGGTCGAGACCTGCCGCATCGAGGCCGGCTTCGACGACAACGGCAAGCCCACGATCAACCTCGACCAGAACACGGACAGCATGACCTTGCCGTTTTCCTTCACGGCCGACAGCGATTTCGTGTACGTGGCCTACCTGGACAACGGGCGGTATTCCCGGGAGCGCGGAGAGGTGACAATTTATGACGCCCGCACTTGTACTTTGACGGGATGGCTCGCTCCGGGTCCCGAGACAGGACGGTTCGCGGGAGCCGTCGACCTGGTGAACGGAATCAACGTGGCCACGGCACCTGACGGCAACAAGTTGATCCTGGTCGAGGAGGATGGCGCAGGGAAGGTGATGGTCTACCGCTGGTGCCCGGACGGCGCGGCGTGCGCTGGGACCTCGTCTGTCGGGATGCGTCGGAAATTGTCATCATTCGAAATGCGTCGGATACCTGGAGGCGCCGAATTGCTCCTGCCTGCCGAATCCAATCCGAGCCTGTTCGATGTGCGGGGGGCCAGGGTTGGGCTGGTCCGCGTCGGCGCCCAAGGTGACAGAATCCGGTTCCGGTTCGAAGGCGAAGGTCGTGGCGTGTACTACCTGCATTCGACCGGGGTCGATGGGAATGCCGCCACCGTGCGGATCGTGGCGCCATAGCGAGGGTTGCATCCGCCTTCTGGATCCGGGGTCGGTGGTTCGCCCCTACCGGAAGGCATGGAATTCCATCTCGGGCCGAGTGGGCGATTCGTCCACGGAATCGTTCGCTCGGTTTCGTGGAATCAAGCGGCAGCGGGTGGATCGAGTTCCGTCAATCCCGCTTCCACTCCGGCCAGCGCCGACCACAGGCATCCGCAGGCGTAGATGTCGCCCAGGAGCAGATCGTTCTTGGTGCTGGCTGCCACCGCCAGGAGTTTGTTCTGGAAATCCACGAACGCGCCTTCGGCCATGGTCGTGAATTCTGAGACAGATTCCGTCATGGGTTCCTGGACGGAAATTGTCCTGGCTCCGTCGAGGATGCCCGAGAGATCCGAATCCAACTTGATGCCTTCTCCCAGCTTGTTGTGGAGCTGGACCGCGACGTCCAGCCCCGCCAGGAAGGCTTGCACGAACCCGCGTTGCAGCACCCGGAAGTCCGTCTTGCTATCGCGTCGCACGTGCCATGCGTGGGCTTCGTCGCGGATCAATCCAGCCAGCGTGGCCAGAAGGGGAAGATCTTCGAATCCGTATTCGAGCTCGGTGGAAAGGATCGCACCGGCTTCTTCGAAGGCGCTGAGGACGATCACCGAAGTGGAGCCGATCGCGTTTTCCGCTTCTTGTGCAGGGCGGTTTTGCAGAAACGAGGGAAGATTCATCGGGAGTGGCCTCATGGTTCGAAGATTGGTTCTGCGGCGATGACGAGATTTGAGCCTCGAAGTCGATGTGGTTTTGAAGGAAGTTCGTTTTCCCGAAACCTGTGAACAACAATGTGCAACATGCTTGGCCATCGTGGCACCATGGCGAATCGCCTGGCGGAATAAAAGCGGAATTGGCACGAAATGTCATTTTTTGTTCGTGCGAATCGCCGTGACGCGAGGGTGCGGGTGCGTTGCCTTTGTGGGCAACGGAATCGGGTTCCGAGTGGATGTTTCGGGGGGAGCAATGGGCGTAACGTTCAGGGAGCGATGGGGAGTTCCCGATTCCCCGATTGCCGATTTTTGTCTAGCCACATTTCCCGCTTCGATCGGATTCTCCAATGAAAACCGTTGATACAATACGGCTGCTTTCCCGTCTTGCTTGCGGACTTCTCGCTTTCGTCGGTGTTGGCTGGTCGGCCAAGCCGTGGACGTTGCCGCACTACGCATCGGCGACCGATACGCCTTACAGCGTGCATATCAAGACAGGAATCGTCTACGGTCTTGGTGCGACCGAGGTGCATGGCGACAAGGAATTGCTGATGGACGCTTACGTCCCGACCGGCCCCGGATTGTCGAGTTCCCGCAAGGCGGCGATCATCTTCGTGCATCCCGGGTCTTTCTGGAAAGGAGGCCGCGCCAACATGGCCGACGAATGCACCCACCTCGCGCGCCTGGGAGTGGTCGCATTCACCATTGACTACCGCATGCAAACAGATTCGCCGTTGGTGGAGGTTCCCGCGTGGCAATTGAACACGCCAGACAGTTTATTGCCGCCCTTGAGGGGCGACTCCGATCTGTTCTTGAGGGCGGTGAACGCAGCCTACATCGATACCAAGGCGGCGTTGCGGTACGTGCATGCACATGCAGTGGAGCTCGGGATCGACACCGGGAACATTTTCCTTGGCGGAGGTTCGGCGGGAGCGGTCGCTGCGCTGACAGCCGGAGTGACACCTTCGGATTTGTACGTGTCCGATGTGATCGGAGCACCCATCCGACCCGAAAACCATCCCGAAGCTTCCATGTCCGTGCGCGGCATCGTGAACTGGTCCGGGGGCCTGTACGCCGAATTGCGCCACCTGGGTGCGGAAGATCCCCCGATCATGAACTATCACGGGGATCTGGACGAGATCGTGTACCTGGAAGAAGCGATTCGGATCGTAAATCGGTGCGAGCTGGTTGGTTTGGACGGATGCGAACTGCACAGGTCCCGCGATAGTGCGCACCTACCCGACGATGGTGCCCCTGCGGGCAATTTCCATTCCGTGATGACAAATTTTGTGATGCGTCATATCGTGTCGCATCAACCAGGTACGGCAGGCCTGACGCGATCGTTCGATCGCCCTCGATGGACCATGGGGCCGAATGGATCGCTCGTCTTGAGTGGATTGCCGGAATCCGTCCGCAAGCTGGAATGCGTCGGATTGGATGGACGAGCTGTCGCCGTCGACGTTTCGGATCGCAACGGCGTCTGGACAATGCGGCCCGATGCAGGGTTTTCGCAAGGGGTGGTGGTTCGTGCGAGAATGGCGAACGGAGAGGCGCGCACTTGGCTTGTGCCCATGTTCCGATAGAGCGTAGATTGCTCTGGTGTTGCCATATATTCGACTAAAAATCACAGAACGGCTCGTTTGTAGCCAAGAAATGTGGTGTGATGTTGCCTTTTAAGGCAACGGAAATAGGAAAAGAGGGAGTGCGCCAAAGGCAATACAAGGTGTATCGTTGAACTAGCGATGCACCTCTTCGAACACACCGATTACAGAGCCTGGCTCAAGGAAAGAGCCGAGGAACTGAAGGTCGAGAAGCCGTACTTCTCATACCGCTTCATCGGGGCCAAACTTGGCGTGAACGCTGGACTGGTGGCGCGCATTTTCAACGGTCAGGCGCACGTGAGTCTCAAGCACCTCTCGAAGCTTGGCAAGCTGTACGGATTGGCGGGTTCCGAGTTGGAGTATTTCGAAGAGCTGGTCCGGTTCGGCAGAGCCAAGAACCAGGGCGAATGGGACCGGCATTTCACGCGGATGCAGACCATCCGCGGCGAGCGGTTCCGTACCGTCGCCGACGAGCAGATCGAGTACTACGCTTCGTGGCAACACAATGCCATGCGCACGCTGCTTTCCATCTTCGCCTTCAAGGGCCACAACTACAAACGTTTGGGGAGCCAGCTGGTTCCGCCAATTTCCGGCGACCAAGCGAAGGCCTCTCTGGAGCTCCTCGAAAGCCTGGGTTTGGTGGAGATCGGGGCCGATGGATTCTATCGGGTTGCGGATCGGTTCATCTCGACTGGCGACAAGTGGAAGGCCAGCATGATCACCCGGTTCCAGAAGGAGATGGTTCGGTTGTCGGGCGAGGCGATCGATGGTGTTGCCAAGGAATTGCGCGATGTGTCCAGCCTCACGCTGCCGTTTTCGAAATCCATGATCGAGACCGCGCGCGAACGGCTCAAGGAGTTCCGACAGGAAATGCTCGCTCTCTCGCGGGAGTGCGACGAGGAAGACTGCGTGTACCAGCTCAACCTACAGCTCTTTCCGCTGGCGTTCGTCCGATCGGTCCCGGGAGGCGATGCATGAATCGTCTGTGGGGTATTCGGCTCGCCGCGCTGCTGGCGTTCGTGGGTTGCGCCGACGAGCGTCTTGCGGGCAAAGGGGCGGCCAGCGAAACCACCAACGGAATCGTCCTGGAAGGGCGTTTGTTCGGTCCCGACGGATCCGCGGCGGCACGTGTCGCGGTGGCGCTTTCGGCCCCTGAGACGGATTCTGTCTATAGTCTGGATCTGACCGATGATTCGGGTGCCTATTCGCTGCTGGCGCCGCGACCGGGCCGTTTCGTGGTCCGCACCGCGACGGAAAGTCTGGGGATCTCGAGTTGGCTCAGTGTGGGCAGCACCGGCCGCCAGGCTGTGGAACCTCTGAAACAGGCGAAGTTGCGGCGGCTGAGTGGACGGGTTGTCCTGCAAGGGAACGGCCTCCCCTCGGCAGCGGCCCTTGTGGTGCGCGTACCGGGAATGCGCGGGGTGGCCCGGGTGCGACAGAATCTGACTTGGGTTTTCGATAGCGTTCCCGAAGGCTGGCATCTGGTGCGTGTGGTCGATTCTTCGGGACGGGTTTTGGGCGAGGCGATGGCTTCCACCTACGACCAGCTATCCCTCGACTCGACGGGAGGTTGCGTGGTCTCGGTTTCCGAGCGCACTGCCACGGTGCTCGACGACTTCGAGGCCGACGAAGGGCAAGGACGCCTGGTGAAGATCTTGGACGGCGCCTGGTGGGGGCGTTGGAACGACACCAGCGCGCTTTACGAGAGTGCCCGTACCTGGGCGGGGACCACCGGACTGACCACCGCCGAAAGCGCCTGGAGCGGAAAAAGCCTCAAAGCCGAAATGTTGGTGGGTTCCGCGATTCCTACGCACCCCGAGTTGAACCGTTCGGCGGGATTGCAGCTCAAGATCGGTGGGCGCGAAGATCTGGACAGCCAGTCGGTGTGGTACGATCTCTCACGCATCGACAGCGTCGTGTTCATGGCCAAAGGCAATTCGACGATGGAATTGCACTTGGTGGCACGGTCAAAAACCGACATCTCCCGCAAAGGGAATCTCCGGGTCGAATTCCAGCCAACTGGGCAGTGGCAGCGCTTCTCGTTCGCAACCGGTCGGTTCCAAGCCGATCCCGACCTTGCGGCGAGCGCGGTGCAGATCCGGGAATTGCGTTGGATCGTGCGGAAATCCGCTCGATTTTGGCTCGACGACATCGAACTGGTGGGAGTGCATCCCTCCCAACTCCTGCGCCGCTGACCACGCGGCGATCTCCAGAAAAACCAAAATCTGTCAACCGACCATCCATCGCCCGGAACGCGGGCGCGAAGGAGAAATCATGTCCAGGAAGATCGCGGCATTGCCGCTTTCGATCATCGCCTTGGCTGCCATGGCGAATGCCGCGAAGCTTGGCCTGGAACGCGAACGCATGGTGAACGTGTCGGGAAAGGGCGACGTGTGGAGCCTGTTCGATGAACAATCTCTGGCGGGTGACCCGAAGGCGGGAACCGGCGGCAAGCCAACCACCGAATACACCGCGGGATGGATCAAGGCGGTGTTGCATTATCCGATCGAGGGCGTGGTCGATCTGGGTGCCGAACACGCGCTGACCGACGTTTGGTTCTACGACATCAACGGATCGGACAGCATGCGGGTGTCGTGCGGCGACGGCAAACTCTGGACGACCATGCTCGACCGGACCACGTCGGGTTACAACACCTGGGTCGGCACCGTAGCGCCTTGCACGGGTCGGTATGTCAAAATCCGTCTCAGGAGCCCCAGCAGCGCCGTCACCGAGATGGTCCTCTACGGTTCGTCCATCGGCAATCCGGTTCCGTTGCCAATTCCTGTCAAGACCGTGAAACCCACCATGGGCGAACTGATGGGCGTGAACGGATTCATCGACGACGACCGATCGCTGTTGGCCGCGGTGGGGAACCTGCGGGAATACCATTCCTGGCAGTGGGACGATGGCGACGGCGACGCGACCACTCCTGCCTATCCGGCCAACCGATTCGGGTGGAATCCCAGCTGGGTGCGCGGCACCGGCTGGGGATGGAACTTCGACGAATACTACCAGGATTTGTCGAGCAAGGGAATCTCCATGCAGCCCGTGTTCCAGGGCTCTCCGGCGTGGATGTTCGGGAAGACGGTGGGGGATTCCCTCAAGCCGTTCCCTCTGGGGCGCGATTCGTCGCTGCCCGCTTCGTACGTGGAACACGCCGATTACATGTACCAGTTCGCTTCCCGCTTCGGGCGCACCAAACATTCCGCCACCGACCTTCGGGTCGACGCATTGAACACCGCGGTATCGGGCGCGGGCAGTGTCGATTGGATGGAGCCCTGGAACGAACCCGACAAGGATTGGAAGGGCGTCACCGGCTACTTCTCGCCACACGTGTTGGCAGCCATGTCCAGCGCCGACTACGACGGCGACCAGGGGCGTTTGGGAGCCAAGGTGGGAGTCAAGAATGGCGATCCCACCATGAAGATGGCCCTGCCCGGTCTGATCGGCATCGTGCCGGAATATGTCAAATCCATGAAATTCTGGGCCGATGTCCATCGTGCTGGATCCTTTCCCGCAGACGCGCTCAACTTCCACCACTATTGCACCGATGGCGGAGGGCAGGGCGCCGGCGAGGCGACCACCGGCATCAGTCCCGAGGCCGACGGTCTGCGTGCCAAACTCGAGAACCTGGCCGCTTGGCGCGACCGTCATCTTCCGGGCAAGGAGTTGTGGTTGTCGGAATTTGGCTGGGATACCCACCAAGGGTCGGTGTTCAAGGCCCCCGCGACGGGCGCCAACGACGGGTACGAGATGCAGGCGCGGTGGTTGGTGCGTGCCTACCTGGAGGTCGCCGCGTCGGGATTCCAGAAGGCCCACTTGTTCATGCTGCGCGACACCTGGGATTCGAGTCCTGGCGTTTTCGCGACTTCCGGCCTGGTCCACGACAAGCACGACACGCTCTCCCCAATGTACGAGAAGAAGCCATCGTGGTGGTATGTGAATACTCTCCACAAGACATTGCGGAATTTCCGGTTCGAGGCCGACGAGTCGGTCGGCGGAATCATGAAGTACCGGTTCGCCCATGCGACGGATTCCGACAGTCTCGCCTACGTGGTCTGGAACCGCGACGATGCCGCGGCGGCGAAGACGGTTTCTGTCGCCATCGCTGCGACCAACGCCAAGGTGGTCCGGTTCGCCGATGGCGAGCCGTTGGGACGGATTTCGTCGCTCCAGGCTGTCGCTGGTGCCATGGAAATTCCCGATGTCGACGGTCGTCCCGTCATCCTGTTGGCGAAACGGAGCGTGTCCTCGGTTTTGCGCAACCCTTCAAAAGCCCCGACGCCCGTGCTCGATCCTCGGTCCATCGAGGGGCGCAGGATCCGTCTAGACAGAAATCGTCAGGGGTTGCCCGCTCCCGTCACGGTGTATTCCCGCTAGCCCGACGCCCGACCGCGCCGCAGCGGATCGTCAGCGCTTGGCCGACTTCCTGCGGCGGTTGCTCGCGCTGAGATCGTCGACGTACTTGGACAGCACCCACCAGGTCGCCCATCCGATGAAGCCCATGGCCGCGAACGCCAGGGCGTATCCCAGGCCTTTGTTCAGGCCACCGAGCATCACGGAGTACTCGGACATGCCGCCGATGCCTGCCAGCAGGTTCAGCGGCAAAAACACCAGATTGATGATGGTGAGCTTCTTGAGCAGGATGTTCATGTTGTTGTTCATGACGCCGCTGCGCGCTTCCACCATGCCCGCAAGCACCGACTCGTAGATCTCGGTCAATTTCCGACACTGCTCGTGGTCGATCTGGAGGTCTTCCAGATAATCGATGTCCTCGCGCCGGAGCCCGAGCTTCTCGGGATTCGCTTGGAGCTTGCGCAGGACGGCGGCATCGGATTCCAGCGCGTTCAGATAGTAGATCAGGCTTTCGCTCAAGCTGAACATGCTGAGCATGAGCTGGTTGTCGCGGGCGCTTTCGATCTTCCCCTGCAATTCTCGGGAGATCATCTTGATCACCTTGAGGTGCTCGAAATAGTGTTGCACGGTGTGGTGCAGCATCCGCAGCAGGAAGGCGGCGAACGTGGATGCGTCGCAGAACTCGGCGCTCTTCACAGGGTAGTGGTCGTCGCTGGTGACCACGATCATGCTGTCCTGCCGGATGAAAACCCCGATCGAGGCCACGTTGAACAGGATCTGCTTGTCGGTCTTCGAACTGGTGGGGCGCTTCCAGAAAAGGCTCATGGTGTCGCCCACGAATTCCACCCGAGGCACCTCGTCGGCGTCCAGGGCGGCTTCCATGCTGTGCCGGTCGATGCCCCAGCGTTCGCCGAGCTCGCGTCGTTCATCCTTGTCCGGCGAAGTGTAGTAGAAGATCGTCGCTTCCGCCTCGTCGGATTCTGTCGGGCCATAGGTGCCGAGTTTCAACAATCTTCGCATGCAAGGGCTCCGCTCTTGGGCCGGGAATCATCGTCTGGACCGCAAATCAAGGAAGATCGGGTGGCGCTGTCCAAGCATTTCGTTCCTGGGAGGGAACGCTAGACGGATTCCGTCCTAAAGGTCGGGGGTGCTCGAAGGGGGTTCGTTGATTTCCAGCCAGAATTCCCGCAGTCGCCGGGTCGTTTCGACGAGGTCCTTGAAGGAGGTGGGCTTGAGCACGAACGCGTTGGCACCGATGTCGTAGCCCTTCAGGAGATCGGAATCCTCGCGCGAGGAGCTGAACATCACCACCGGGATCAGGCGGGTGATCGGATTCTCGCGAATCTTCCTGAGAACTTCGAAGCCATCGAGCCCAGGCATCTTCACATCCAGCAGGACCAGATTGGGGATCCGGATGTAGGCGTCGGGCAACGATGCGACCTCGAACAGCCAATCCAATGCTTCCTTGCCGTTTGATTTCACGACGACCGGAAGCTTCATACCGGAACGCTGCAGCGCCATCATGGTCAACTCGATGTCCGACTGGCTGTCGTCGATCAGGAGAATCGAAGCTCTCATGTTCGTTGTCTCGTGGCAGGGTGCACGGCGTTCATACCCATGCATTGTCCCATTTTCGCCACGGGTGGGGCAACGGAAACCTTTGATCTGCTGCGATGCGCCTTTCGGAGCAGGGCAGCATGGATCAACGCCTGGTGGAGACCGCCTTGCCTTTCTGGACGAGGAAGAACGCGACGAGCTTCACATCCTCCTTCCCCAGCGCAGTACCTTCGTGCGATGTCCCCACCACCTCCGCGAAGGCCTCGCCGGGCCCGAACACCCGGCGTGTGGAGTCGGAGGTGGTCACCTGCAGCCTGCCGGAAAGCACGTACCCGAATCCGGAATGGGCGTGCGAATGCCAGCCTGTGCTGGAGCCGGCAGGGATGGTGACTTCGATCCCGTCGACTTCGGCGGTGTCCGCGGGGAAGGAGAGCGGCTTGCCTTCGGAGGTGGTGGTCGACTTCAGAAGCGATTTGACGGAAACCGTCCTGGAATAGGCTTCCTGTTCCTTGGCGAAGCCGACCAGGGAGAGGGCCAGGAGCGTCACGATAGTGATCCGGTTGCTTTTCATGCGAGACTTCCAACGGTGTTTGGGAGTTGCCGACATTCGTGTGCGGATCGACGGATTTCGTCGGCCCACCCGGCACGGCAATCTACAACACCACTACGAATCCCGTCGTCTTCCGGCGCGACCGTACGGTACGGAAGAACCGCGTCGTTTCGGGAATTTGGCTAGACTTCGAGTCCAATGCAAATCGAATCCATCGGTACCATGCGCACGTGTTTTCCCGAAAAGTTCGGGATTCCCCGCCAGAGCGGACTGGCACCTCTGGCTCGCGGAGTGCTTCGATTCGAGCCCAGTCAACCGGCGGCGGTTTGGCGCGACTGTCTGCGTGGACTGGATGGGTTCACGCACGTATGGATCGCCTTCGTCTTTCATCAAGCCGTGCCGGAAGGATGGAAGGCGCTGGTGCGTCCTCCGCGCTTGGGGGGGAAGGAAAAGATGGGTGTGTTCGCGACGCGTTCGCCTCATCGGCCGAATTTTTTGGGGCAATCGTTGTTGGAGATCGAACGGGTCGATTTCGACGAGCCGTCCATTCTGTTCAAGGGCGTGGACCTTCTGGATGCGACTCCGGTGGTGGATATCCGGCCGTTCCATCCCGCCAACGATTCGCCGAACGGCGAGGTGCGCGACGGATGGTTGTCGAGGGCGAACGAGCCCAAGGCGGTCGTCGAGTGGAATACCGAGGCGAAGGAGCAGATTTTGTCAGGTGTCGGGACCATCCCTTCCGGGATGCCTCGATACGATGCGCAGGAAGCACGCGAGCTGGTCGATTCGCTGATCGCGTTGGATCCGCGACCAGGGCACCTGCGCGGTGGCAGCGGAGATTGGGCGATGCGACTCTTGGGATTCGATGTCAAATTCCGGATGGATGGCGAAGTCGCCACGATCCTATCCATCGAGGACGCATCGAGTCGATCCATCGGCGCAAGCGCCACCGACGGTTAAGGTGCCAATTCAGCTGCGGATGGGTTGATGAGCCTCAGTGCCAGGCCGAACGTCGCGAACCCGGCAGCAGCAACAGGCCGTTGCCCGCGCTCTCGAACTTGCTGTAACCCGATCGGACCAGGTCGAACTTCTTGATCAGGTCCATCATCCAGATGGGGATCTGGTGGCGCGCGCATTTCAGTTCGAGGACCGCGTTGCAGCCCGGATCGAATCTCTCCGGGAGATCGCTGGGTCGCATTTCGCGCGGGTCGACCGAGAAGTCGAACCCCTCTTCCTCGCGCCAGCGCATCCCGATGTCGAGGGTGACTCGCGCGTAGTCCTCCATGGTCCCGAACCATGCCTTGCGACGGTATTGCGTGAGGACGAACGGATTGGCGTTGTAGGTGATGGCGCGGGTGTAGAACTTCTTCAGGTTGGCCAGGTCTTCGCCCTTCGCGTTGGCGAAGACCGTGTCGGGATCGTCCCACAACGCCCTTGGATCGGACCCGCGCAGAACCCCGCGCAGCTTGGTCACCTGGTCGCAGCTCTTTTCCTTGAGCTCGAAGTGCCAGGCTTTGGAAGTCTCGGGGTGGTCGCCGTAGGAGCGGATCCGCATGTTGAAGCGGCCCTCGGGCTTGACCATGCCCCACTTCAGGAAGGTGTGCCGTGGGGAGTCCAGGTACAGACTCGTGATCCAGTAGAAGCCATCGCGGCGTTTTTCGCAGGCCGGGTCCAGTTCGCACCACGGGAGCAGGAAGGTCTCCAGCTCGGGCAACATTTGGATCGGGACATGGTACTTGAGTTCGTACCGTTCCAGTCGGGTGAAGCTGGAATGGATCACGGTTTGTTGACAGTTCCTGTCGCGACGGCCACAGCTGGAGTCCGGGTCAGCAGGTGGTTGATGTCGGGGTGGCGTACGATGGCGCCGGTGAGGTGGAGGATCTCGAGGTATTCGTAGAGCATCATGAACCGGAGTTCTTCGATCCGCCAAGCGTTTTCCGCCGAGGTTTCCTGGGCGTTCAAGAGCAGGAGCGGGTCGGCTCCGGATTTCATGGCGAAATCCGCGTAGAGTTTGCCGGCGTCGACCCGGGCCGCGAACGAATCGAGGACCACGATTTGGCGAAGCATGGAACCGATCGACAGGTGTAGTTTCTGGACATCGCGCACGTAGTCTTCGCGGTCGTCCTGGAAGGACAGCCGAACCTCGGCAAAATCTGCCTTGCGGCGACCGATGTTCTGGCTGCTGCCATCGAACAGCGGGATCTTGATCCCGAACCCGAACGCGATGTTGTCGCGGTGTGTTGCGCGTTCCTTGCTGTTCTGGTCGACGTCGAAGGTGTATCCGGCCTCCATGTAGCTCACCCAGCGACGCGACGAGGCGATTTCCTGGGCGGCCTTGGCTTTTTCCAGTTCCATTTCTCCGGCGGCGATCCCCACCTCCGGAAACGAATCGGCGGCCGACGCGTCCAGGCGCGAAAGCGTGGCCTCGATCTCGGATGGGGTGAGCAGTTCGCCCTCCAGCAGGATTTCGCCCATGCCCGGAACGATCTGTCTCATGTGGTGTTCGATCCGCGCCAGGCTGGACACGTCGCCTTCGGCCTTGGAGAGGTATTCGATCCGGTCGACCTGCGCTTTGACGAGGTCCTTGGGGTCGAAGGTCTCCTGGGAGGAAAGCTTGGCCATGGTCGCGATGCGGCGGTCGCAAACAGCTTTCATGTCCAGATGGTATTTGCGCTGGCGGCTCTGGAAGCGCCAATCGAGCGCGAGCTTGTAGCGGTCGTACAAGGCTTCTGACGTTTTCTGGAACAGGTGGGCGTCGCCGAGCCTGCGTCGCGCCTTGGCCATCTCTCGGTTGGCGACCAGTTCGCCGAATCCCGCCGGGGAGATCCTCAGTCCGATCTCCTGCTTGCGCAGGTCGGCGCGCTTGGCGCCGTAGCGCAGTTCCATGTCGTCCCAGAGCTGCACGCCGCGGCTTTCCACCAGTTCGTCGACCTTGACCTTGGCGGCCTGGAGAGACAGATCCTGTTGGTATCCTCCGATCAAGGAGTTCCAGGTCAGCGGAGCGGCGGTGGCGATTCCCGTGGCGATCGCGATCCCCGCCAGGACGCGAGCGGCACCCGGACGGAACGGGTTCACGGTTTTCCTCCGATGCGGTGCAACATGCGGTGGACGCTCACCATCTCGCCTTGCAGCAGCGGGTTTTTCGGGTCGATCCGCACGATGACCTCGCGGCCCCACACGGGCATGTCGGGAGCCTTCCAAAGCCGCACGGGAAGTTCGACGATCCTGGATCCGAGTCCGATCACGGCTCCGCGGACCTTTGCCGAGCGCATGCCCAAGGCGACCACCTCGACGGAATCGCCCAGGGTCATGTCGGTGCGCACCCGTTCGTGCACGTAGCCTCGGACCAGGTTCGGGCTGTGCCCCGAGATGGTCAGGATAGGCGAGAACGGCGAGACCTTTTCGCCCAGACGGTTGTTGATGCTGTCGACGACGCCGTTGGCGCTGGACAGGATGACCAGGCGTTTTTCTTCTTCGCGCAGTATCGCTAGTTCGTTACGTAGCGCGTCCTCGCGCGAGGCGGCGAGCTTGGTCATGCTCCCCTTGCTGCCCAGGAGCAGGGCGATCTGGTTCTTCATCCCGGTTTCTTCCACCTCGATCTGGTGGCGCAGCGCCTGGATCTGCTCCTGGAATTCCGAACTGTCGGTTTCGGCGCCCTGTACGCCCATGGCCTTGAAGCCCGCCACGAGGCTGCGGTTGCGGGAGTTCAGATCCACAAACGTGCGGATCTCGCCCAGGAGTTCGGCGCGGCGCGAAGCGAATCCGGCACGCAGCTCGGCCACCCGCCGCTGCGATTCGGAGCTGTTGAGGTTGGCATCCCCGTAGGCGCCCTCGATGTCGTGCTGGACTTCGGCGATCTGCATGGCGAGTTCGGGATTGCGCAACCTCACCAGGGTGTCGCCGACCGCCACGAACTGCCCGGGCTGGACCCGGATCTCGAGGACCTCCACGGCCGATTCGCTGCTGACCACCGTCTTGGCGTCTTGGGCGATGCCGCGGAAATCGGTGCGGTCGCCGTGGAAGAACCAGGTGAGTCCGCCTGTGGCAGCGACAGCCGCCAGCCACACGATCCCGGACAACTTGCTGGGCATCAGGCGTCGATGCATCTCAGAGCTCCGTCGTCGATTCCTGCATCATGAAGTGCAGGCCGGTGAGGGTGGGGACCGTGGACAGTCCTTTGACAAGACTTGTCGCATCCTGGCCGCGACGGAATTTGACTTGGTAGGCGCAATCGAGTCGCTTTCCTCCCGAGACTTCCCGCATGGAAATCAGCGCGAAATGGCGCAGACTTCGTTTCAATTCGCGACCGATGGGCTCGCGCGAGGCTTCGGCATCCTCGATGGTGAACCGGACCAGACCATCGAAAGCCATGTGGTCGCCGATGTCGGCGCGAAACAGCACCCAGGCGGTGACGCAAAATGCCAAGGTTCCCACCAGCGAAACCAGCCACGCGTAGATCCCGCAGCCCAGGCCCGCGGCGATGGCCGCGAACATGAAGACCAGGTCCTTGGGGTCGGTGAAACTGGTGCGGAAGCGGATGACGGCCAGTGCGCCCATGATTCCCAATCCCCGGGCGATGCTGTCGCCCACGGCTTGCATGACGGTGCAGGCGGCGATGGAGACCAGCACCATGGACTGCACGAAATTGCGCGAATACGAAAGGCCGTGGAACGTGGCGCCGTAGGTCCACGAGACCATGCCGGACAATACCACGGTCAGGAAGCTCGCGTACAGGACGGAAAGCGATCCGGAATCCTGGGTTGCGGCGTGGATCGAAGCGAAATCGAGCATGGATCAGTTCCTGTAGGGGCAGGTGTGGGCTGCGAGCGAAGTGTCGATCGCGCTCTGGCGTTGGGATGCGAATAGAAGAAGTTTTTCCTTCCTCGTGGTGGCATCGACGCGACCATCGAGGCTGGCGCTCGACACGGAGGTCACCAATTCGCCAAGTTTTGTCGGTGACAACGCCCCTCCGCCGCCGGTGAGCCCGCGTACTTTGGATGCGAAGGTTTCGCAGTAGACAGAATCCGCCAAGAGGTTGGTGATCAGTGGCCAGCCAGCGTCGGTGGAATGCCAGATTCCCCGGGCGAGGCCAGACCCGGTAGGGAAGGTCTGGTCCAGCGACAGGGCCATCCAGCGCAGTCGTCCACGGTCGTTGTAGAGAGCGTAGTTCCCCGAATCGCTACCGTACGTACCACGGTCTCCAAGGATCGTGGACACCGCCAACCAATCGATGAAACCTGCCACGTCGAAGGTCGACTCCAAGGCGCTGCGCCATGTGGCGGGTGCGACGGTGCGATTGGTGGCGTTCAGGTTGCGCACGAACGCGCCGACGTCGGCGAAGGTGCCATCGTGGTCGCCCTCGCTGAATTCCGTTGCGATGAAGGACCCCAACGCCGAGGATGGCTCGTACAGGTTGCCGGAATCCGTCGAAAACCACCGGGACAGCATGGGGCCGTCGATGGCCTCGCGGAGGGAATAAAGCCCCAGGTCCAGCGTGTCGGTGCCGTGGGCCAGCCGCAATCCCACCAGACTGCTCCGGTAGGCGGGCACTCCTTGGGATCGGTAAGCCGCCGATGCCACTTGGTGGCGAAGGCCGGTCGAATCGCCCGAGAGGTTGCTGAGAGACAATTTCTGGAAGCCGTAGAAGCGCTGGTTGTCGATGGTGGGACGTTCCTTCTCCCACTTGTCCATGCTGATGCGCAACGGGAAGCGAAAGGTGCTGTCCTTCCACGCATCCGCCAAATCGCCATTCGACACCATGCGGATCCCGATGGATGCCCATTTTTGTCCATCCGTGTACAGATCCGCCATGCGCCATGCGCTCACGCTGTCGTAACTGTCCAGCGTGGTGCCGTTGCAATGGAAGGGGGCCGACGCGCCACAGGCTTGCACAAGGCTGCTCAGCATGGAGTTCCAGGTCGCCTGGTCGACGGAGACCAGGAAGTCGCGTTTGGCAAGCCGAAACGCTCCCGAAGTGTCGGGGGCGGACTTGCCGTGGGTGGATTCCACCCATTCGGGGCCGCGCACGGTGTTCGATGAGGGAACGTCCTCGTCCTCGTCAATTTTTGTGGAGCTGCCGCACCCCATCAGGGTTGCGGCCGCCAAGACCAAGGATGCGATGGAGCCCAAGGAGGGGCGAATCTTCGGTCTCATCCATTCCTGCCTCTCGATAAAGTCAAGCAACATGTGTCGCATCTTCCATGGCGCCTCATCCAACCACAAGGAAAAACCTCCGCCGGTAGCATTCTACCCCCCGTTTTTGCCGGGGTGTTGATAATACCTGTGTTTCGGAAGATCCGCCGGAGGTTCGATTTTCGCGATGGGTGTTCCATCGAAGATCTGGTGACAACCAGGTCCTCGACCGATTCCAGATGGGCATCGGATCGATACCCAGCCAGGAGGCAATAGGCGCTCCTTATGGGGCCTTGCGGACCGTCCGGAAGCCTTCGTTGTAGGAGAAATACACCTTTGGATCGAAAGTACGGCTCGATGCCCGCAGATAATTGGCGTCGTTCCCCCAATGTCCGCCGCGCTTCACCAGGTAGGCATCCGCGGTTGGGGTCGATTCGTCGGGAAACTTCACAGGATCCACAGCTTGGCCCAAGGCGTAGCCTTCGTCGGTCAGCATGTCCCAGCACCATTCGGAAAGATTCCCTTGCATGTCGTACAAGCCGTACGGATTGGGGGCGTTCGAGGCGACCGGGTGGGTGCCGTACCCCTCCACTCCCGATCCCAGATCGAACGAGTTGGCGCGCCAAACCGCCTGGGCGGTCAGCGAAGCCGTTGCTGCGGCCGTCAGAGGCGCCGACATGGACCCCCAGACAAAATCCGTCTCGGTACCCGCGCGAGCGGCGTATT
>JBDKGS010000029.1:0-22800 GCA_039798065.1 Fibrobacterota bacterium | reverse complement strand
TCGCCGCCGTGGTCCTGGTCGTCTCGCCAGGCGAAATCGAACCACAGGAACGCGCCTTGGCCCAGAGCGGTTTTGCCTTCCACCTCGCTTCGGGGCATCTGCGCCTGGCCGTGGGCGGTGCCGAGCGCTGGGAGTCGGTCCGCAACGGCGTGGTCGCCTTGCCTGCCCATTGCCGTCTGGTGGCCATCCACGACGTCGCGCGTCCCTTCGTGACAAGTTCCGATATCGACCAGGTGCTTGCCGCCGCCGAATTCGACGGCGCGGCCACGCTTGCGCTTCCTTGCCCCGACACCGTGAAATGGGCGGCGACCTTGCCCGATACCGGTTCCGCTTCGGCTCCATTGGTCGAAACCACTCTGGATCGCCGTCGCGTCTGGCTCACCCAGACCCCGCAGGCCTTTCGCCGCGAGGTCCTGGTGGGCTGTTACGAGCAGCTTCCGGTTCGTCAGGATTTGTCGCCCACCGACGAGGCCAGCCTCGCCGAGGCCTTCGGTCACAAGGTCCGTCTGGTCAAAGGCGCGCAGCGCCTCCACAAGATCACCACTGCCGACGACCTCGATTGGGCGCGTTGGACCGCAGAAAAGATTTCCGCATGATTCCGTTTCGCGTCGGCCAAGGTTTCGATGTACACAAGCTTGTGGAAGGCCGCAAATGCATCATCGGAGGCGTCGACATCCCGCATGAAAAAGGGCTTCTCGGCCACTCCGACGCCGACGTGCTTTTGCACGCGATTTCCGACGCGCTGCTCGGAGCCATCGGTTCCGGCGACATCGGCATGCATTTCCCCGATACCGATACCCGCTGGAAGGGCGCCGATTCCTTGAAGCTTTTGGAACGTGTGGGCGAAATCGTCCGCGAGGCCGGTTACGAGATCGGCAACGTGCAGGGTACGGTGATCTGCGAACGTCCCAAAATCCGTCCGCACGTGGAAACCATGCGCGCCAACATCGCCGGAGCCCTCAAGATCGAGGTCGACCAAGTTGGTATCCAAGGCACCACCACCGAAAAACTGGGCTTCCCCGGTCGCGGCGAAGGCATCGCTTCCCAAGCCGTGGCATTGGTCGCGAAAAAGGCCGGCTAGCGCCGACCTTGCTTCGATCCGGACTCCTTTTTTGGGATTGCGGATTATTTGGTGTACTTGACCGTTGCGGTGTTGTTTGGTTCTCTGAGCTGGACCATGTACACGCCCGCAGGGGCTTGTTCCATGCCAAGCGAAAGCTTGCGGTGTTGCCCCGCAATGGCATGGAGCGACTGGCGAGCGACCTTTCGTCCGTCCAGACCCATCACGGAAACTTCGACAATTCCTGACTCATTTGGCGTGAATCCGAGCGTCCCGTCGTGCATGACGGAAATTGACATCAGGTTGGGGCGAGAGCGGTCCGCGACGGCCGATGTTACCGAAACGTCGCCGTGCAGCAGCGTCTCGAAGAAGATGTTCCAATCGGAAATTCCTTTCGGACGGATCTCCTGCATGATCGCCGTCCGGGTGTTTGGCAGGTCGATTCCCATGCGATTGTGGTAGTGGTTGTATCCGATTTCCCAGGTGTCGAAGCGGTCGGGTGAGGTGATCGAATCCAAGCAAGCCCCTTGCATGGTTCCGGTCACGATTTGCTTGGCCATCAGTTCCATGACTGCTGTGTAACGCCTGGTGTTCGGCGTATAGACATCCACCCCTTGGTGCCAGGCGATTTCGGCGGCATGGAAGGCCGATGCCATGGCGTACTGTGCGTGATGGGTGTTGTCGCGGCAGGTTTCCTGCGTCAGTCCATCCATCCACTCCAACGGGGCGTTTCCGTTCGCGTCGCTCCAGGCGTTCTCGTTGCTTCCGCCGTAATTGCGCGCGTTGGCGCGATCGGTCGACAAGTAGAAGTAGGCCGTGTCGCGCCTCCTCAATCTCGACAGCGCGAGATCGAATTCCGCCTGGTCATCGTTGAAGACGGCGAGATTCATCATCGCGTCAATTTGTGTCAGGTCCACGTTTCCGTTCCAGGTGCTCATCTGGTTCAACGCGGGGTAGAATTTCGTCTTGAACATGGTCTGCACCATGGCGATGTCGTCTGGATTCCATCCCGCGTAGCCGCGCATGATTTCGGCGGCGGGGCCGAGCAGCGACCCGATCCATCCGGCGTCGAGCTGGCTTTGGTTGCCCTGGTTCGCCGCGGGCAGTGCGTAGCCTTCGAACGTCCGTCCCCACACGTTGAGGATCCCTATCGACAGCTCGGCATACCTCGTGTCACCGGTGAAATACCAGACAAGCGCGTTCGCGTAGGCTTTGCGGCCATCGGCCTTCTGGGCGTTTTCGTTCCCGTCGGCTGGTGCGGTGGTCTTGGATCCCGAGCTTGCGATCGTCTTCAGGATGTTGAACTGCCCAGCCCAGGGCTGGGCCCCGGCGGCGATCTTCGCCTTCACGAAATCCAGATCTTCCTTGCTGTCCAGGGCGCCCGGATGGACAAAATTCGTCGCGCTGTGGGCCGCCATGGAGAGTGACAAGGCGAGAGTGGCAAGAGTGGTGCGATGCTTCATGTTCGACTCGGGATTCGGGTTCGAAGGATTTCGTGGTTCATTGGATCGACTCTTGCTCCTGGCGTCCGGAATCGGTAGACTTTTGATCATGAATAATCGATATCTGCATTTCTGGTTTCCAAAGTTTCTCGAACATGCTAACATCGATCCGACCTATGACCAGAGCGGAAGAATTGGCCGAACAGATCGTCGGGGAATGGACCGCATGGCCGGCGGGCAGGCTTCCGTCCGGACGGAATTTGGCATCCCGTTTCGGATCGAGCACCCGTACCGTGCAGGAAGCGCTGGAGATCCTGCGTCGTCGAGGCATGGTCCAATCGCGTCCCCGTTCCGGTTTCTGGAGGACGGGGGATCTGCCTGCTCCGCTACGGATATCCTCCCGTTCGACGGCTTCCGATTTGTCGCGGCGCCTCATGACGGAAATTGTCGAAGGTCGGCATCCTTGGGATTCGCCGCTTCCTTCCATCAAGGAGCTGGCCCTCGAATGGGGTTGCCATGTCCAGACGGCGAGCAAGGCCCTGGAAGCGGGCATCCATGCGAGGCTGCTGGAACGACGCGGTCGAAGGTTGTTCCCGGTCCGGCCTCGTCTTGGCCGCAAGGCGGCAACGCCGCACATCCTTTGCGTCGGAGCCGCCGCCTCCGACGGCCACTTCCGATTGGATTCCGATCGGGAATCGGATTTCTGGCGCGAGCTTGGCGCCCAGGCCACGTTGGCGGGACTGTCCCTCGTGCGATCGGCGTGGAGCGGTCAGAAGGTCGTGCCTTCGCAGGACGCCGTCGGAGTGGTCGCCACCACCTGGCATCACCACGACCCGATGGCCGTTTGTCGGGAATTGTCTCGTTTGAGGATTCCTGTGTGTGTCTGGGTGGAAGAGCACATCCTCGAAGGGCCCTCGCTCGACTCGCGAATCCGATTCCACGACCAGGGCTACTCCAGCCGGATCGGCTCCATCGTGGCTCGCCACCTGCTCGATTTGGGGCACAAGCATCTCGCCTTCTTTTCGCCATGGCATGCCAGCCAGTGGTCCCGCAACAGGCTGCAGGGCATCGAACACGAGGTCGCGCGAAATGGAGGCAAGGTTGACGCTTTTTGTCTGGAGGGCGAATCGGAATGGGACAGGCTGATCCCTGCCGAGACGGATCCTGTCTTGATCCGCTGTTTTCCTGAAAAGGCGCTGTCCCGGATCGTCGAAGGTCCCACTTGCCGTCTTCGCGAGCTGGTGGTCCAGGAGCTGGGCTGGAATCGGGTGCGACGCGACACCGAGCCGTTGCTGGAAGGTGCGCTTGCCAGCGGGGCCACGGCCTGGATCGGGGCCAACGACGTCTGTGCGCTGAACGCGTTGAAATGGCTCCGCGAAAAAGGTGTTCGCGTTCCGGGCGAGATTTCCGTGGTCGGTTTCGACGACATCGTCGAGGCGCTTCGCTCCGACCTCACCAGTTTCCGCTTCTCGTACGCCTCCATGGCCCGGTCCATGATTCGTCAGATTCTGTCGCCATCGTCGCTGTCCTCTTCGCTCACGCGGCACGAAGGCATGGTGGTCGCCCGTGGATCCAGCGCTCCCGCGGGCGGACGCCGCTAGATCCTGTTTCGAGGTCGACCGATTGGTGATCGGTTCCTCGGCGAGTCGACGTGGCGACTGCTATCGAGCCAGTTGATTTTCCAAAGCCGCCATTGTGAACACCAGCGAAGCGTTCCAGTTGATCGCGACCTCGTTCGAGGCATAGGATTTGTCCGTGTCCATCCAGCAGCGTGCGGGTTCGGTGAAGGTGTATTCCACCCCCCACGATGCTTTCTTGATGTCGTCCTGCCGGTCGCTGTTGGGGCCGCCCACCAAAAAGCCGGGGAACGGCGCCGCGACGGTATCTCCCGCCAAAACGCGATGGTGCGGATTCATCGCCGACTTCACGCCGGTTCCCGTCACGAACGAAACGCCCAAAGCGTTCTTGCCCAGCACGTAATCCACCGTCTCCTGGATGCCCGAGCCCGCGGTGCCGGATTTGAACCGGTCGGCCCAAGCCAGCAAGGCGGCCTTCTGCATCGCGACATCGTTCGACGCCCACGGAAAGCCCTGCAGCGGCGTGCGGTAGGCGCTTTCCTCGATCTGTTTCTTGATCACGGTGGCCATCGAGTCGATCTTCGCCTTGGCAAATCCTACCAGGCTGTCCTTGCCTCCGTGCAGCGCCATTTCGTAGTACGCCAGATTCTGCACGTTCTGCCAGCTGGTTGTCTGCAAGATCCCCACGGTGTCAAATCCTGTCTTCGCCGCGGCGCGGTACTCGGCTTTGCTGGTCGCCAACCAAAGCTCGGTGGCCGCCCACAAAAATTCGTCCGACATCCTCGAGTCTTCGTACGGGCCGCTGCCGCCGGTCTCGCGGGGTTCGCGCACACCGGGGTTCTTCTTCGCCCAGCCCCAGGCCTTTTCGGCGCGGGCCAGGTAGTCCTTGGCGCGGGCGGCGTCGATTTTTGTCAACAAACGGGAAGCTTGGGCCGCCGAGGCCGCGAAGGTGAGGGTCGCGGTGGTCGATTTCCCGATGACAAATCTTGGGAATTTGGTCTTGGTGGGCATTTCCATGCCGTCCCATTTCAGGCTGGCCACCTTGAAGAACAATCCGCCGTCCTCGTCCTGCATGCGGGTCATCCAATCGAGTTCCCAGATGCACTCGTCCACCAGGTCCGACCGGCCATTGCCCGATTCGGGGATGTTCAGCGCTTTATCGGGGAAGAATCTGGGGTAGAGGTCGTAGGCTTGCAGTAAGATTCCCACCGAGACCGCGCCGTTGAGCGTGTACTTGCCGTAGTCGCCCGCATCGTACCAGCCGCCGGTGGCGCTCCATTTGCCCTCGCGGCCTGCTTCGTACAGCGACAATCCGGTATCTGGGTGGCCACCTTTGCGCTGCCAGATTCCGGCATGTTTGGCGGGGATCTCCACCGATGCGCGCTGGAAGTAGAAGGCCTTCGCCGCGTCGTTCAAGGTGCCCGAGTAGACATCCATTCCGATCTTGAACGCGTCGGTTTTTGTCTTGCCCACCACCAGCGTGTAGGTGCCGGGCTTTTGCCAGCTCGAGAAATCGCCTTGCGCAACCTGTTCATCCGATGGCTCCCATTTTCCGACCGGCACAAGCTTGGCTTTCAATACGGCCTTGCCCGCCGCGTCCAGCAGTTCAAATGCGGAATCGGTCGGGTTGGCCACCACGAAGCGTTTGGCACCCAGTGGCGCGTAACCCAGATGGTTCCATCTGATTGCGTTGGGAACCGGCGGCACGACCGGCTTCGGCGGTTTGGCCGCAGGGCAGCCGATGCACGAGTCTTCCACGCTCCATTCGCCGATCTGCACCTGGAAGATCCCCGTCGCGTCCACGCGATTCTTGTTGACGCCCATGTTCGACGAAATCCGGACCTCGGCGACCTTGCTCCAATCGAATTTTCCCGAAATCTCCTGCTTGGCCTTGTCGTCCCACCACGATCCCTGGTCGTCAAATTCCGTCAACGGAATGGTGGCCGTCTTCCAATCCTTGGCCATTTGCACGAAATTCTTCGCTGGTACGCGCACCTGTACCTTCTTCCCGGGGCCCTCCGAGTCGTCGTCCATGAGGCCCACGAAGACGTCCTCGCCACCGACCACGCCGCGCATCTTGATCTTCAACGAGCCTTGGCTTCGGATCGAAGTCAGATCGAGCGATTTGGGAAGATGCAACGTCCATCCCGAATACTCGTTATCGTCGCCCGAGTAGGTCAGGAGCTTGCCTTCCTTGGTGCTTGCGATTTCGCCTTTGGTCTTGCCGCCGTACGGATACGACCAGGCTCCGGGAGAGGTTCCGAGCTCAAGGATGTTCTGCGAAGCGATGCTGGCGTTCAATCCAGCCAAAACGAGCAATGTCGAGATCATGTCGGATTCTCCGGGTTCGCAGCATTGGTTTCCGAACGGTGCCGCGAAGTTCAACCTAGATCCCCAAACCAGGAGACCCCAAAGAGATCCGAACTCCCCGTCGAGCTCTTCGCGAGGCCGTCCTCCAACGCCCGCCACAGCGATATCGCGGTCCAAGCGCTGGCAGCGACTATCCTTCTTCGCGAACATCAACCAAACCGCATCACCCAGGAAAGGCGGCACCCAACCCGATGAGCGCATTCGATCAGGCCGGAGCCAATTCCGCCGCACGCGGCTGGCACTACCATCCCCTCGAAATCGTCGTCCATTCCGCCGACCCCGAATCGAGCTTGGCGCGCAATGTGGTTCAAATTCTGTCGGTCACGCGCGAAGTCGGTTTTGTGCGTCACGGGGCGGATGTCGACGTTGGCCGGCCAACCTCCTCGCATTCCATCGATGTCAACGGTCAGCGCAGCCAATATGCGCGCGAAGGCCATCTCGACCTTCCCCTCCAGCGCGTCCTGCTCGCCGAAGCCGATCTCGTCGTCGTCGAAGGCTCCCTCGACTCCATCGGGCCTCGCGTGATCGAATTGCCACCGCCCGACGGCTCGGTACAGAATCTGTCCGGCCTTGCACTCGGGACGGATTGTGTCCTGTTTGGCGAACGCCGTCCCGTCCAAGAGGTCCCTCCGGGAGGCGTGGCCTGGTTCGAGCCTTCCGAGTTGTCGGATCTTGTCGAACACCTGTTGGAGATATTGGAACGCAAGCTGCGCTCCAGGCCTCTCTGGGGCTTGGTTCTTCCGGGCCAGGCGGCGGCGCCCGGCACCCAGGCTTGGCTCAATCTCCTGTCCAACTGTTGCGAGCGGGTTTTCGTGGCCGGTCCGGGGGAAGGTGATGCCTTCGAAGCCGCCCCCGACAACCATCCCGCCTTGTCCGATCTCGGTCGAATTTTGTCCTGCCTCGAGACGCATCCGGAAACGGCTTTCCTCGTCGGTGGGGGAGCGTTCACTCCCGCGAGCGACGTGGCCGTCCAAGTCCTCTTGAACGGACGCGATCCGTTCCGCCTCGCTACCGCCATCCGCGAACCCGACACCCACCTTCCGGGGCGTCTCCCGACCCTCTGGGAACCCAAAGCTCGATCGCGCATCCTGACTGCGCTCGCCGCCGATCTCCGCTGCTCCCAGCGCATCCTCACGCAATCGCGCATCCAACTATTGGATCCGATTCCCGGCGCTTGACACCAACAAACCACCCCGGCAGCTACTCTGCGGGGACCAGACCTGAAGAGATTCATCCCTTGCCGAAGCCGGAAACGGGAGTATATTTCCTCTTCCCTTGGCTGATAGCTCAGTCGGTAGAGCAGGCGGCTGTTAACCGCCCGGTCGTAGGTTCGAGTCCTACTCAGCCAGCTATTTTTCGGTCCCTTTGGAGTCACTACAGATGAGTTTGGAAAAGATCGACGAACTTCGTTCCCTGATCGATTCCCTCCGATCCGAGTACGAAAAGTTCGAACTCAAGAGCAACGCGGTCGCAGGAACTCGAGCTCGCAAGATCCTCCAGGACATCAAGTCCGGGGCCCAGGAAATTCGCGAGTCCATCCAAGATCGCAAGCGACAGAAAGAAATGCTCGGAGAATAATTTTCCGGCAGACAAATTCTGAAAACGACCATCTCACCAGGTGGTCGTTTTTTCTTTCCGGACAAAATTTGGGCGCCACCCCGGCCGAACCCATCGGATATGCCGTGGAGACGCAAAATTTTGCGTCCCCACAAGTTCAAAAATCTCGGGCCGGGGCCCGGGCTGCTGCGGGCTTCGGGCATCCGCCCTTCGGTCCAGGCGTGCCTGGACCCTGCAGGCCCTTCGCATCCCTGGCGCATTCTGCGCGAGGCTGCGCCTCGCGCAGGTGCCTTTATGGCCTGGCCGTCACGCGCCCAATGGAGTGGTACGTGAAGCCCATCTGCTTCATGCGCTCGGGGTTGTAGATGTTGCGCGCGTCGATCACCACCGCGGTCTTCAGCAGCTTCTTCATCGTGTCGAAATTGGGGCGCTGGTAGGTGCTCCACTCCGTCATGATCAAGAGAGCGTCGGCGTCGGTGCAAGCCTCGTAGTTGCTTTCCACGTATCCGATCGAATCACCCAGGATCTTGCGGGCTTCTTTCAGGGCTTCGGGATCGTGCGCCACGATTTTGGCACCCTTCTCCAGCAACCCTTTGATCACCGTCAAGCTGGGAGATTCGCGCATGTCGTCGGTCTTGGGTTTGAAGGCCAAGCCCCAGATTGCGAAGGTCTTGCCAGCAAGATTGTCGCCAAATTCTGACGTCACTTTGCTAAGGACCACGCGTTTTTGGGCTTTGTTGACGTCCTCGACAGCATCAAGAAGACGCAGACGCGATCCGGCGTCGGAAGCGATCTTGCGCATCGCCGAAACGTCCTTGGGGAAACACGATCCGCCGTAGCCAGGGCCCGGGAACAAAAAGTGCGGCCCAATCCGCACGTCGGTGCCGATGCCCTCGCGCACCTTGGAAATATCGGCCCCAACGGCCTCGCAAAGATTGGCGACTTCGTTGATGAACGAAATCTTGGTGGCTAGGAACGCGTTGGCCGCGTACTTGGCCATTTCCGCCGACCGGGGGTCCATGAAGATGATGGGCTTGCCGGTCCGCACGAAGGGCGAGTACAAATCCTCCATCGCCTGGCGCGACTCGGGATCGTTCACCCCGATCACCACACGATCGGGCTTCAAGAAGTCGTCCAAGGCGTTCCCCTCTTTGAGGAACTCGGGATTGGACACCACCGAAATGGGGTGGCTGGTCACGGCGCGAATGGCGGCTTCCACCTTTTCCGCGGTACCAACGGGCACGGTCGACTTGTCGACCACGATCTTGGGCCCGTTCATGCACCTGCCAATTTCCGTCGCGGCAGCGAGCACGTACGAGAGGTCTGCCGACCCATCTTCACCCTGTGGGGTGCCCACGGCGATAAAAATCACCTGAGAGGCTTCGACCGCCTCTTTGGTAGACGTTGTGAACCGAATTCGCCCGGCAGCGGCGTTCCGCCGGATCATTTCTTCCAGGCCAGGCTCGTAGATGGGGATGATTCCCGCCTTGAGTCCATCGACTTTCGCTTGGTTCACGTCGACGCAAACGACCGAATTTCCGCTTTCGGCAAAGCATGCGCCTGCCACGAGCCCAACGTAACCGGTTCCAATGACGGCAAGGTCCATCGAATTCTGTCCTAGGAGGAAAGTGCGAGCAAGCAGCGAAGTTAGTTCGACAATGGGGGCTGTGGCCACGGACGGAGCCAAGCGATCGCAAAAAACCGCCAGGAAACGTCAAGTGCCATTAAAACGACTTGACTGGTTTCGCCGTGGACCATACTTTCCCTCGGTGCCACAACTCGTGGCCTCCTTCCATTTGCGCCGTGCAGTTTCTAACTCCAGTGCTCCCGATTTTTCCTTACTACCAGCCAGGAATCGCCATGAAGCACTCCGTGTCCCTCGGCTTAGCCCTGGGCCTAGTGGGCCTTACATCAGCAGTTTTCGCCAAGACCATCGTGGTCCCGACGCAAGCTCCCTCTATTCGAGAAGCTTTCCGTCAGGTCGATTACGGTGACACCATCTTCGTGAAGTCCGGTGTCTACAACGAAAACGTCAAGCTCAACCAGGGCGTCGTCCTGGCGGGCGAAAACCCCAGTACTACCATCATCGATGGTGGCAGAAGGGGGCCCACCGTTCTCGGTGAAGCCCAAGGGGAGATCTACGGATTCACGATCCGCAACGGGATCGATGGCATCCTATGCGAGAACACCACCCCCAAGATCCATGACAACATCATCATGGACAACCACGGGGCCGGCATCGGTGCGTACATCTCGCAGCCTCACATCAAGAACAACATGATCTTCGGCAACCGTTGGTCGGGCATCTTGTTGTATGGTGTGAATGCGCAGAACGTCTGGATCGAAAACAACGTCATCGTCCGTAACGGTTACTCGGGCATCAGTGCCCTTGGTCCCGGACGCGTGAATCTGCGCAACAACATCCTGGTAGGCAACCACGAATATGGCGTGTTTGTCGATCAGGAAATGGATGTGCGCATCAACAACAACAACATCTATCACAACTACTATCCGTTCAACAAGTACGCGAAGGTCAACAAGACCAACCTGTCGTTGGATCCGTTGTTCTTGTCGGCGTCGCCTTTCTCGCTCAATCTGTATTGCCAGAAAGAGTCGCCCATGCTCGGTCGTGGCGAAGGAAAAGTCGACATCGGCTTGTACAATGGTGTATCGCTTCCCGAAGAGAGCTCATCGAGCAGCAGCAGTCGCTCTTCGAGCTACAGTGAACCGACATCGTCGGCTGATACTCCTGCTTCGGCTGGGACAACCAGCGGAGGAGGCGACGTAAAGTCGCCCGATTCGCAAAAGTCCAAGTCCAAAAAGACCTCCAAGTAAACCGGGGAGACGACTCGTGAAAACCGCACGCTACGCCGCCCTTGCCGCTATTGTTCTGCTCTCCGGCAACGCTCTGGCTCTGAACTATTCCAAGACCCGTTATCAGCAGACCGATTACTTCGGCGATTTCGGAACCAACACCGCTTCGTTCATCAATCCAGGCAACATCACCGATGCCGACCAAACCGAAGTCATGTTCGGGATGTACAGCACGGTGAACGGCAAGGCTGGATTGGAGTACGTCTCGGGCGTATTCCCGATCGGCTACAATCACACCATCGGCGCGTCCGTGTTCATCAACGGCGCAACGGTCGATCAAAACAACAACTCGACGCTTCCAGGTTCGGGAACTTGGCGCAAGGACGCCATCCTCCTTGGGTACGGCTACCGTGTCTTCCATTGGCTGACTCTTGGAGCGAACCTCCAGGTGCTCAACTTCAACAACTTCGGCGATGGCAAGACCTATCCCATTGCTGCCGACGTTGGCTTGTTGCTGAATCCCATCCAGGACTCCAAGACCGGATTCCTGAAGGTTGGTGCCTCGGTCCAGAACGCCTACCAGCAGCCTGGATTCGACAACACCATGAACGCCAACATGGGCGTGGATTGGTTGGGACTCGATCGAACCCTGGGAGCTCGCGCCGAGTTCTCCATGATCGACATCGGTGGACAGGCTCAGAACGCCTACGCTTTCGGAGCTCGCTACTTCCTGTCGCCCAACGTCGCGTTGGGTGGCAAGGTGACGCGTGAAGGCTTCCCCATGCTGTCGTTTTCCGGCAACGCCCAGCGTCTTGCCATCATTCGCTACTTCGAGATCGAACTCGACGTTTCGCATGACGGCATTTCGTGGGCCGACGAAAAGCGTGGTCTTCTGTGGAATGTGAAGTTGACTGGCCGCTTCGGCCCCACTCGTGAAGAAGTGCAAGGCTCCAAGCGCTACACTCGACTCATTCGTGAGCCGGAAGAAGCCTTCCAGGCTGCCATGAAGCTGTACCTCCAGCGCCGGTTCTTGGAATCCGCCTATTCGTTCGGTCGCGTGGTGGTTAAGTACCCCACGTACCGCAAGGCCGACATCGCTTCCTACTACCAGGGCAAGAGCCTTGAGAACATGGAAATGAATGCTGTGGCCAAAAAGGTCTACCAGACCGGCATCCAGAACTACGACGCTTCGGCCTACGTTCCTCGTTACTACTACCAGCTGCTGAACATTGCCTACAAGGAAGGCAATTGGTCGGAAGCTCAGACGCAGTACAACATCATCGCCACCCAGTACAAGAGCTCCGACATCAAATCCGATGCCGACTACGTGATGGGTCAAGCCTACTTCGCCCAGGGTAAGAATTCCGAATCCCGTCAGTTGCTCGAGGGGATTGGCAAGGATGACGCGAACTACGGTTACGCGCAGTACACCTTAGGGCAAGTCGCGACTCGTGAAGGCAAGCTCGACGAAGCTCAGCAGCGTTTCGAGGCCGTTCTCACTCGCCAGCCTCGCAACAAGTCCGAAAAGGATCTCCAGGAAGCTGCCGCAGTCCGACTCGGACACGTGCTGTACTCCCTGACTCCTCCTCAGCTGACCAAGGCGCTCGATCTGTACAAGCAGGTCCCCTCGAACTCGCAGTACTACGACGAAGCCCAGCTGGCCGCCGCCTGGTGTTTCGTTCGCAATGCCGGCGCGAACCCCAAGTTCTGGGAAGATGCCAACAAGCATATCGACAACATCGAGAAGAACGTTCCCACTTCGATCTTGATCCCCGAAGGCCACTTGGTCAAAGGGTACAGCCAGCTTTCCCGCAAGGATTGTGGCAACGCGGTCAAGAGCTTCCAGACCGTCCAGCAATTGATCGGCAAGGGCTTCCTCACCGAAGAAGAAATCAAGAAGAAGACCGACGATTACCATACCGCCACCGCCGATTCTTCCGAAGTCCAGGAGAAGGTCTACCAGCTTTCTCTGCAGCTTCCATCGGAGCGCGTTCTCGACAAGCGTGCCGCAGTGGCTCCGAACATCGAGCGCATTGCCAATGCCAAGGAAGACTTCTTCAAGTTCCAGGACATTATGAACAAGCAGAAGAAATTCGAGAAGGACAAGGCTCGCCTCGACAAGGATGCGACCTACGCCCTGGCTACCGCCAAAAACTGTCTGGAGAAGGCAGGATCTGGCACTACGGATTTCTGATCGAATTTCAAACGGTCGTCCATTCGGTTTTCCAGCCACATTTTCTAGATGAGCGCTTAACATGAACGCTAGGCAATTCTTCTCTTCGACCGTCCTGATCAGCATCGTGGCTGCTGGCAATGTGCTGGCCGCACCTGCACCTGGTTCGAACCATCCCGATTGCGTCGCGCAGAAAAAAGCGGAGGAAGCAAAAGGGGCGTTGCTCGAACAGGTAAACAAGATCAACGAACAGGGTCGGGAGAAGAAGGCCGAATGTTTGAGCATGGAAGGCGCCAAGCAACAACGTTGTTTGGATCAGCTCAAGCCTTTGCGCGAGCAGGTCGCTGCGTTGAACGCGAAGATCGCTCCGATCAACGACGACATCCAGAAGTACAAGGCTCTCTGCCCGACAAGCAGTGAAGAGACCGCCAAGACCCGCGAACTGTACGAAAAGGTCGCCAAGGACAACTGCAACAACCCCAAAGGCGACCCGAAGCGTTGCGAAGACGCGCTTTTCAATATCGCCGATATCGATTACCAGATCGACCAGCGGAACAATCTTGGCTCACGCGAGAAGTACGAGCGCGAATACGACAAGTGGAAAGCCAACGACAAGCGCGGCAAGGAACCCACGCAGGCGCTGCCGTCCTTCGCTAAGGGCTTGGCAGGGCATCAGCGGTACTTGAAGGAAATACCAGAAGGGGGACGTCGCGACGTCATCCTGTACCGCACCGCCTTCATCTACGACTTGATGGGACGCTCCACGGAAGCCTTCCCTCTCCTGATGGAAATCTCGCGCAAGTTCCCCCAGTCCCGCCAGATCGGGCCGGCGAACCTCCGCATTGGCGAGTTCTACTTCGTCGACAAGAAGTACGACTCCGCTATCGTCTATTACAACAAAGTCGATCCCAACGCCCCAGGTAGCGAAGCCGTTCTTGGCTTGGCGCTGTACCACAAGGCCGAGGCTCTGTACCAGAAGGCCAAGTACCAAGTCGCTGTCGACGCCTTCTTCGACTATGTCGAACGTGCGGACAAGGGCCAAATCCGCGGTGATCTTCGCTCGGAAGCCATTCTCTACATGGGCTCCTGCTTCGCTGAATTCCCCGATTCCTACAAAGACGCGAAGAAGTATTTCGGACAGCGCGGTCACCGTGCTTACGAAGACACGTTGTTCTACGAATTGGCAATCAAGCATGCTGACCGCGATCAGCACGACCTGGCGATCCCCGCTTTGGAATATTTCCTGAAGACCTACTCCGACTACTACAAGGCCCCGCTGGCTCAAATCAAAGTGGTCGAAGTTTGGGACAAGAAAAAGAAGATCGAAGAAGCTCAGGAAGCTCGCGAGCAGTTGGTCCAAAAATTCGGACGCACCAGCGCCTGGTGGCAGAAGCCCCGCAAAATCGATCGCAAGGAGCTGGAGCAAATCCAGATTCGCGTCCGCGACGTCATGCTCGAAGTGGCGATGCAACTTCACTTCCCTGGCAAAGAGCGCAAGGACACGAACATGGTCAAAAAGGCCGTGGCAAGTTACCAGCGCTTCGTTGACCAGTACGCAACCGAAGGCAATTGGCCCATCTATCGCGCCAAGATTTATCTGGCCGACGCACTCTCCTTCATTCGGCAGCACGAACAGGCTGCTGACGTCTACTTGTGGGCATCGGCTGAAAACGTCAATGACCCCAAGAAGTACCGCGAGCCGACCATTGCCGAGCGCAAGCTGACCCAACCTGTCGACGCTGGCTACAACGCGGTCGCTGAGCTCCAATTGGCTGCTGCCGACGAAGTGGCGAAGCAAGGTGGAGACAAGGTCAAGGCTTACAATCAGCCGATCACCAAGCGCTACATGGCTTCGGTCGAGAGCTACTTGAACAAGTTCCCAAAAGCGACGGACGCTCCCGACCTGACCTACAACCTGTTCTTGTTCCAAGTGAACGGCCAGGATTGGGCGAATGCGATCAATACCGGCAATCGGATGATCAAGAGCTACCCGACCTACAAGTACACCACCGACACTCGTGCTCGCATGGCGTACGCATACACCCAGTCCGGTCGCTTCATCGAAGCCGAAAAGGAATACCGCAACGTCTTGGGTGCATTGCCCAAGGGAGATACGCTCCTAGCTGCCATGACCAACAATATCGGCGAAGTGATCTGGCGCATGGCGGAGAACGCAGAAAAGGCTGGAAAGGTCGATTCGGCCGTGTACAATTTCCGTCGCCTCGCCAAGGAATACCCGTCCTTGTCCATTGCTGACTCCGCTGCATTCCGCGCCGCAGTCGCACTGGAAAATGGAAAGCGGCCAAGGGAAGCTGCCCTCGAATACTCTGCATTCGAGCGCACCTACCGCGGCAAATCCGGTCTTTGCATCATGGCCATTCAGGCTGCTGCCGACCAATACCGTCAGGCAAAGGACACCGTTTCCGGTGTCGCCATTCTTCTCGACAGCCTTTTCCGTTACTACCCGAACACACCCGACTCGGCGGCGTTCAAGGGAATCTCCCAGGCAGCATCGCTTTACGAAGGTGCCGGACGAAACGCAGACAAGGCAAAGACCTTGGAGATCTACTACTCGCGTTACCCCAAGCACGAACAGACCCCTGCATTCCTTTATACCGCAGGTTTGAGCTACGAAAAGGCCAAGCTTTGGGGTGAAGCCGTTCGCGTCTACAAGCTTGTGATTGGGCAATTCCCCAAACACCAGTATGCGCCAGAAGCTGCCTTCTCGGTACCCATCATCGAAGAGAAGCAGGGCAACAAGGCGAAGATGGCGGAAGCCTACGAAATTTTCGCGACCCAGTACCCTACGGATAAATCGAAGGTTTCGAAGGCCTACTTGCGTGCTGCTTCCTACTACGACAGCACCAAGAACGTGAAGAAAGCCGACGAATTGTACGGTAAGCTGGTGGCCTACTACAAGGAAGGCCAGAACGCTGTAACGATCGACGCATCGATCCCTGCCGAAGCCTACTACAAGATGGGTATGATTCGTTCCGATTCCGCGAATGCGATCAAGCTCGGCGGAACGACGGATATCAAGAAGATCGCCGAAGCGATCAAGGCGCGCGCCGAAGCGTACAAGAAGGCGAACGAGTACTTCGACAATTCGATCAAATTGCTGATCGAGGAATGGACGATCAAGTCCGCGAGCCAAGAAGCCGACAACGAGATGAAGTTGTTGACGGATACTCGAGCCATCGAAGCGCCACAGGGCACCAACTTGAAGGCAATCCAGGAACGCATCATGTTCCGAGTCGGTGTTGCAAAGGGCATCATTCCTACCCTTTCGGCAAAGACGGCGAAGCAATACGAATCGTTCTTGGCGTTGACTCGTAAGGCCGGCATCCAAAACGAATTGACCAAGGCTGCTGGACAATCCATTCTACGCACCTACTACTTTACCGGTGCCGGATTCGAGCTGATTGGCGCGGCCATCTTAGAAGAGCCTTGCCCTTCCAAGGCCAAGCCGGGCTCCGACCAGCACAATGAAGAGTGCGAATACCATAAGGCGCAGAAGGAAGACAACATGATTTCCTTCCAGAAGCTTTCTGTCGACAAGGGATACGTTCCCGGTGTCGAGAAGGCTGCCGAAATGGGTATCGTGGGACCGATCTTGGATTCGCTGAAAGAACGAATCAAATTCATCGCACCCGACAACGCAGTTCTTGGCACACAGATTGTGGAGAAACAAGTCGAAGTCGTCACGCAGAACAAGGTCGACAAAGATCTCGAACGTGCCTTGTCGCGCATCGATGACATTTCGGAAGGCGACCTTGAGCAGGAAGAGAAAGTACGTGCATTGAAAGCCATCAAGATCGAGGGCGAACGCACGGAACAAGATCTACGTACGGCTATTCAGGAGCTGAAGGCTAAATCAAAGAGGAATTGACAATGAAGCCACGCATCGTAGCATCCATTTTGGTCTCTGTGGGCCTAGCTGGGGCTGCAACCATTGTGACGGTCCGTGGCCCAGCCAACGTATACCCTACCGATCAACGGCGTGTTTACGAACGTCCTTTGTACACCTTGGACAAAGGTGAGGTCGTTGAAGTCCTGAAGTGGGGGACTCCCCTCACTAAGATTCGCAATCGGAAAGGCCGCCACGGCTGGGTCGAGCCTGCAAAGCTTGATTCTTTGAACCGGCCCCCGATTTTAAACCTCGTTATCGATACCGAAGAGACAGTGAACCGTACACCTGCTCCCAAGAGTGTGGTCAAATCGGGCGACTCTGGTGTTATCAAAAAGTGGAATGCACCGGTGAGCGATGGAACCCAGGTGAAACCAGCCGAAAAACCGGTTGATTTTCCCAAGGACACCGCCCATATTACGGCTCAACCTAAGGCTGATTCAGCGAAATAATTCTCGCTGAGGAAAGCTTGAAACCAAGGTCGGGATGGTCGTTTCCCGACATGATCACATCCAAGAAACCCATAGTTCAGAGGTATCTTCCATGTCCGGATTGGCCGAATTCTATCTCGCGGGCGGCGCCCTCATGTTCGTCACCCTGTTCGTCGGATTTATCGGCGTGGGGATCGTCGTTGATCGTGCTTGGCGTTACTGGGGTGACTACTCCATGGACACCAAGGTATTCATGAAAAAGGTGCGCGCGCTCCTCGTCGAAGATCGCGTTGACGACGCACTTCGCCTCTGCGCCAACCAGAAGAAGGGCCTTGTGCCTGCCGTGGTCAAGGCCGCCGTCGAGCGTTACGGTTGTGACGAAGCCCTCGTCAAGCAGAACGTCGAAGCTGCTTACCTGACCGTGGTCCCCAAGATCGCCGTTCGCCTTCCCTACCTCTCCCTGATCGCCAACGTCGCGGTGCTCATGGGCCTGGTCGGAACCGTTTGGGGTATGATCTCCATGTTTAAGGGTCTCGGCAACGTCGACGCTGCCACCAAGCAGACTGTGATGGCGTCGGGTATTTCGCACGCTCTTCACAACACCTTCCAAGGGCTGTTCATCGCCGTTATCATGATGATGGCGCAGTCCTACCTCGCCGCAAAGGCCGCCCACCTGATCGAAGAGCTCGACCATGCTTCTTCCGAAGCTCTGGATTGGGTGACCCTCAAGGCATTCGGCAAGCTGCACGAGAGCGCCAAGTAAGATTATCCATTCTGCCTCGGAACGGATCCGAGGCAGATCCCATCATGTCGACATCTTTCCTGAGGTCGGAGCCAATCCATGGCAAAGAAAAAGTTCAATGTTGACGCAGATTTCGACGAACCGTTGAATCTGACGCCCTTCTTGGATGTGATGATTGTGCTGATTCCTTTCCTTATGCTCACAGCCAGCTTCTTTACGGTTGTGGTGCTGGAAGCAAAGCTCCCGACCCCCATTCCACCGGATAAAATGCAGGAGGTCAAGATGCCTCCTCCGTTCGATCTGGTTGTCATGGTGCCGAAGGATTCGATCAAGATCTACGTCAACAACAAGGACCCGCTTGGTCCCCCCCAGTTTTTCGTAGATGCCACGGACAGGAAAGATTCTTCGAATTACTCCGAAGAACAGATCTTGAAGTTCCACAGCATCCTGATCGAGATCAAAAAGAAGTTTCCGACCGAGGAGCGAATGGCGCTGGACCCCCATCCATCACTTCCTCTCGAAAAATTGGCTCAGATCATTGATCAGTCGAAGACTTTCACTGGAACTGATGCTGTTTTGACGGAAATCCCAGCTTTCAAAGAGAGCATGCGCCTCTTCCCAGGACTTGCCATGAAGGGAGTGTACGTACCATGAGTGCAGGTGGCGGACAACAAGTTTCTGGCAGCAAGTTCGGCCGAGGCGGAGCTGGCACGCAAAAGGAAGTCCACCTCAATTTGACCCCCATGATCGACATGATGACGATCTTGGTGGTGTACTTGGTGATGAGCTTCTCGGCGGACCCAGCGACTTTGGCGAACTCAAAGGACATCGAGCTTTCCAGGGTGTTGATCACTTCGGAGAAGCCGAAGGAAGTCTCTGTGATCTCGCTTTCGAAGGATATGTTGCTGCTTGACGGCAAGCCAATCTGTCCTGTGATCATCAATCCGAAAGACGGCTATCCCGATTTTCCGGATTCCGTTTGGTCTGGTTTTTTCATTCATCCTCTGAAGGAAGCTTTGGACAAGGTGAAGGAAAATGGCCAGGCGATCGAGCGAATCAACCCGAACAAGCCATTCAACGGCGAAATCCTGCTGCATGCGGATCGCGCCATTCCCTTCGCGACGCTCAAGCCTGTTATGAGATCCGCCGGCAACGCTGGATTTCGACAGATCAAGATCGCCGCCAAGGGCATGAACTGAGGAATTCGACATGATCCACCACTGGAAAATCGTACTCCTTCAGGGCAACAAGGTCGCTCGCGAGTGGTCAACCTGGGCCACTAGCCTCAAAATTGGCGCGCACCCCAAGAACTCGGTGGTCTTGCCCCCTCCGTTTCCGGAGAAGCTCGCCGTTGTCGAGGGTTCGGGCCAGTACGCTTGCTTGCTTGCAGATGGTACCGTCAAGAACGGCGTAAACTCGAATCGTGAGGAGTCCTTCCGGTTTACGTGGGGAAGCTTTGTCGTCGAGATCATCGAAGACACGCCCTTCCGCACGACCCTTTGGGACAAGGCTCGCCAGCGCATGCAGTTGGCTGTCAAGCTCGGCTGGCGTGAGCCAGGCGACGGCTCGAACAAGACGCGTTGGGGTGTTTTGGCTGGCATGATGGTCATCGGCATTTCCGCGATGGCCGGAATGATCATGATGGATCACAAGCCTCGTCCCAAAGACGATGCACTTCCCGATATCGTTCTCCAGCTTGTGCAGGAGAAGGAAGAAGAGAAGAAGGAAGAAGAGAAGCCGGAGCCAAAGGAAGATGCCGGTGGCGCATCGGACCAGAAGCCGACCAACCCCAATGAGGGCGGTTCGACCGAAACGCGTACGGTTGCGTGGCCTCCTTCGTCGCCATCTGCAGTGATGCAGAACTCGGTGATGGACAAGATCAACACCGCATCGGATGGTCTTCTTGGCGAAGATGTAGATCCCAACCAGGCGAACATGATCGACGTCATTCTCGCTGGCGGCGGCGGCTCTATGCAAAAGGGTGAGCGCGGCGGCAAGGGAGCTGGTGGAGACGGTGATCGTATGGCTGGCGTCGGCGGTATCGGGCTCGGTACTGGCGGTCGCGCAGGATTCGGCACTGGCAATGGCGGCACTCGCCAAGGCAAGATGGCCCTCGGCGCAGGTGGCAACGGCAACGGTGTTTCGACTCGTGCACGCATCAATCCTCCTAAGCCTTCCGACGTCGAACTCGGTGGTGAAGCTGGATCCCGCTCGCCGGAATCGATTCTCCGCGTGATCCGTCAGCACATCGGCGGCTTCCGCTACACCTACGAGAAGTACCTGCGCAACAACCCAAATCTGGGTGGCAAGATTTCGCTCAAGTTCACCATCGCTCCTTCTGGCGACATCATCCAGATTTCGATCGTGAACACCAACACCGGAGACGGTGGCTTGGACGACGAAATCAAGGACAAGGCTCGTCGCATGAAGTTCGACCAGATCGAAAAGGGTAACGTGACGGTTACCTACGCCTTCGTTCTCGACAAGCAGTAAAAAACTGTCAAGGCGGCTGGAATGGATCCCATTCCAGCCGCCTTTTTCGTTTCTAGCCCGACAGCCGATCGGGCCGTTCATCTTCGCACCCGTTTTGGAGAACATGACAATTCCCTACAGGTTCGAACTGGACAACCAGTTGCATCTGAGGTATAATCCTCTTATGACAAATTCCGTTTCCCACCCTATTTCGCAAAGCAGGAGACCAATGAGCAACCGCATCGCTTTGGCTTCAGGAATCGCCCTCATCGCCGCTGGTACCGCCTTCGCTACCAACGCACGTGTCGAGTCCATGGGCAAGAACGCCACCTATTTCATGGACGACGTCAGCGTCTGGTCGAATCCGGCCAATGCCAACCTCTATCCCAACTACCTGTTGGGCGAGCTTGGTCAGATGCGCGATACGGGCGCGACAGGCAACCTCAACGGCTTGGCCCGTTTCAATCGGGATCCTGAGAAGCCCTGGTTCGGCGCCATTTTTGCCAAGTCCTTCTCTCCCGATGCTGCAGCTGGCAATCGTTACCCGCAGGTTGTGATTGGCGGCGCATTCAATCGCGAAGACGAATGGCTGCAGTACTTCCCCAAGACGATCAAGGTTGGCAGCCAGACTTCCAACAACACCTACAATGTCGGCAACTTCCCGGTGAAGTTCGATGGATTGTTGGGCGCTGCCACCAATAGCGGCGTGTTGCTTGGCGTGAAGACCTACTTGGCTTACGGCGACAGCACCAACGGCAACAATGCTCAAACTTCCGTGGTCAGTGTCAACACGGTTGGCGCAAACATCCCGCTCGGCCAAGGTGTCGATCTCGAATTGACAGGAACCGTCTCGTTCCTGGATGCATCGATTTCTGGCGACAAGACCTACGGCGGCGATGTGGATCCCTCGTTCGGCGCATCGGCACGCTCGTTCATCTCGGCTCCGCAGATTTTTGGTGTGATCGTTCCGGCCGCGTCCTTCCGTTCGATTTCCGCTCCGGGATTGTCCAAGACCGAGTTCCGCATTGGATCGGGCGCGAATGTCTCGTTGGATCGTGGATTCTTCTGGCTCGGCGTTGATTACTTCAACCACAGTGGCGACCAGAGTGTCACTGCTGCCGGAGTCGCCTCGACGGTCTCCAACTTCGATACCATCACAACCACCACCGACAACGGCGTGCGTGTTTCCTTCGGTATCGAGCGCAACATCTGGACCGACTGGTTCGTGATTCGTGTTGGCGGACAGAAGATCATCGCCAATCGCGACTACTCGAAGGGTGGCGTCAGCTATTCCAACGTGATTTCCAACCCAGATCGTGGCGACGACCAGAACGACCTTGTTTCCTTTGGCTTCGGTTTGAACATCGAGGACAAGCTCAAGGTCGACGCTGTTGTGGCAAAGGACATCCTGTTCAACGGTGGCGCATTGTTCGGCGGCCCGGTGGATCACGTCCTCAGTCGGATCTCGGCTAGCTACAGCTTCTGATCCCGCTGTACAATTCTTGACGTAGAGAGGCGCCGTTCGGCGCCTTTTTTCGTTATATTTGGACCTCTCGGAGAAATTACCCTCCCACACTTTGGAGCCTTCATGGGAGTCTTTTCCCTCTTCTCGAACGACGTCGGGATCGATCTCGGAACGGCGAATACCCTTGTTCATGTGCAGGGTAGAGGCATCGTCATCGACGAGCCTTCCGTTGTTGCTGTCGAACGACGTACGGGACGCGTCCAAGCCTTCGGGACCGAGGCGAAGCGAATGCTGGGGCGCACTCCGGGGGAAATCTTGGCGATTCGTCCCATGAAAGATGGAGTGATCGCGGATTTCGATCTCGTGCGCGAGATGATCAAGCATTTCATCGACAAGCTCCACAGCCACTCACCGATCTGGCGCGGTCTTTTCGGTCGTCCGCGCGTTGTGATCGGAGTTCCCAGCGGCATCACCGAAGTTGAACGCCGTGCCGTGATCGAGTCGGCGCAGCTTGCCGGCGCGCGCGAAGTCTACCTGGTATCCGAGCCAATGGCTGCGGCGATCGGAATGGGGATTCCCGTCGAAGAACCTTCGGGAAACATGGTCATCGACATCGGTGGTGGTACGTCAGAAATTGCCGTCATCGCGCTTTACGGAATCGTTTGCGACACATCCGTGCGCATCGGTGGCGATGAGATGGACGAAGCCATCGTCAACTACTTGAAAAAGAACTACAACCTGCTCGTCGGCCTTTCGACCGCCGAACAGATCAAGATCCAGATCGGCTCCG
>JBDKGS010000028.1:0-23106 GCA_039798065.1 Fibrobacterota bacterium | reverse complement strand
CGAACGGTGGGGTCGCGTCCACCATCTCCAATTGCCGGCGGAACGATTCCCTTCCGTCGCGACTGGTGCAGACCACCGCGTCGCAACCGCCAAGGGGCGACTGGCGCAGACGCCGAAGCATCTGGCCCATGGAGTGGTCGTTCAGGCTGTGGATGGTACCCGTCAACGGAAATGGCTTTGCTGCATACTTCGAGCGCAGCCAGGCCATCGCCGGGAGGTACCGGCTCCATCCACCCGAGTGGACCACCTCCCACCGCGCCTGCGCCATGCGCGCGGGAATTTCGAACTGGGACCGCAGTTCGATCCGGCTCGACAGTTCTTGTCCATTGTCGAGAGAGGTCACCCAATCGCGCAAACGGCTCTTTTCGGCTTCGGTGGGACAGAAGAATTCGTAGCGGTCGTAGGGGCCATGCCGAAGCAGCGCCTCCAGGAAAGTGGCGTTGGCGACCAACCGCCCCAGTCTCAACGAGCTCTGGGACGATTCGATGAAGGTGTCTGCGGAGGCGAAGATGCGCACAAAGGAAAGGATAATCGACATCCGGACCAAACCGCCTGGACAGATTTCACATCAATTCCTGCGACGATTTCTGTCCGGACGTCCCCACCGCTCGACCACTTCCCGCAGGGCCGACATCGTGAACGGCTTGGAAAGGAAATCGTCCATCCCGGCCAGCAAGGCCTGGTCTCGATCCGATTCGCGGGCGGCGGCTGTGAGCGCCACGACGGGAATCGACCGATTGGTGGCTCGCGCCTCTCCCGCCCTGATGCGTCGGACCGCCTCGAACCCGTCCATCACGGGCATCTGGCAATCCATCAAGACCATGTCGAACCCGCCGATCGCCAATTTTTCCAATGCCACCTTTCCGTTTTCCGCCAGGTCGGCATCGCATTCGAGGCGTTTCAGGAAGCCGCTGGCCACCTTCGCGTTGACCGCATTGTCCTCGACCACCAGCACCCGGAGCGTCTTCCTGGCAGGCTCCTCTCCTGCGATGGAGGAAGGCGGATCCGGAACGCTCGATGGATCGCTTCGCGTCGGAACGCAGCCGGCCGTGCCATCGCTAACGCCGCAGGTGGCGCGCTCCAAGTCCTTACCGGCGGTGTTCGCTCCAATCAAACCGAGCTCCAGATCGAACCAGAATTCGGAACCCTCGCCCATGCTCGAGCGAACCATGAGGACACCGCCGAGCAAGGCGACAAGCTTGCGGCTGATCGCCAATCCAAGTCCTGTACCGCCATATTTCCTCGTGGTGGAGGTGTCGGCCTGGCTGAAACTCTCGAAGATCGTTTCGAGCTTGTCGGAGGCGATTCCGATCCCGGTGTCGGAGACGGAAAACCGGAGCTTGACGGATTCCTTCCCCGATTCCAACAACCCGATCTTCACCTTGATCTCGCCGTGCGGCGTGAATTTGATCGCGTTGCCGACAAGATTTGACATGACCTGCCTGATCCGGGTCACATCGCCCACCATCAAGGACGGTATGTCGTCGTCGGCTTTCACGTTCAACACCAGCCCCCGGTCCTTCGCCTGGTGCTCCATCAGGATCGCGAATTCCTGAAGACAACCGCGAAGATCGAAGATCACCTCTTCGCGCTCCAATCGCCCGGCCTCGATCTTCGAAAAATCGAGGATGTCGTTGACGATTCCGAGAAGACTCTGAGCCGAGCCCAGCGCGATCGAGGCGTACCGGGAAGATGTCTCGTCCAGTGGTTCCTGCCCCAGGAGTTGCAGCATCCCGATCACCCCGTTGAGCGGCGTGCGGATCTCGTGGCTCATGTTCGCAAGGAATTCGGACTTGGAACGGCTCGCCAACAAGGCCGCGCGCTCCGCTTCGCGGTGCTTTTCCAGGACGTTGTGGTAGTCGCCCTTCACCAACCGGATCGCTTCGCCCACCTCGCACAATGGATGTCCGTCGGGGAAGCCCTCGATCCCGTCCGCATCCGTCTGTCCCCAGGCCAACGAACCGAGCATCGCGGTCAATCGCGAGACCTCCGGCCGCAGCACCACGAATTCCTCCGGTTCGGAATCCGCGACGGCTCCCGTGCCAATTTCCGTCCGAGACAAAAGTTGTGCAACCCGATCGAAACATTCCCTCCGACTCGAAACGAATTCCAGTCCTTTGGGAGGCGTGATGATGTTCCCCGCGAACCGGATCGCGACCTTCACCCAGGTCGAAGCTCCCACCACGTAGCTCTTGTTGACCGGCACGGGGAGTCTCTGGTAATGGTTCTTGAGCTCCTGCGCATACCGCATCCGCGTCGCCATCGACGATGATGTCAACTTCGAGTAGTCCGTGATCTTGACGTGCCATGGCCCCGCGATGAATCCGTCGCGAAAAAGCCCATCCAAAACTTCGATCGACTTCGGAACGCATTCCGTATCGTTCAAGATCCCGATCATCTCCATCAGGATCACCCGACGGAATCCGACGGAAATCCGAACCTCTCCCAGGCCGTCGGAAGTGGGGATGGTCCATCCCGGTCGCGTCCAAAAATTGTCATCATCTATCCGGGTTCCGACTCTCGCCACCACGTGTGCACGCAGATTTTCCACGCCCGCCCGGACTGCTTCCGCATACCCTTTCACGACCTTGAAGGGGTACCACAACCCCCCACCGGCCACAGCCAAACTGGTGCGGTAGACGCTGCGCAGGAACAGGTTCGATCCGTAGACGTAGACCCCTCTGCAATCCCGGTAGGAATTCGAAATGTGGAACAAGCTGTGCTGACGACGCACTTCGGACGGCGGGATCCCCACCACACCGGAGAGGTCGTAGGTCTCGACATATTTGTGGCCAGGGGGGAACAATTCCCCGACCAACCTGTCGCGAAACGCCATCAGCGGGGCCTGCGTTTCGATCGTCCGCTCCCCGACGGTGACATTGTCCAGGATCGAATCTCCAATCAACCGCCAGGTCACGGTCGTATTGGGGCCGATGCGGACATCGGTCCATTCCGGACGCGTCGTGACGACAAGTCCCGTCACGGGGCAGCGGCCTGCGACGTTTTCGTGCAGGGACATCACAGGACAAGGATACCATTTCCCGACCGCGCCGGTGTGCGCCGACCTTCGCGATCGCTCCGAAGTCGTGCTACCGCAGAGGTCAGAAGGCGTTTCGAGTTGGTCCTCGCCTCACGAAAAAACCTAGATCCATTCCCATGCGCCCCAGTGACACCACACCGGAGGCCTGGAAGCTCCAGGTACAGATCATGCGCCGAAAAGGCCCCGAGGAGCGCTTCCTCATGGCCTGCCGCATGAGCGAAGATCTCCACGCATGGGAACGTGGCCAATTCGATGCATCCGAGCCGCCCACCTCGGTCGGGAAATGACCCCAGACCAAGTTCTGCGCGAGGTTGCTGGACCCTAGGGCGTGCAAACATTCCGTACATGGTCACCGGCTCATTCGCCAGCTCCATGCTGGGAATGCCCCGTAGTTCCTGAAACGAAAAAGCCCCGCCTTCCTCTAACGGGAAGCGGGGCTTCGTTCAATTTCTGTCAGCGACCAATCATTCCTTGCGCGATGCCTGTTCTTCGGCGAAGCTGAACGAGATCGCGTGGTAGCCGGCGTCCACATGGATGAGTTCGCCGGTCACGCCGCGAGCCATGTCCGAGACCAGGAAGGCCACGGTGTCGCCCACTTCGTCGGTTCCCACGTTGCGGTGCAGGGCAGAGCGGTTCTCGGTGATGGTCAGCATCTTGTTGAAGTCGCCGATTCCCTTGGCGGCCAGCGTGCGGAGGGGGCCGGGGCTCACGGTGTTCACGCGGATGCCCAACTTGCCCAGGTCGTGGGCCAGATAACGCACCGAACACTCCAGAGCGGCCTTGGCCACGCCCATCACGTTGTAGTGCGGGATCACCTTCTCGCCACCGATGTACGACAGCGCCACGATCGAACCATTCGGGTTCATCACCCGTGCGGCGTGATGCGACAGAGCCGCCAGCGAATACGCCGAGATTTCCAACGCGGTGGCGAAGCCGTCGCGCGAGGTGTCCTGGAATTCGCCGTCCAAATCTTCGCGCTTGGCGAAGGCGATGGCATGCACCACGAAGTCGATCTTGCCGAAATCCTTCTCGATCGTATCGAAAAGAGCCGTGACTGATTCGTCCTTGGTGACGTCGCACTCGTAGGTAGTGGCTGTCTTGCCTTCACCCTGGATCAGCGAATCCAAGGAGCCTTTGAGGCGCTCGCCCTGGTAGCTAAAGCAAAGTTCGGCCCCCTGCTCCCAGCAGGACTTGGCGATGCCCCACGCGATGGAACGCTGGTTGGCGACGCCGGTGATGAGACCCTTCTTGCCCTTGAGAATCATGTTGTGTCCTTTCGAGTGACTGTTAGGGAAGGAAAATGGCCTGGTCGCGACGCGGCCCGACCGAAACCATGGCGATGGGCGCGCCCGACAATTCGGCGAGGCGTTCCAGATAACGCTTGGCACCGTTCGGGAGATCGGCCCACGAGACAGCTTTCGACGTGTCGGCCATCCAGCCGGGCATGGTCTCCAGCACGGGTTCGACATTCTCGAACTCGCGCATCTGAACCGGGAGGTCTTCGATCAGCTTTCCGTCGATCTTGTAGCCAACGCAGATCTGGACTTCGGGAAGCTGGTCCAGCACGTCGACCTTGGTGATCGCCAAGCCGGTGATGCCGTTCACGCGAACAGCCTTGCGGACCACCATCGCGTCGAACCATCCGCAGCGGCGCGGACGACCGGTGGTGGCGCCGAACTCGCCGCCCCAGGTACGCAGCTTCTCGCCAAGCTCGCCGTCAAGTTCCGTCGGGAACGGCCCGTTGCCCACGCGCGTGGTGTACGCCTTGACGACGCCGATCACGCTCTGGATGGCGGTGGGCCCCACACCCGAACCGCAGCAAGCCGAACCCGCGATGGTGTTCGAACTGGTCACGTACGGATAGGTTCCGTGGTCGACGTCAAGAATTGTCCCTTGCGCACCTTCGAACAGCAGAGGTTTGCCGGCCTTGATGGCCTTTTCAAGAAGCAATGCGGTGTTGGCGACCAAGGGTGCCAATTTCCGTCCGTACTCCAGGTATTGCGCCACGATGGGCGCGGCCACCAGGGCTTCGGCTTCGTAGACCTTGGTGAAAAGAATGTTCTTCTCTTCCAGGATGGATTCCACCTTCAGGCGCAAGCCTTCGGGATCCAACAGGTCGACCAGGCGGATGCCGGAGCGAGCGACCTTGTCGACATACGCCGGGCCGATGCCGCGACCGGTGGTGCCGATCGCGTTCTTGCCCGCGGCCTTTTCCTTCAGCTTGTCCAGCTGCACATGCCAGGGCATGACGATCTGCATGTTCTCGGCGAGCCACAAGCGGCCGCGGACATCGAAGCCGCGCCCTTCCAGCTCTTCGATTTCATGCAGAAGCTGTGCCGGATCCAGTACGACACCATTGCCAATGACGCAAGTCTTGGTGGGTCGCATGATGGCGGATGGAATGAGATGGAAGACGAATTCCTGGTCGCCAACGACGACGGTATGACCGGCGTTTGCGCCGCCCTGGAACCGGATGACCACATCCGCGTGCTCGGCCAGCACGTCGATGACCTTTGCCTTGCCTTCGTCTCCCCACTGGGATCCGACGACGATCGTGTTTTTCATTGTTCGCTCCGCGGAGACGCCTCCGCCCTGTCGAATCAGACAGAAGCGAAGAAAATTAGTTCAGAAGTTCAGAAGGAATCCCGCAACTCGTTCAGCATTGTTTCGAGTTTCTGGCAGACCGGAGTCGCCAGTGCAGGGTGAGCGTCAAACAACGCCTTCCAGTACCCCAAAGGACGCACGCCGTGAACCTGTGGACGACGCGCGTCGCGCACGATGTCCACCACAACCGGATCGAGCCCAAATGCCCGAGAGGCAGCGATCGCCAACTCGATTTCGGGGTTTCTGGCGGTTTCCGCCACGTGCTCCGCTTCCAGTCCAGGAGTCCCACCACGCCAGGCTGCCGCGACTTCGCCACCCAGAACGAACAAGCTGACCACCTCGCCCCGGACGTCCCTGGTCAGGACAAACGGTCCGGTGGGGTATTCTTGCCACAACTCTTCCAAGCGATCTCGCGCTTGGTTGCTTTGGGCCACCCATTCGATCTCCAGCGCGTGAGCCCCTTCCGGAATCCGGTACTGGGCACCCTTCCAGGTACGCACGAAATCGAAGGCGTCATCGAGGTTTTCGCCCACGTAATGATCGATCACCGACACTCCGGCTCGCGACAAACGCAACAAGACACGCGTCGGCTCCCAAGCCAGACGAATGCCGCGCGGATCGGGCAAAACGGGAATGCCAGCAAGGGCGATCTCTTCGAGAACCGCCCTACGCCATTCGAACAATTCGGAATCCTGCTTGCCGCAGATCGCGGCAACAACAATTCCTGTCAGTTTCGACCAGTCGCCTCGCGACCAATCGTCATGCGAAAGCGAAGAACGGTCCCCAAACCGGAAGGCTTGAGGCCCCATCCATACGGGCTTCCGCCCGCTCTCCAAAAATGATTTGAGGAGAGGTCCGACGGAAAGATCCCAAATCGGCGCGACCAGGCCGATCCGATGGCCGTGTCCACCGTCCCGACGGGACGCGGAACCGGGCATCAGACCTTCTTGGGCGTGTGCTCGGTGTGGCGCTGGAGTTTAGGGCAGTACTTCTTGAAGACCTTCGATTTGACGGTCTTGTTGAGCACCACCGTGTAGTTCTGCTCCTTGGTTTCTTTGCAAACCAGGAAGTAGATCTCCTTGCCTGTCTTTTTCTTGGCGGCCATGGTCGTATTGTCCCGTGTAAGTCGTGAAGGGGCAGGAATGTAGCCCCTCCCCCTGTTCCTTTCAAGTGGGCGGACTAGTTTTCCCAAACCATGTCCTGTCGCATTCTCGTCGAAAACTCAGACACCTGCAGGCTTTTGCGCCTGGAAGGCTCTGATTTTCTTCCAGCCCAACAAGCCGAATTCAGGTCGATTTTCCAGGAACTTCTGCGGATTCCCGCAACCACTCCGGTTCTTATCGACACCACCTTGCTCAATCTCGTGGGGTCGTGCTGCCTGTCGTCGGTGATCGAATTGGCCATGGTTTGCCACAAGCAAGGCATCCTCGCTGGAATCATCGAGACCCGATCCAGCACGCTGGATGTCTACGATGTGGTGAGCATCCAATCGATCCTGCCTGTGTTCCTGACCGTCCAGGAAGCCAAGGCCACTCTGAAAGCCGTTTGATCGATTCTTTCTTGGCTTTCCTGGCCTCTTGAAAATCTTTCCGCACAAGAAACCTTGGTTCTTGCGCCTGAGTATGTATAATTCACCGCCTTACGAATTTCGGAGAGACAAATGTCCATTCACCTCCAGACACTGCAATTTCAGAACCTTCGCACCGATCTGCCCAAATTCCGGGCCGGTGACACGGTTCGCGTCAACTACAAGATCGTAGAAGGCGACAAGGAACGCATCCAGCCCTTCCAGGGCTTGGTGATCCAGATCCGCGGCGCAGGGATCTCGACCATGTTCACGGTCCGCAAGCTCAGCGGCACCGTGGCTGTCGAACGCATCTTCCCGATGCACTCCCCTCGCATCGCTTCCTTGGAAGTCATGCGCGAAGGTCTCGTGCGTCGCTCGCGCATCTTCTACATGCGTGAATTGACCGGCAAGGCCAGCCGCATCAAGGATCGCTCCTCGAAGAACAACAAGAAGACCTGATTTCAGGTTTTCCTGGGTTCGATCGAACTTCGAAAGGAGATCCACACGGATCTCCTTTTTGCGTTGCAGTGAATCGCTCGCATCCGGGCATGAAAAATAAATCCTAGCACCGGGTCGCACTGCTTGCGCCGTTGCCCCCATTGGGTCCGGTTTGGGCATGCGGCCAGAATCGCCGCCAGAATCCCTCGAGTTCGCCCTGTCCACCAGGACTGCATCCAATCCTTTGCGGACCAGAATTCATTTTGACGCTTTCCGTCGCGATTGCCTTCCAACAGAAATTGTCGCTGGAAACCCTCATTGCCCTTTTTGGAGGGGCGGGAAAAATTCCTCCGTTCGATCCACACGGCTTTCCCTCCCGATGCGACGTTGTCGTGGCTACCTTTCGTTCAATGCCCGTGGACCAACCATTCGACTGGGAATACCTTCAGTGGCACCTCGACCCGGTGGCCATCCAATTGGGGCCGATCGCCGTGCGCTGGTATGGCCTCATGTATGCTGTCGCCTTTGGACTCGCCTATTGGCTGGTCATGCGGCGACTCAAGCGTGAAACCTGGGAAATCAGTCGCGATCACATCGACAGGGTTCTGACTTGGTTGGTGGTTGGCGTGTTGATCGGCGGCCGGTTGGGTTATGTCTTTTTCTACGGCTGGGGGCATTTCAGTCAGCACCCGTTGGAAATCATCATTCCATTCGCCCCTGATCCCGAAGGCCACTGGCGCTTCACGGGGATTTCGGGAATGAGCTACCACGGCGGTCTGATTGGGTTCGCGGTGGCCCACATCTGGTTTTGCATTCGCGAACGCATCGATCCGATGCGCATGGGCGACCTCATCGTACCCGCCATTCCGTTGGGCTACATGTTTGGTCGCATCGGCAATTTCCTGAATGGCGAACTCTGGGGGCGCGTCACGGATGTCGCCTGGGCCATTCGCTTTCCAGCCGACCCCTCCGGCGATCCACTCCGCGGCATTCCGCCTCCGCTTCGCCATCCCAGCCAGCTCTACGAAGCCTTTGGCGAGGGCCTTCTGCTCTGGGCTGTTCTGTGGAGCCTCAAAAATCGCGGCTTTTTCAAAGGCCGCATGTTCGCCTTCTACGTCTTCGGTTATGGTCTCATTCGCTTTCTGATCGAGTACACTCGTGAACCCGACGCCCAGCTGGGTTTCGTTCTGGGTTCCCTTTCGATGGGGCAAGTGTTATGCTCTGTCATGATCTTGACCGGAATCATCCTGATGTTTTTCCCAGCACGTGAGGTCCCTGTACGGGCCTGAAAATGACAAACCTCAACGAACAGCTCTACATACGCGATCTCCATCGCCACCCGGTCCTGACGACCGAGGAGGAGAAGGACTACATCCGTCGTCTGAAGGTCAATCCCGAAGACAAGGATGCGCAGGACAAGCTGATCACTGGAAACCTCCGCTTCGTGGTTTCGGTTGCGCGCCGTTACCAAAATCGTGGACTTTCCTTGCTTGAACTGATCTCCGAAGGCAACATCGGTCTCTTCAAGGCTGCCCAACGCTTCGACGAAACCAAGGAAGTCAAGTTCATCTCGTATGCCGTCTGGTGGATTCGCCAGGGCATCCAGAAGGCCTTGTTCGACCAGGTGGGAACAGTTCGCATTCCGCCCAACAAATTGGCCTTGGCGCATCGCTTCAAGCGCGCGCTCGCCAAGAGCGGCGGCGATTACGCCAAGACCATCGAAAGTCCCGATTTCAAGGACTACGCCGACGAAATTCCGGAGCTTCTGGAGAAGATGGAAGAGATCTCGTTGAACTCGCCGATCGGCGGATCCGACGACGGCGAAAACACCACGACGCTTCTCGACATGCTGGGCACCGATGGTGAACAGGAAATCGAGTCGGAGATGGCCGAGCTCAAGAAGATGCTCGACAAGGTGTTGGACGGCTTGTTGACCGAGCGCGAGGCCAAGGTGCTTCGCATGTACTACGGCATCAATTACAGCAAGGAATTCACGTTCGACGAGATCGGTCGCGAATTGCGCCTCACGCGCGAACGCGTTCGCCAGATCAAGAACAAGAGCCTCAACAAGCTTTTGAAGAACAAGAATTCCAGCGAAATCCTCTTTCCGTTCCTTTCCGGAGGGCCGCAGGACTGAAAACGCGCATCTGGAAAAACAAAAAGGCCTTGGCTGGTGGCGCGGGCATCGCGCTGCTGGTGGCCGTTGCATCCTTCGCCTGGACCCGAGCCACGGGCTCGGCCATCCGTCCATCGAACGTACCCCTCGGGTTCGTGGGCGATACAACCTTGTTCAAGGGACGATCGGTCGATTTGCCCGGCAAGCTGAAGGAAGCCAGCGAAGCCGACCGCGGACTGTTGCTTCGCGCCATCGAAAGCGAGAAGACCGGTGATCGGGACCGCGCCCTTGAAATGGTCGATGAAGTCTTGCGTCGATCTCCCGAGCTTCCCGAAGCGTGGTATTACGCCGCTGCGTGGCGTCAACAAAAGCGCACCGGGACGGATTCTACCAAGGCCGATACGCTCATTTCAAAAGGGCTCGCCAAAGATCCTGGTCACCCTTGGCTTCTTCTTCTCCAAGCCCGGCGCCAAGCCCAGCAAGGCAAGCTGAAAGAGGCTCGCGAAACCTTGACCAAGGTCCTGGATTTCGCTCCAACCTTCCGCATCGCCATGGAAGAGCTCGCCGTCATCGAACTTCGCGCTGGCGACCCGGTCCGCGCCCAACGCCTGGCTCAATTGTCGGTCTCGATCGCTCCTCGAGCGGAAGCTCGTTACGATTTGCTTGCCGAAATTTTCTTCGCGCGCGAGCGGGACGACTCGGCTCGGGAAGCGGTGAAGGTGGGGATGGAAGCCAACCCCAGCGAACCACGATATCTCTGGATTCGCGGACTCTTGGCCGAGTCGCGCGGCGACACGACCTCGGCCCGCAAGGACTACGTATCGGCCCTGGCAAAGGGCAAACTTCCGCAAGCCGAGGATGCGCTCCGGACATTGGGGCTCAAACCAATCCACGGTCGCGGTCGCATGGGGGCCTCTTTCGGTGGGCAAAACACCATCCAGACAGGATTTGCCGTCGAACTCCTCACCCCTCTGGTGCGTACTTACCCTCGCTCGGCGCCGTTGTTGTACGCGCTGGCCCGGTCTCTCCAGGAACAAGGCTACTTGGCGCAAGCCGACGAATCCTACCACAAGGCCTTGGCCATCGACTCCACCGTGCCGGGGCTGGTGGAATGGGCTCGAGAGAACAGGAAACAACTCGACGCCAAGGCCAAGGTGTTCGCCAACGCCAGGATCGATTCCACCAAGGCCGCCGCATCCGAAGACACCCGTTGGTACGACCTGGGGCATTACCGCTTCGCCTGGGGCATCTCACGCGATCAATTCATTGGACAATTTCCGGCAGGTCGCTTCGAGAAGCCCACTCCCGCCACCCTCCAAGAACGACGCTCCATGTGGGGCATCGAGCATCTCCACACGGTCCGCTTCGACTCCTCGGGACTTTGGGCGGTGATGGTATCCCTTCAGGATGCAGGCAAAGCCAGTGTCGACCTCCTGGAAGAAGGAATCCGCCTCAACGCGCTTCAAGCCGGATCCGGAACCTTCAACGAGTCCAAATTCTGTCCTGGCTGGGGTCAGGTGGAATCGGTCTGGTGGGAAACCGCCGACACCTACGAATTCATGGTCATCCGTCCCGCAAAACAGCATGTGCTCGGCTTGATCCGGCTTCGCAAGGATCGCGTTCCAGACGGTGGCTTGTGCGGTCTGGTCCCTCTGGCCTTGGACTCGACCCTGCGATGAGTTCGCCTCGTTACCAGGGTGTGGATGCATCCCGTGGCTTGGCCATGGTCCTGATGACGAGCACCCATGCGTTGCGGGCCCTGCACCCCGAGGTCTCACCCGAATTCGGGCAATGGCTGCTGCGCATCGAGCCTATCATTCCCACCTTGTTCTTCATGTTGGCAGGGTGGAGCTTGGCCCGCAGCCGATATCGAACCGGCAATTCGGGAGCTTGGTTCTGGCGCCAGATCAAGCGCTCCCTCGCTCTGTTCGCGTTGTCGTCAGTGCTTTTCTTCACCTACGCGGGACCTCAATGGCCCGAAAGCCTGACCTCGACCGGCGTGCTGCAATGTCTCGCCATTTCCATCCTGATCGGCACCTTGCTTTGCGACGCATGGTGGTCGGCTGCCGGCGCCCTTGTGACGGGTGCAGCCTTCGTCTGGATGGACGCCAAAGGCATCCGTGTCGACGGCATCAACAACGGCAGCTTTCCATTGTTCCCGTTCCTACCCATCTTTCTGGCGGCGCAGGCCATCGAACGTCCACTCCGACAGCGATCCTGGCTCCAACCAGCGATCGCCACCCTGGGCGGTGCCGTCATCTTGGTTCTGGCTGCCAAAATTGGCTTCCGGAACCTTTGGGGAGATTGGGGTGTCACCAACACCTATCAGGAGTTCGTTCGCACCGCCCAATCCGGGCAAAACGGATTCGCCTTGGCGTTGGATCTGCTGAAGGGCGCCCCGGCCTTGCCTCACAGGGTCGGATTCTGGTCCACGCTTCCCCGCTTGGTCCCCATCGTCGTGGCTTTGAGCGGGCTGGCGATCTTGTTTTTATGCGCCATCGCCGATCGGTTTCCCGATCGCCTTCGCCCCTTGGCATTGCTTGGCCGACACTCCCTGCCCTATTACGTCGGACACCTGATCGTGCTCGGTGGTTTGGGTCTGTTTCTCCCCCCGCCCCTTCGCAGTCTCTCGTGGAGCTGGCTTGTCGCCACGCTTTCCGTGATCGGGCTGGGAACGGGAATCTTCGCCTGGCTAGAATCCCGTGGAGACAAAAAATGAGCGCCCCATACCAGCTGCAGAACGATCTCACCGAAGAGCAGCTCCAGGCGTGGCTCGCGTTGCCTGAAATCGCCGTCGACACCGAGCTCCACGGGTTGCGCCTCGGACGTGACCAGGTTCTTCTCGTCCAGGTTGGCGATCATCTGGGCAATGTCGCGCTGGTGCGCACCTCGGGCAGCAACGTCTGCCCGCCACGACTCAAGACGCTTCTCGAGTCCCCTAAGGTCTTGAAGCTCTTCCACTTCGCCATTTCCGACCTCGCGTTCCTCCGCCAAAGCCTGGACGTGCGATGCGCTCCCTTCTTTTGCACTCGCACCGCCAGTCGTCTTGTGCGCACCTATACGCAGTCGCACGGACTCAAGGACCTCGTCCGCGAATTTCTTGGGATCGAACTCGACAAGCAACAGCAGCAGACCGACTGGTCGCGCTCGGATCTCACGCAGGAGCAGCTGAAGTACGCCGCCAACGATGTCCTCCACTTGGTCGCGCTGTATCGTGCACTGATCCGGATGTTGGACGCCCGACCGACACTTCCTGGCGGATTCAATGCCCGCAAGCTCGCCGACAGAGCCATGGAAGGCTTGCAGATCCATGTCGAATTGAATCTGGCTGGCTACGGATCAGGGTCCGACGGCTGGCGGATCGACCTGTTCGAGCACGTCTGATTCAAGGTTGACGGATTCCGTCCAGTCGGCGCCACCGGATCCGGATCCGATCAGGTCCGCCCCAACGAGGACGATCGTGCAGCAATCCTCGTTTCCGTAGAACATCTCGGGAGATTCGGGAACTTTGCCGCCGTGCTTCGCAATCGCATCCTGATGGGCCACGACCAATCGCGCATGGTTGCGGCCCTTCGCCTTCGCGTCGTAGAGAGCCTTGTCGGCCACGGTGATCGCCTTGTCGAAGGAAACCGCGAAGGGATGATCGCGAAACACCGGGATCCAGATCGCACCCAGCGAGATGGTCACGGGAAGTTCCGTACCGTCCGGTAGAACGACAGGTTCTGTCCGAACACCATCCAACACCTTCCTGATCACAGCCTGGGCGTTGGCCTTGTTCACCATCGGGCATACCACCAGGAACTCCTCTCCGCCCCAGCGGATGACGGTGTCGTCGAATCTGACCGAGTCCTTGATCCGCCGAGAGACTTCGATCAGCGCGGCGTCTCCGGCACCGTGGCCGAAACCATCGTTGATTCGCTTGAAGTGGTCGATGTCGGCGATCATCAACAGGATCACCTTGTCGTCCATCCCCAGGTTCCGCATCGCGAATTCAGGAGTCGAAATCTGCCGCAGGAACGTTGTGGCGAGACCTGCGATGCATTCGTCCACGTAGCGGCGATTGTGCAGATCGGTCAGCGGATCCTTCAAGACGGCTTCGCGCAACTCCCGATTCTTGTCGTTGATCGCTTCGTTGAGTTTGTGGATCTTGTCGTACAGATCGCGTACCGAGCGCAGCGCATACCCGGCAGCCGAGAATATTCCGAAGGAAACGATTCCCAAAAACAGTCCCTTCGGGTCGACCAGGGCGTTCAGATGGGCGAGTTTGAAGTAGGCGCCCGTCACCACGAACAGGAGAAGTGCCGCGAGAAGTGCGTAGCGCCTCCCGAAGAACCATCCGGACAGGATGATCGGGATCGCGTTGACCACCATGATCGAAGGCGTCTGGAACAAGTGCACCAGGATGATGGAAACGATCGTCGAGACCAGAACGATCGCGATGAACGTCGCACGGGCCTTCCATGCGTTTTTCGGAGCGGGCAGGACGTCCGACATGCTGTGCCTCGTCATTGAACTTGTTGTCACCGTTTGGATGATCGCATTTTCAGGAGTGGATTTCCCACCCTTGCAACCTCGACATGACGACGGACCACAGTTCGAATCCCTTGTTCACCTAACAAGCAAAAAAGCCGGGAACCCGCTATTTCATTGGGTTTCCCGGCCTTTAGTGTTTCTCTTCGGACTTCACAAAAACGGAGGGGGAGTCTTTCGAACTGAAAACTCAAACCATTACAGAATAAGGGCTGCGAGGCGATCGACAAGCGCACCCGTTTTCAAAGGTACCCAAGCGATTTCCGTTGCTAGGGTTCGAATTCGTTCACACTGAATTATTGCATGAATGAATTGCGGCGAGCGAGTGAATTTTGCAGATCCCCGCCGCGGGCCTCCAGGCATTCGGCCCTATCGCTTTGCACCCCACTGGGCCATCCTTGGCCGTCGCCGCATCCGGCGGCTTGTCGGGAAAGGTGCAAATCGGTGGAGCACGACGCCAGACCGGTCCGCCAGGGCTATGCCGCCCCAGCTCCCCTGCAACATAATGGCAATTGTGCGCCAAGCCTCTCGTCCTGGCCTACGGCTCCGGGGCTTGCGCCCCCACTCCTCACGCTCGCCTCTGGCGAATGACCGGCCTGGCCGCACAACAGCGCATTATGCTACCCTGGCGCGCTTCGCGCCGGCAGAGCCGATCGCGCTCCGGCGGCGGGGATTCAGAGCCTCAGTGCGAATCTGGCAAAGGAGGAACCTCCCCAAGTTTGGGGTGGTCTCACAGCGTTAGCCGGTGGGTCAATCAGTACGCGAGACCAACGCAAATTTGCTTTGGTCGCTCCAAGTGGTGCCGACCCCGAGAATTCAGTCGTATTGACGAATCCAGACTTGGATTCGTTCAACCCCTCCCCCCCTATTCACAAGGGCATGCCCCTTGTGAAACTCCCGTGATTTTTCTGGCGTAGGTCTCCGAGTCAATAAACGCCTGATCGTCAATTGGAGTGCTAATACCAAATATTTGCGCACTCTAGATTTGGAAACAAAGGCCAGATGAAATATTCACGTAATACCTGAAGTAGCCAGTGTGTACCGAGGACGATTGATTCTGTGAGAAAAACGAATCTTTTTCGTCGCGCTTTTTGCCAAAGCGAAAGTCAAATCCTCCCTGGATCTCAAACAAATTCCTGAGAGGAAACATTTCAATCCCGTACGACAAGCTCACATTAATTTTATCCTCCTCAACAGTCCAATCTGGCTCATGATCAAAGGTCGAATTGTTGTAAAAATCAAAGCGCGTTCTTATCGATATTTCTTGATTGAAATTTTGACGTACATAAAAAATCTCAGGAACGAAATAGCTCATCGTATTTTCATTTTTCAGGCGAATCGCAGTATAACTCGATGTATTGATGTTAATAACTCTTGCAATGCGATCGTATTCAACGATGGACATGCCAATGCCCAAACCTGATTTTGAAATATACTGTAAATTTCCGAAGGTTAGCTGATATCCCTTTTCGCTTGAAAAATCAGAAACCGCAAGGGAGGCTCTACCTAATTCGATTGAAAATTGTTTACTCGATAGATTTGATTCAGATCCATGCCCTGATGCGCCTGACTCGAGCACCCGAAGGCGACGTTCAATTCGCTCATTCTGATTCTCGAAGCGCTTCGAATTCTCATACGCTCTTTCCTCTATCGTATTCGACGCTTTTTCTACTGACTGCACTTTTGCAATCATCTGTTTGTCTCGAGAGTCCAAGATTTGGATCATCTGTACTATTGTATCAAGGATATTTGACTTTCTATCCTTGGCCCCCGTAGAATCCTCGGATCCAAATCCAGCCAAAGCAATGGCAGCAAGAAAATACGCTAACATAAATCCCCTTTTGGTTTTTTAATACTTCTGAAACCGAATGGGCGCCGGCGGAGGAGCTAGCCGAATTGGTTCAGCCCTAAATGATGGCTCATACGATCTAGAATAGGAACCAGACGAATAGCTAGATGAATATGAAGTCGCTTGTGTAGGTTGGTAAATCTTGATATCGGGCGGAGTATATCGGTTGACATCAGACTTTGAGACCCAGCCGCCACTTGATTCATTCCTTAACCTTTCCGATGGGAGCGAGATCGACTTGTAATCAGGCTGGGGGATGTTGCTAGGCATTGATGTGACTTCTCTCATCGATCGGCTTGCGCTCAAGTTGCTTCCATTGTCCCACGGCCGGTTCTTATACATATCCTGCTCGGTCACAAATCGGCGTTGTTCATTTTTTTGGTCAGCACGCATCCTTACTATTTCTTGCGTCTGAATCTTTTCGAGTTTTCGAACATTATCGTTGTATGCCATCATATCTTTGATTTGCTGCTGCTCTCGAATCTGATCTTTGATGGCAGATCTCAAATTATACCCTGCAACAGCAACATCTTTGGCATCATTGAATCGAGCATTCCATTTCTCAACCTCCTTATCGCCTAATGCGCGCACTAATCTTGAAAAATCAGGTGTCGGATTCGGCCGCATTAACTCGTTCTGCGCGTCGTATACTTGGAATATCTTCCTACCATCTCTGTTGTCTTTTGCAAGCGACCTCTCCGTTGACACCATGATATTGTACATGATCTCAGTTGAAGTTTTAGATTGTCTTAGCCCCTCAGCTGTCTGAACTACTGATTCTTTCAACAAGGTCCTTGGCGCATTAAGGATTATGTTTTTGTTTAAATCCATCATATTTTTGAACAAAGCCTTACTGCTAGAGTAAGCAAATTCGACTCCCGCGTATTCCACCTCGAACTTTGGCGCTTTCAAATTTTCTATTTGCATCTCCGACACGAGTATCGATGCTTGAGTTTGCTTTAACATTTTTTCGAGGTTATCCGCTCGCTTGTACTCTTCATCACGAAAAGTCTCTTGCTCGAGCAAAAGGCCTTCGTCGCTGCTAATGTCGCGACAAAATGCAGAGGCAGAAACGATTAAAACGATCGTTGCCAATCTCATATATTATCTCCATCTGTTTGTGAAAATCGTTAGATCTTATCTCTTGATAAGACCTTAGCTCATTCAATTTCTGCGATTTAAAGCAGACGAATCATGGATTCCTGAGCGTCGAAATTACTTAGCTGGATGGACTCGCATTTCCCGGAAGGGGGGTACTCTGAACCTACGTTGGACAATGTCAAAAGTCAAGATTTGTCGAATAGTTTCGAGAGTGACAAAGATTGTCATATAGATCCAATGACCAAATACGAGATTAGGATGCAATATCGATTTGCATGAACTTTTCAAATCATGCGAACAAGTTTTCGCTTGTAGACCTCACTGCCAGTTGGTTCTGCAACTCAATTCGTGAAGGGCCTGGAGAGCCTCGCCCTTTCGTTTGCATGGAGGGCTTGCTCATCGACGCACGCCTTTGTGCTTTTCGCATTTGGGGTAGCTGGCCAGCATGATCTACCGAGACGGGGAGCTAATTTCCTGACTTAGGAGCCTCTGCTCGCCTTTTCGCGACAGGAGCCCTCCCACACCCCGGGTGACAGCCACCCGAGACCAAGTCCGCCCGCCGTTCATCCCGGCGCGCCCCAGGAGCCCTACCAGTGGCAGTCAAGAAATCCGACCTCTATTCGTCCATCTGGGCCTCGTGCGACCAGCTCCGGGGCGGCATGGATGCCAGCCTGTACAAGAACTACGTGCTGTCGCTGCTGTTCATCAAGTACATCACCGACAAGTACGGGAACAGCGACGACTTCGATCCCCTGGTGAAGATCCCCGCCGGTGCCAGCTTCCACGACATGAAGGCGCTCCGAGGCAAAAGCGACATCGGCGACAAGATCAACACCCAGATCATCCAGCCGCTCATCGACGCCAACCCCAAGTTGTCGCGCAACGACTTCCCCAACTTCAACGACCCCGACAAGCTCGGGGAAGGCCCGAAGATGGTGAATACGCTCAGCAACTTGATCTCCATCTTCGCGAAGCCGGAACTGGATTTCTCGAACAATCGCGCCGAGCACGACGACCTGCTGGGCGACGCCTACGAATACCTGATGCGCCACTTCGCGACAGAAAGCGGCAAGAGCAAGGGGCAGTTCTACACGCCCTCGGAAGTCAGCAGCGTGGTGGCCAAGGTGCTGGGCATTACACCGGAAAAATCGGTGGCGAACACGCGCGTCTACGACCCCACTTGCGGGTCGGGATCGCTGCTTCTCAAAGTGGCAGCCGAGGCCGGGAAGCACATCACTTTGGAAGGCCAGGAAAAGGACGTGACCACGGCGGGTTTGGCCCGTATGAACATGATCCTCCACAACTTCCCGACCGCCACCATCTTGTCGGGCGACACCCTGAACGACCCCAAGTTCAAGGTCGGCGAAATGCTGCGCGTGTACGACTACGTCGTGGCCAATCCACCGTTTTCCGACAAAGCATGGAGCTCGGGCATGACCGCGCCCATCCGCGAGAATGATCCCTACCAGCGTTTCGAATGGGGCGAGCCTCCCGCCAAGCAGGGCGACTACGCCTTCCTGTTGCACATCGTCCGGTCCATGAAGGGCACGGGCAAGGGCGCATGCATTCTTCCGCACGGCGTTCTGTTTCGCGGCAATGCCGAAGCCGTGATTCGTGAAAAACTGGTGAAGTCTGGAATCCTCAAAGGGATCATCGGTCTGCCCGCCAATCTGTTCTACGGCACAGGAATCCCCGCGTGCATCCTGGTTTTGGACAAGGAAAACGCCACGGCTCGAAAAGGGATCTTCCTGATCGACGCTTCGAAAGGCTTCATCAAGGACGGCCCCAAGAACCGCCTGCGCGACCAAGACATCCACAAGATCGTCGACACCTTCACCAAGCTCCAGGAAACCCCCAAGTTCGCGCGCATGGTCGAGCTGGACGAAATCGAGAAGAACGATTTCAACCTGAACCTGCCCCGGTACATCGACAGCTCCGAGCCCGAGGAACTGCAGGACATCGAAGGCCATCTGCAAGGCGGTATTCCCGATGCCGACGTGAAGAGCCTCGCGGCATTCTGGGAAGTCTGCCCTTCCCTCAAGAGCACCTTGTTCAAGAAGAACCGCCCCGGGTACCAGAACCTCAAGGTGTCAAAATCTGACATCAAGACCGCCATCTTCGCGCACCCCGAATTCGCGTCTTTCACGAGCCTCATGGAAGAGCACTTCGAGACTTGGAAGAAGAGCGCCTCCACCAGTCTCAAGAAGCTGGCCGTGGGCGACCATCCGAAGCATGTGATCCAGAAATTGTCCGAGAAGCTTCTGGAACACTACGCCGACAAGCCGCTGGTCGACAAATACGATATCTACCAGCATCTGATGGACTACTGGACCGAGGTCATGCAGGACGATTTCTACCAGATCGTCACCGACGGCTGGGTGGCCAAGACCTACCGGATCATCGAGAAGGACAAGAACGGCAAGGAAAAGGACAAGGGCTGGACCTGCGACCTGATCCCCAAAGCCTTGATCGTGGCGCGGTTCTTTGCCAAGGAACAAGCCGCCATCGATACCATCGCTTCCGAGCTGGAAAGCCTCTCGGCGCGCATGACCGAACTGGAAGAGGAACACGGCGGCGAAGAAGGCCTGTTCTGCGAGCTGGAGAAAGTGAACAAGGCCGAAGTCTCCAAACGCCTCAAGGAGATCAAGGGCGACAAGGACGCCAAGGAAGAGGAAAAGGCTCTGAAGGAATGGCAGAAATTGTCCGACCAGGAAGCCGAACTCAAACCGCAGCTCAAACGCGCCGAAGCCGATCTCGATGCCAAGGCCCGCGACAAGTACCCAAGCCTGACAGAATCCGACATCAAGACGCTGGTGGTGTCCGATAAATGGCTGGCCACTCTGGAAGGCCGCATCCACGGCGACATGGACCGAATCTCCCAGCAACTCACCAGCCGCGTCAAGGAGCTGGCCGAGCGTTACGAGACTCCGCTGCCCAAGCTCACCGACCGCGTGGCCGAGCTGGAAGCCAAGGTCGCAGCGCACCTCGCCAAGATGGGATTCACCCCGTGAGTCTCCCTCTCCTCCCGCTACCGCACGACATCGAGACCAAGGCGGTGCTCAAAAAGGCCGCCCGCGCACACCAAGCCCTGGCGGAGCTCAAGGGCGTGGTGGCGAGCATTCCCAACCAGACAATTCTTGTCAATACGCTCTCGTTGCAGGAAGCCAAGGACAGCTCGGCCATCGAGAATATCGTGACCACCCACGACGACCTCTACCAGAGCGACGTCGCGGCCCGCCATTTCGTGACGCTGGCCGCCAAGGAAGTCCACAACTACGCCGCTGCCTTGCGCGAGGGCTTCGAGAGGGTCAAGCAGACCGGGCTCCTCACCCTCAACGACATCCTCAAGATCCAGGAACGCATCGAAGAGAATCGCGCCGGGTTCCGCAAGCTTCCCGGCACCACGCTCAAGAACGACGCCACCGGCGAAGTCGTCTACATGCCGCCACAGCACCCAAACGACATCGTGGCGCTCATGGCGAACCTCGAACGCTTCCTCAACGAGCCGGCGGTGTGCGATTGGGACCCGCTGGTGCGCATGGCGGTGGTCCACCACCAGTTCGAGAGCATCCACCCCTTCTACGACGGCAACGGCCGCACGGGGCGCATCCTCAACATCCTCTACCTGGTCCAGCAAGACCTGCTGGGCAGCCCCATCCTGTACCTCAGCCGGTTCATCAACCAGAACAAAAGCGACTACTACCGCTTGCTCCAAAGTACCCGCGACACTGGCGCGTGGGAGCCGTGGCTTCTGTTCATGCTCGAGGGTATCGAGCAGACCGCCCAACAAACCACCGCACTGGTGACGGGCATCCAAGTACAGATGCTTTCCACCAAGCACCGACTGCGCGACGAACTGCCCAAGATCTACAGCCAAGACCTCATCAACAACCTGTTCCGGCACCCCTACACCAAGATCGAGTTCCTGATGGAGGAGCTCGGCGTGACGCGCAAAACCGCTTCGAAGTACTTGGAGCAACTGGTCGCGATCGGCGTGCTCTCCAAGCACAAGCTCGGCAAGGACAACTACTACCTCAACACCGCCCTGTTCGACCTCCTCCACGGCGCGGGATCCCGCCTTTCGGGAGCTTCGACATGAGCACAAAACCGCTCTTTCTTGGGCATGAGCCCCCTCTCATGCGTAAATTTCTCGATTTTTTACGCACGTTCTGCGCGACATGGGTAGAAAATCGGCGTTTTGGAGGCACGACACATCGGGGCGCCCCCCTGGCGGGTCGGGCTGCTGCGGGCTCCGCATTCGCTGCGGCCCCTGACGGGTCTTGCTGCGCAACCCTGCACATCCCTGGCGCGTTTGGAGGTCACTCGTGAGCACGGAGACGGTGCCCAAGGGCTACAAGCGGACCGAAATCGGGGTGATTCCGGAGGAGTGGAGTGTTACCACCGTCGGGGCAGAATTCTCGATGCAGTTGGGGAAAATGCTCGACTCTGAGAAGAATCTCGGCGTGGAAAAGCCGTTCCTAGGGAATCGCTCTGTCCAGTGGTCAAAAATTGACTGCTCCGATTTGGGGTTGATTAAACTCACATCCTCCGATCTTCAAAAGTACCGACTGCATCTCGGTGACATTCTTGTTTGCGAAGGTGGCGAAATCGGACGTTCCGCCATTTGGGAACAACAAATTGATGAGTGCTATTTTCAAAAAGCGCTTCACCGGTTGCGACCAAAAAACGGCTTCAGTGCGTCATTATTTGTCAATCTTCTTCAGAGATATGCCGCAACAGGGTATTTGCAGAATTTTGTCACACAGACAAGCATTGCCCATTTGCCCAAGGACAAGTTCGAGACAATTCAAATTCCGGCTATACCGAAGGCCGAGCAAAAAGCCATCGCCACCGCCCTTTCAGATGCAGATACCCTGATCGAGTCGCTGGAGCAGCTCATCGCCAAGAAGCGCCAGATCAAGCAGGGAGCCATGCAGGAGCTGCTGACGGGCAAGCGCCGCCTCCCCGGCTTCACCGGCAAGTGGGAAACGAAGCGGCTTGGGGACTTATTCACTGTGAATGGTGGTGTATCCGCTTCACGAGATCAGCTATCTGATACTGGTTATTGCTATTTGCATTATGGCGACATTCACGTTTCTCCTAAGAATTACATCGATGTGCGCCGGGAGTATGCGGAAATACCCAAGCTAGATGTCGGATTAAGCAAGGTGTCTCCTGGGTCACTTTTGAAAACTGGTGATGTCGTATTTGTTGATGCATCGGAAGACGATAGTGGCACCAGCAAGCACTTTGTTATTGTAAATGACGATAATCTTCCATATATCTCAGGACTGCATACAATCGCTGCAAAGAGCAAAGGCTCGGATATTGATTTGATTTTCAAGCGCTATTGCTTTCAGACGGTGAAAATCAAAGAACAGTTCAAATTTTACGCTGTTGGCACAAAGGTGAGCGGAGTAAGCAAATCAAACATCATTAAAATTGATGTCAGCTATCCCTCCCTCCCCGAACAAACCGCCATTGCTTCCGTCCTCTCCGACATGGACACCGAGCTCGAAGCCCTCGAGGGCAAGCTCGACAAGGCCCGGCAGGTCAAGCAGGGGATGATGCAGCAGTTGCTTACCGGAAAGGTCAGGCTGGTATGAGGAACTTCTACCGGATCATGCTGGGGGCCAAAAGCGTCTATGCCAAAATTTGTCTAGAGGGCGGATTCATTGGCGCCAACTGGGACATCGACCAGGATCTGACCAACAAGCTCCCCGACAACTGGCGGGCTTTCAACCAGGAGTTCATTCCTGTGTACCTAGCCGCGCACCCCGACAAGAGCCGCATTTCGGCGGGGCTGGCTTGCGGCATGCTCTGGACCATCTGCAAGAAGTTGCAGCGCGGCGATATCGTGC
>JBDKGS010000027.1:0-23228 GCA_039798065.1 Fibrobacterota bacterium | reverse complement strand
AAACCCACGCCCAGCTTGCCCACCGAGATTTCGGGGGTGAACGACAAACGGGTCCAGGTCTGGCCGTTCATGGTGACGGTGCCGAAGGTGGCACCAGGGGTGTACTTGAAGCCTTCGCCACCTTCCTTGGCCTTCGGGGCGGCTGGCTTGTCGGATTTTGGCGCTTCGGCGACAGGTGCCGGTTTCGCTGCCGGAGCCGCGGCGGCGGGTTTGGCGGCAGGAGTCGAAGGCCCAGCTGCCGGTGCAGGCTTGGCTGCAGGTGCTGCGGCCGGGGGTGGGGAAACGGGAGCGGGCTTGGCCGCAGGAGCACTGGGTGCCGAAGGAGCGGCAGGGGTGGCAGGTGCGACCGTTGGCGCGGCGGGCGCGGCGGGAACGGGCGCTGGTGGTGCTGCGGCGGAAGGTGCTGCCGGTGCAGGCGCCGAAGCGTTGGGTGCCTTGGCAGAATCTGGCACACCTGTTGTGGCGGGTGCCGGGTTGCTGGGCTTTGGTGCCTTGACGGAATCCGCAGTGGCCGTGCCGGGTGCGCCAGCGGCGGGGGCGACGGTGGGCTTCGGCGTGTCCGACGGGGGTGGAGTTGCGGGCCCGGTGGCAGGAGGAGTCGGCGCCGCAGGTGATGCGGGGGCGGTCTGTGTAGGCTGGGGAGGTGCCGAGGTCGTGGGGGCGGGCACTTGCGCATGCAAGGTGCTTGCCAGGACCACGAGAGTACTCAGGTGCCAAGATGGCTTCATGTCAGAACTCCTGATCTGCGAGTTGGGAAATAGGATTGCGAATCCCTTACACAGAATATGTTTACTTCCTCAGAGAAGAATGACAATGGAAAATCAAGAACGTGACGATGCTCACGAGGATCCGCTCCGGAATTTGGCGGGTCAGGTCGACAATTACCGTCGACAGGCCGAACGCCTTGGACGGCTTTTGTCGGGGCGCGCCCTTTTGGAATGCCCTTCGTGCGGCCTGCACGAGGACGAATTGGCCGACATGACGAGAATTGTCGCCACCGATGCCCAACCGAGCGAAGACACTGGATTGAGATTCACCGCCCTTGACGACGGCGCGACCTGGTTGTGCCCCTCCTGCGGATCGCCCTTCGCGCCGGAAGGGCTAGAAGAGTGAGACTGTCGAAATCCGTCAAGAGCCTGCCAGGGGTCGCGATCGCGATCGTCGTTGCAGGAATGGTCGTTTTGGGCCTGAGGCCCGAAACACGGACCGATCTGCTCCCACTTGTTTCCGCGAACACGTTGATTTCCGACCGGATGTTCGGAGGAGGCTCGGTGGTCGGGGTGCTTCCCTCGAGCCAAGGGATCCGGTTTCGGTATGCGCTTTCCGATCTGGTGGATCATCCCTGGGCGGGGATCAATCTTCGCTTCGCCGATTCGGCTGCTTCGCCGATCGACCTTGGTGGTTGGGAACGCATCGAAATCCTGGCGCGCTCCACGCCCGCACGCGCGGTTCGCGTGCAGATTCTGTCGGATGATACGATACCGGGTTCCGTGTTGCGGGATTCGACCCAGGCCATCTACCATGCCCTGGAATACACGCCCGACGGAACGCGTGTGGCCTTTCCGTGGGCGGCCTTCACGATACCCTCCTGGTGGCGGGCCCAACGGGGGCGCTCCGAATCGCAACGGCTCGATCTGTTGGACCGATTCCGTTCCATCGAATTCCATGCCGGAGATTCGCCCGACGGCCACGACAGCGCGGTGGTCGAACTATTGGAGCTCCAACTCGTCGGGCCGAATCGAATCTTGCGGGGGCTGGGCTGGTCTTTGCTTCTGCTTGGCGGTGCCGGATTGGCGTGGTCGTTCCTTCGCCGCGGCCCCATTTCTCCGGCGGGTGCCCAAAGCGGTTCCTTCCCCGGATTGGTCCCGGATCCAGTGACACTGAACGATTCCCGAAGCCTTCAGCGGGAGCAGCTTGTGGTGTCCTTGCGGGAAAAATTCAACGATCCCGAGCTGAGTCTCGACAGCTTTGCCTTGGCGCAAGGGATGTCGCCCAGGTTGGTCGCCACGCTGATCAAAGAAGGCACTCAACTCCACTTCAAGGGTGCGCTCAACGAGCTCCGCTTGACCGAGGCCGCGCGGCTGCTCAAGGAATCGAAGGCAAACGTTTCGGAGATCGCCTACGCGGTAGGGTTCCAAAATCCATCGCACTTCGGCCGGGCCTTTCGCGAGAAGTACGGGGTTTCGCCAACCGACTTCCGGACTGGCGGCAAAGTGCCCGATCCTGGGGATGAGACTCCCCAAAACGGACGCGAACCCTCTGCATAACCTGTAAAGCGAGGGCTTTGCGGGTTTTGCAGAGCCTTGGCGGTGGGTTTGCCGAACACATACGCGGGTTTCTCTCCATTCTGTTCCCATCACATCGGTGGCCTATTCACCATTGAATGGAATAAAGGGGAAACATGAAACTCTTGACTCTATTGGCTGTGGCTGGCGCTTGCTCGGTTGCCTCGGCCGCGAATCTGTTCACCAATCCCGACTTCGAGACGGGTGCGACGGGCTGGACAGTCTTCTTGGAGCCAACCGACGCTGTGATCGCGGCGACGGGTTCGGCAAAGGCTGGAGTTGGCCGTAACGCCTCCGCAGGGATGGAGGTCAAGGTCACCACAGCCCCGACCGATGTCGCCAACAATTGGCATATCCAGTTGCAGACCCCGCAGGACTGGCTGGCGGAAAAGGGCAAGACCTACAAGCTTTCCTTCTGGGCAAAAGCCGACGCATCGAAATCGATCCACCTGGGAATCGGTGGCGGACCTGCGTCGGGTTACGCGTACATCCAAGGCTCCGATTTCGGGCTCTCCACCGCCTGGAAACAATACGAGGTGGAATACACCTCCACGGCCACCGGGGTGGATTCGGTTCGCTTCAACATCTACGTGGGCGGAGCGGCAGGCACCTACACGTTCGACGATTTCGTCCTCGACACGGTCTCTTCGGGTGCCGGCACGGGGCTTGTGCAGCCGACCAAGGGGGCTTGGTTCACGGGCATCCATCGCAACCTGTTCGTGGAGATCGGAAAGTCTTCGACGGATGTCGACACCAAGATCAACGCCGCCTTCGAGCAGTTGTTCTTCGGCGACGCCTCCACCGAGCGCATCTACCGCGAAGTCGGGACCGACGAGGCCTTCATCGATGCCGTCGATTCCAAGGACATCCGTTCCGAAGGCCAGAGCTACGGAATGACGATTGCTGTCATGATGAATCGCCAGGACGTGTTCGACAAATTGTGGAAATTCGCCAAGAACAAGATGCAGCAGAAATCCGGCGATCTCAAAGGCTACTTCGCTTGGCAGCTGGCCAACACCAGCCCGTATTCCGTCAAGGACGCCAATCCCGCACCGGACGGTGACGAGTATTTCGCCACCTCGCTGTTCCTTGCCTGGAAGCGTTGGGGAAACAAGTCCAGCGGCACTGCCGATATCTTCAACTACCAGAAACAGGCCGACAGCCTCCTGACCTACATGACCAAGCCCAAGACCTCCAGCATGCTGCCGCTGATTGTTGCCGATCGCAAGCAGATCGTGTTCAGCCCGGCCCAGGTGAGCGGCCCTTACACCGATCCGTCGTACCATATCCCAGGGTTCTACCGGCTCTGGGCGGCATTCGCGGCGAGCAACAACGAGTTCTACTCGGCCATGGCCGATACATCGTGGGCGTTCTTTAAGCGCGCGTCGCATGCCACTACGGGACTCATGCCGGAATACGCTTCCTTCGAGGGCGCACCCCAAACCACTTCCTTCAACGCCAAATCCCACCTGTTCGCTTCCGACGCCTGCCGCGTAGGAATGAACATCGGGTTCAGCTACGCCTGGTTCATGGACGACGCCTGGGCGCTGACCCAGACCAAGAAGATGCTCGGGTTCTTCGCGAGCCAATCGGGTGGCTACAAGGCCGAGTACACCTTGGACGGAACGCCAAAATCCGACTACAACTCCCAAAGCTTGCAGGGCGCCAATGCGGCGGCCGTGCTCGCCACCGACCGCGATTCCGACAAGTCGTTCGTGGATGCGCTTTGGAAGCTTCCCATGACCTCCGGCGAGTGGCGCTACTACAACGGACTGGTCCAGATGCTGTCGCTCCTGCACGTTTCGGGCAAGTTCAAGGCCTATGGCTCGCCGGGAATGACCGGATCGGGAATCAAGACCCAGTCGCCCAAACCCGTCGGATTTTTTCTCCAGGCCACAGGCAAGAACCTGAATCTGAGTGGATTGACAGGAACCGTCCGTCTATTGGACGCCTCGGGCCGCGAAGCGAAGAGCGTCCAATCCCATTCCGGCGCCGCGACAATATCCGTCCCGCATGCCGGAATCTGGCTGATCGATGCCGGCATGAACGGCGCCCGCACCATCGCGATTCCGTAAGCAAGTCCAAATCCCATCCAGGGGCCCAGATGGCTCCTCGAGTCCGGCCGGGAAGCATCCCAGTCGGACTTTTTCGTTCTTGCTCTGTGCGCCCTAGCTCCCGCCCTAGACCCTCGATGCCACAGATGCCACATTCCGCCCAAGAAAAAACGCCTCCCAGCCGCAGGCGAGGGAGGCAAAAACCGTCAAACCAACAAAGCGGCGTAAAATCGAGCGAGGGAGATGCAGACGACTGACGAAGGCCACCCGAGTCGACCAAGCCGTACGCGCCGGTACGGCGCGGGAGACGAGAGGGGGCCTTCGGCGGGAGTATGCGCTCCCGCAGCCGATTTTACCTGAAGCCGCCCATGCCGGGGAGTCCGGGCATCTTCACCGACCCCATGATCGCTTCCGTTTGCATCGCAACCTGTTCCTTGGCCTGGTGGAAAGCCGTCAAGATGAGGTCTTCCAAGAGCTCCGGATCTTCGGGATCCACCACCGACTTGTCGAGCTTGAGCGACTTGAGGTCACCCTTGCCGGTGACGACCACCTTGACTTTTCCGCCTCCGGCCTCGCCGAGGAAGTCCTTGGATTCCAGCTCCTGCTGCGCGGCCGCGACTTTTTTCTGGACCTGTTGCAGCTGCTTCATCATCGCGTTCATGTTCACGGGTTCGTCACTCCGAGGTGGGGGTGGCGTCGAAGGCTTCGACCAATCGACCCAACGTGGGGTCGCCTTCGACGGCTTGTTGCAGGTTGGGGCCGCGAGCCGGACGGGCGGGCGCTTCCGCTCTGGCAGGAGCGGCGGCTTGCGAGGCGGGAATCGTCGCCGTTGCAGGGGCGACAGATCCTGTCGTCGCCAGTTGCGGCAGCGATTCTCCGGCCAACAGGCGGCGCAGGTCGGCGACTTTGTCCAGACAGGCCATGCGGGCCACGGCCATTTCCAAGGCCAGGCGCGGATGGTGCGCGTCGCGCATCTGCTGGGTGGTCTCGCTGACCATGCGGGCCCAGCGGAGGATGTCGCCATCGGCCAGGTTTGACGTTTTCTGTCGCAGCTCCAGCACGCGCTCGGGCATCAGGGACAGGGCGCCTTCGGGAAGGCCGTCCATGCGGCAGAACAGCACGTTGCGCAGGAATTCGCCGAAGCCTTTGATGTACTCGACCGAGTCGACGCCGCGCTCCAAGGCCATGTGGACTTCGCCGACAGATCCCGACACGTTTCCGTTGGCGAGGTGCTCCACCAAGCGCGTGTGCGATGCGTGGTCGGGGACACCCAGCGTGCGGCGGACGTCCTCGGCTGTGATTTTCTCGCCGGCGAAGGCGTAGACCTGGTCGAACAGCGACAAGCCGTCGCGCATCGAGCCGTCGGCGCGCAAGGCCACGATCTCCAACGCTTCCGGTTCGGCGGTGATGCCGTCTTCCTTGCAGATGTAGACCAGCCGGTCGCGCACCTGCTGCGGTGTGAGGCGACGGAAATCGTAACGCTGCACCCGTGATAAAATGGTCTGCGGAACCTTGTGGACTTCCGTTGTGGCCAAAATGAACACCACATGCGGGGGCGGCTCTTCCAAAGTCTTCAGAAGCGCGTTGAACGCCGCTTTGGAGAGCATGTGGACTTCGTCCAGGATCACAACGCGATAGCGTCCGTGCGAGGCGGCGTATTTGAGCTGTTCGCGCAGTTCGCGGACGTCGTCGACACCGGTGTGCGATGCCGCGTCGATCTCCAGCACATCCATGCTGGCGCCCTTCTCGATTTCAAGACAGCTTTCGCATTTGCCGCAAGGACGGATTTCGGCATCGGCCTCCTGGCAATTGAGCATGCGCGCCAAAATGCGGGCAGAAGTTGTCTTGCCAACGCCTCGGGTGCCGGTGAACAGGAATGCGTGATGGAGGTTGCCGCGGACCAGGGAGTTGCGCAACGTGCGCGCGACGTGCTCCTGCCCGACCATGTCCTCGAAACGCCTGGGCCGCCAGCGGCGGGCCATGGCTTGATAACTCATTGCTCCTCCAAAAAGCTTTCGTCCAGAGCAAGCTCCAGAGTCACGGCATTTCCTTTGTCGTTGTATGTCATAGATGTGAATGCATGGCTGGCCATCAGGATGCCGCGGCCGTGCCGGGCGTTGATGTTGAGCGGATCGGTGGGATCGGGCAGGTTCCGCCAATCGAAACCCGCGCCCTGGTCCTCGATGGTGAAGCGGACGATCGAATTCGTGGCGTCGACGGTGGCATGTACGCGGACCACGCGGTCTTTCCAGGGCGACAGGCAAGCGCGTTCCGACGCGAGGTTGTAGAAGACCGAACCACGCAGGGCTTCGCGCTTCTGGTCGTAGCTGATCCCTAAGTTGCCGTGTTCGATGGCGTTGGTGATGACTTCCACCAAGCCCAGTGCGACACTGGTCTTGCGGGGGTCGCCCGGCGGCAACGTGGTGTCGACCATGGAAAGCGCCACCGGGGTCACCAGCGCGAAATCGTTGCCGATGCAGACGGTGCGCTCCTGGAATTCCAGCTTGCGCGGATCGAAACGTTCCGCCAAGGTGGTGAGGGCATGCCCGATGTGGAAGGTGAGCTCTTCTTCGGTGGCCAGCGCGGGAATGACCGCGAAGGCGCCCAGCCGTTGGGCTTCCAGGCATTCCACTCGCTGTTGCAGCGAGGCGAGCACGATGACCGGACGGTGGGCGTTCGACATCTGGATCTGCGACAGACAAATTTTGCACGCAGGCGACGAGATATCGATGAGCACGACATCCGCTTGGTGCAGGCGGGCCAGGAACGCCTCGGTGGAGGTGTGCAACTCCAGCGTTTGACCAAAACTGACCACCACGTTCTGCAAGATGGAACGCACGGGGTCGTTGGCGACCATGGCGAGCACAACCTTTGGGTCGGTGCGGCTGTTGTGGGCGGATGTCGTCACTCCGTTAAATATGCCATTTGGGCCGTTGGAGTGCCGCGATGATTTCCTAAACTTGAATCTTCATGCCGCGATACTTGCAATCATCGTTGTTTCCAGGAAACGCCACCAGTTGGATCGAGGCTCTTCGGGCCCAATCCAGGCTGGTATCGCTGTCGTCGGCCCATCCGTCGCTGCTGGTTGCCTTGGAATCGAACGGCGATGGCCTTTTTGTGCGTCATGAACTGGTGTTCGGCTTGTTCCGCACGGTATGGACCCTGCCAGCTACCCTCGATCTTGAAGCACGGCGCCTGACCTGCAAGGGTGCAGGGCGCTTTTTCCAGAGCATCGAACAGACGCTTTGCTGGGAAGAAACCGACCACGGCATTTCGGTGCAGTCGGAGCTGTCCTGGACCGGTGGCCAATCCGCCTTGGAAGACCTGCTTTTGCGGTCCATCCTGCGCTTTGCCAATGCCGACCCCGCCGTGGCGGCCTCGGAGCGCCCCACGCAGCGCATCGCCATGGACAACCAAGCGGTCGCTTGAGGGGAGAGCGCACCCTTGAAAATCCAGCATCTCGCGGCGGGTTTTCAAGGCTAGCTATCGGCTTAGGCCCACTCGCCGACGTGCCACCAGGCAGGCTTTGCTTCCGGACGCAAGCTCGGAGCAGGCGCGCATGCGGACCTCGTAGTCCCGGCAACGCCACGGGGACGATTCGCTTCCGTCTCCGGCAAGGGCGACGCATTTTCCGTCGGGGCGTGCCAGGCAGGGGCCTTGGACGGAATCCGTCACCCACTCGGGATGCGCCTTCGCCATGGTTTCCCCGCGCTTGACAGGGGCCAGCGTGTAGCCTTCGCGGCAGCAGGCGCCGCAGATCCCGCACGAATCGTCGGTCAACCTGGGCTCCCAACGGACGCAAGCCTGCCAATTTCTGTCGATCCGTTTGCCTGCTTTTCCCGACCGGAAGGTCTGGAGGCATCGCCCGGTCGCGCCCCAGGCGCAATTTCCGCACGACTCGTTCCCCGGGCCAGGTGCGAAGCCGAGCGGGTGGACCGGCTCGATGGATGTCGCAGTCGACACGAGATCGTCCAGGATCGGGTTGGGCGACGGAATTCGACCTGTCCGCTGGAGCTCGTCGAGCGCTTCCAGGAGATCGCGTTCGCCCCTCGCGGGTGGGTTGGGGGCGCGCGAAATTCCAAGCGCCGAGCCCAGGCCTCGACCTTCGACAATTTCCGTCAGCAGTCTGGAGGCGGCGAGCGATTTGTCGGATTGCGTCGCGTCGGGGCACCAGCGGGCGGCTGTATCCACCGCTCCACGGGCCCAGGCGACTAGCGGATCAAACGACGGTTGGGACAATCTTGGCGGCCATTCGATCGAGGATTCCGCCCAGCCAATCGCGGGTCTTGAGGAACCCGGAGAGGTTGGAGAGAAATGCGTCGGGCTTCTGGATGAACGGACCTCGAAAGTGCGGTTGCGCCTTGATCAGGCCACGCAGGGCTTCGCGGTCGAACTCCAGGTGGAACTGCAGGCCGACGGCGTTGCCCTTGATGAATCCTTGGTTCGCACAAGCCTTTGAGGAGCCGATGGGCGTTGCGCCTTCGGGGATGGCGAAGGTGTCGCCATGCCACTGGAACACGTTCGACACCGCGGGCATGTGCTCGAACAGGGCGCCTGGCTCGCAGACGGCGGGGTTCAGCGCGACATCGCTCCAGCCGATTTCCGAAAATTCGTTGCGCGTGACGGGACCGCCCAATCGATCGGCCAGCAGCTGCGCGCCCAGGCAGACGCCCAGGACCGGCTTGTCGATGGACAAAATCTGGTCCAGATAGGCTTTCTCTTGCGGGAGCCACTGGAAGTTGGCGTCCTCGTAGATGTTCATGGGGCCGCCCATGACCACGAGCAGATCGTAGGTGGATGGATCGGGCGGAGTTTCCTCGCGATCCCAATGGGTGTGGGTGGCCGTCCAGGAACGTTCGAAGAGAAGGTCGTCGAAGGTGCCGATGCCTTCCATGGGGTCGTGCTCGAAGAAATGGATCCGCATGGAAGGGAAAGGTAGGTGCTCGAGGTTAGGGGCGTTTCATTCCAATGGTCCACACGTGGTTGAAGATTCGCGTGGAGCCATCGGATGATGTGCTGCGCACGATCATGCGGTACAGGTAGATCCCCGATGCGGCAGGCTTGTGGGCTGCCGTGGACCCATCCCAGAGGAACCGAACCTTGGTGCGCCCCAGGCGATCCTTCTCCAGGTTGTCCAGGGCCGCGGCGGTGATGTCCAAGTCGCGGCTGGCCACGTACGTCCCCAGTCGATCGTACACCACGAAGGTCAGGTTCGCGGGCGCGTTGAGTTCCAATCCGGCACCGGAACAGCTGGTGGTGTCGCAATTTGTCGTGCCTTGGTACCCGGCTTCAGGACTCCAAGCCTGCCAGCCTGCGGCGTTTGTGGCAACCACGGAAAGGCCACCGTTGCCATTGGCGTCGAGATTTGCCGACGGGCGATCGAAACGGCCTTGCGGCGCCAAGATGCGCACCATGGGAGGCCGGATTCCACCACCGACCTTGCGCCAGTGCATCGCGCTGCTGGGCGTATTCCCGAACATGTCGGACACCTCGCCCGTGGCCACATAGCGAAGGCTGTCTCCCGCGCGCACCGCTCCGATTCCATCGGTGGGAAGCAGAATGGCGATGGTGTCGTTATGCGAAAACACCACCTGGCCGGACAGAATTTGAACGGTTCCCGCCGCGAGCGCCTGGAACCAGCTGGTGGCTGCAATTCCCCGCAAGGGCTCGCTCGACACCACGAACAGGGTGTCGGATCCGTCGTAGCTTTCCGTCAGGCGAACGAAAGCCGTGTCGATGGTGGGGGCGATACTGTCGCGCATGGCGACCTTGCTTCCGCCGGAAATTCCGGCCCAGTTGCCGGTGGGGAACGATGTCGCTCCGAAGGGGAACGGCTCGGCAAGGTCCACCGCCACCAGCGTGGAGTCGCTGAACAGAATCTGTCCGGGCTGCGAGGACCTGGTTCCGGCGCCGGGAAGCTCCAGGTCGAAGCGGAGTCCCGCCGTGCGCACAGGAGTGCCGAAGCGGAACACGGCGCGATCGACGCGTCCGTCGCCATCGGTGTCCTGGTACCAGCCCTCGCGCGGAGGGCGTTGGGCGCCGGTCACGACGACGGATTTCGGATCGGAGCCCGGCTTGTTCCCGAACAGGTCGGTGGCACCCCCGAAGCTCAGACGGATTCTGTCGCCAGGTACCGGTGTGTTGGCGGGAAAGGTGTAGTCGAACAGGAGGAACAGTTCGTCGTCCGAGATCGATACGCCGGAGATGACCTCGTAGGTCGGGGACCAGATCGATCCACGCAGGATTTCCACCGGAGCGAGTCCGTAACCGCGGGTGATGAGTTCCGACAACTTGACCCGCAAGGTGTCGTATCTGCCTTCGGTTCCCCACGAGATGGTCGCCGAGACGGGTACGGGCGCGATGCGATCGACCACCGGGATCGCCAGGGGTGCCGTCCCGTCCCACGAGAACGATGCGGTGGCGCCGACGGAATTTGTCAGGTCGACAGCCAGAGGGGCGGCGAGACGCAAGGAGAGGACGCCGGAGTCTCCATCGAAGGATGCAGGCACGAGGGGTTGGAGTGCGACGAGAGCGCTCGCATCGGGCCACGAAAGGGATAGAGTGTTCCCGGTTTTCCAGGGCTCGGCAAGAGGCACGCTCACGCTGTCGGCGCGACCGTCGCCGTCTGTATCGTAGACGAAGAGGGAATCGGGTGCCTGCACGCGGAACGAGAACGGGCGGGCTTCGGTGGTGGCCCAAAGCGATGGGGCGACCAGGTCGGCTTTCGCAGCGATGGTGGGTGCGGCTCCCCAAGCCACGAATCGCGCGGTGCCCGAAACGATGCTGACGGAATCTGTTGATACGCCGGCCATATCCCGGAAGACAAGTCCCGGCGCGGATCCGGACAGCCGCAGGACGCCGGAGCAGCTCGTGCAGAGGGAGCTGGATCCCCAGACCTGGACGGAAATCGTCTGGCCGGTCAGGACGCGGCGATCGACGGGAGAAATGGTGTCGGAGACAGTTCCTGTCGCATCCACGAACCTCAAGCGGTAGCCGTTTGTGCTCACCGGGCTCCACACTGAGCGGGCGCTGGTGTCGGATGCCAGGATGGTCGTCAGGCTACCCGATTTCACGGGAGCGTCGGCACGCACCCAGAACGACGCGATGGCGCCCGACAGAGGCGCGATGGTGATCGCCGCGCCGTTTTGGGTGGCCGAGAAGACCAATCCGGGCGTCCCTTCCAAGCGCACGGGGCCGATGCAAGAAACGCAACCGATGCTGCCCGCGAACGCTTGCACGAAAACCTGCTTGGACGCGCCGATGTCCAGCGCGATGGGAGGGATGCTAGAAAGAGGAACGCCTGTCGAATCGACGAAGCGCAAGCCCCGGTCCTGGAACGCCACCAGAGGATAGGTGTCGGCTGTGTCGGAATTTGTCGAGCCGATCGCCAGGGTGTAGGTGCCGGCAACGACACCCACCACCCAGAAGCGGCGGGGGAGCGTGTTGGTTCCGGTACGGAGGGTATCGCCCACGACAATTTCCGACTTCAAGGCGGAATCGCGGTAGAATTTCAGTCCTGTCGGTGCCTGTGCCACGAACTTCACCCACGCCGAGTCGGGGCCGAGCTTGTTGTAGGCGGCCACCGAAACGGAGAACGAGGATCCCACCAGTCCGGTGTAGGCGGGTTTGGAGACGAAGCGCGGGCCGGCCGTGAAGGGGACCGTGAACGGGTATTCCCGGATGGCGGTGGTGTCGAAGCTGGCCACGATGCGCAGCGAATACTTGCCGGGAGCCAGTCCCGCGATGGAGGCGGAATCGAGTTTCACCGAGCCCGCGAGACTGTCGACGTCGATGCCGCCGTACCAGATGCCGGTCGACAGCTGCCTGGGTGTCGGAAATTGTCCGCCTGTGAGCAGAATGCTTCCGGTGGTGCGCACCACCGCCGAAACCGCTTGGCATCCCTGGCCTTTGGTGGTGGACGTGTAGAGGTCGAACTTCGTCGCGCCGGGCCCTGCGGGCGATGTCTTGACCTGGAATCCAGCGTCGGTGCGCATGTTCATGGAGGTGGTCATCTTCATGCTGGAACCGGCGGGGTTGCGTTCGCAGAAGAAGAAGTCCCACGTGTAGGTCTTGCCCTCCACCATGCGATTGTCGTTCCAGGTGGTGTCGTAGTAATCCTTCCAGTCGACCGTGCGTTTGGTGATCACCCGGCCGATCGTGTCCAGCAACACGCTATGCGAGCTGGCGGGATGGATGCCGCCCAAATCCACGACCAGCTGGTTGTTCACGAAGAACCAGACGTCGTCGTCGCCCGTGAAGTCGTACGACTGTCCCTTCTTGTATTCGAAATCGCCGTGGCTCTCCAGGCAGAAGGCGTAGTTGTGCAGCTTCTGGTCTTCGCCGCGGATCTGGTCGAAGTAGGGGTTGGGCGAGCCGTCGGATAGGCGGCTGAAGTCGTCGATGGGGAAGAAGAATTTGCTCTGGTAGGCGTAGGTTCCATTGACCGAATCCAATTGCAGCGGGATGTCGCGGCAGGTGGAGGCGTTGCGACCAGGAACGTTTCGGAACCATTCGGTGCTGATGCCGGAATCGCCGATCTCCGCGTTGCTGCCCGTGTCGTACTCGCAGCGGAAGCCAAATTCCTTTCCGCCCCAGCTGTTGGGAATGCCGTTCCAACCGGTGTCGTAGGCGCTGCGAACCGGCTTCCGATCGGCCCCCAGCGTCGATTCGACCATTCCCTTCACGACTCCCCAGCCGCCCTGTCCGCAACCGCTGCCCGCGCCGAACTGGCGGTTGGCCGCCGTGCCGTTGGGAAAGTCGTGGATGGTGCTGGCCAACAGCACGACCTCGCACAATCCCTTCTGGCCCGCCCATCCTTTGTTCACCGCGGGTTTGCCGGTGACGGAATCCGTCATGATCCACGCCGTGTCCTGGCTGGCGAGCAAGGTGGAGATGTCAAAAGCTGTCGGGTCGCCGAAACCCGCGGCACCCAATTTCTGTCCGCTGCGCGAATTCGTGAGCACGGCTCCACCCGCGCGTTCGTAGAACTCGAAGGTGTACCAGCCGCAATACTCGAGGCTGGAGGCCATGCTCACGGGCCCCAGCGAGCCTAGGGTCAATCGTGGTTGCACCAAGGGCTTTTGGCCACGCCAAGGATTGAACACCATGGCGACCTTGGGGGGCGGACGTTTGGTTGTGGCCAACGGAGAGCCAAGGGGCTCGGGGCGAGCGCGCACCCAGATGGTGTCCGACCGCGAGGCGATCGAATCCAGGATCATGGGGGATCCTGCCGTTGAGGTCACTCCCGCCATTCCGAAATAGGCCGACTTCGCGCTGTCGGCGAACACCAAGGACATGCTGTTGTAGCCCGTGATGTCGACCGTGTACCAGCCTGGAAGCCGGACGACGGGGCTCATCTGGCCCCAGGCGCGTCCCTCGACCTGGATATACGGAGTGCGGCGCGGCGCGGGCACTTCCCACGGATTCCACAGCATGACGGTTTTTGTCTTCGGTCGCGAGCCGAACGCCTTGAGCGGGCCGTTGGGCGAGGGCTCGGGAAGGATCCACGCCGTGTCGCCAGCGGTCAAAATCGCGGTAAGGTCAGGGGTGTTCTGCTGGTACTGCCAATCGGGCATCACCACGAACGTGTACTTGTCGATGGCCGCCCCGGCGGGAAGGACGAGCTGCATCCAATTGTCGGGGGTGATCTTCATGAGGGTGTTGGGGTCGGAGCCGGGCGCGAATCCGAAAGGGCCTCCGCTAACCCATATATTGGTATTCCCGAACGGACTCAAAAACCGCAGCACCTTGGCGGCACTTGTGTTGACCGCGAAAAGTGAAACCAGGAGCACCACCATCGGGATCTTGGCCGTTCGTATGGAATTCGCCAAATGCCTATTCATCCTCGTAACCATCCCTATGACTCCAGAAACGGATCCGCCGATCCCTTGAAACGATCCAATCGAGCCCTACATCACGTTGCACGAACGCCGAATTCTGACCCAAGTTACGGTGGATGCGGCTACAGCGATCATCGGATCCAACTTGAAAGCGACAACCTTCGCTGCAATGGATTTCAGCAGTCCACATCACTTGTATTGGGGAATTTCGGGAGGTTTGGTTCTTCCTGCTACCCGATCAAAAAGGGGGAGGAAAACTTAGGCGTCCTGGAAAAGCTTCTGCGCCGATGTCAAACCATGCGGCGGTTCCGGTATTTGGATTAAAGCAGCTTCACCAAGTAGAATGTCGCGATTTTGGCCGATTGGCACGAGTTCAGCTTGTTGCGGGAATCCACCATATTTGCGAGGCATTGCATTGCATGGGGAACATCAGGGAACGGTTGTTTGGGTGGGAAACCAAAACCGCGACGGCACCGCATCACCGCGGGTCGCGAGACATGGCGCGGATCCCATCTTCTGTTGTTGGCTACCGGACCACGATCCCGGGCCGATTGCGTCGAACTTGACTCAGGAACATCCGTGCCTCCTCGCCCAATCGGGTGCCAGGGAACCTCACTTGGAAGTTGGACAGGATCTCGATGCACTGCTTGACGGCATTCGTTGCCAGAAGTTGTCGGGCGATGGCGAGTCCGATGGTGTCCTTGGCGTGCTCGGGTAGATGCGTCTCCATGACTTCGTGAATGCGGTACGGCGGATCGGCCATGGCGACAAGGGCGCGGGCTGTCGCGAGGATGGCTTGCTCGCGCGTGCCGGGCGCGGGCGCCGAGGGCAGAACGAGATACGCCGACAGGTGCCTAAGCGCTTCGTAGGGGCGATGGCGCCGCTCTTCGATCTGGGCCATGAGGAAGTGCGCGGGGCCGGCCAAGGTGGTGTCGGAGAATGCGGTGGACAACAGCGGCAAGGCGGAGTCGGGGCTCGTGGGCGCCAGAATTTGTCCATACAGCAGCGCGACCGGGGCCTTCCAGGCGGTCGAGGTGTCGCGCGCGGGGATGCGGCGAAGCCGGAACAGGGCCTGGGCGTCGTCGCCTTCCCGATGATCGAGCACCGCCAACAGGAAATAGGATTGCGCCGACGGGTTTTGCGCTCCACGTCGACCCATGTAGCGGCGGAGTCGGTCGCGGAACTCCTCGGAGGCGGCCGTACTCGACGTTTTCCGTCCTTGGGAGGCGGCGCGTCCGCGCTCGATCCTCTCCTGTTGCCAAACCGAGGCGAATTCGTACTCCACCAACCGGTCGAACGATGGCGGAGACGTGACGGAATCCGTCAATACGGTGTCGGGCCGGTCCTGTAGCGCTCGCCACTCCCGCCACGCCTCGAACGCCGCAGTGTTGCAGCGTCCTGCACGGATTTGCACGGTGTCGGCCAGTTTGCGCTGGAGAGCTCGTTTGCTGCGCAGAATTTGTCGCAGCGGCTCGAGCGAATCGGTGCATGCCCTTGCCGCGATGGGATAGGCGTTACTCTCGCAAACTTTGCGACGCTCCCATCCCTCCGCGACCACGAGCTTGATCGAATCGCGCACCGCAGCCAACCGCAACTGCGCCGAAACCATCGCCTCGCAATGGGGGATTCCAGCACGTTCGCGGGGTACGATTCGTTCGAGCAGGTCGTCGATCCAATCGGCGGGCGCTCGACCCGAGTTCGCGCACGAGGGCATGGCACTCGCGGCGATCCAGAGCGCCATCAACCATTTCGGGAGAATCGAGCGCGAGGTTGGCGCGTCGTGTCTCGAACGGAAGCTGTCTGGCGGATCGCAGCGATCCACGGGCATTGGAGACTCCTCGGTGGCCTGCCTGCATCGGTAGGTGTACATCCGACGGCGGTCGTTCGAAGATACCTCCCATTCTCGACTCCGACCTATCGGCGAGCGGGATCGGAGAGGGGAAGTGTTCCCGATCCGGAAACGATCGAGGAGCGGACTGTTTTGGGTCTCAGGGAACTTCGGCGGGTGAAATGCCGTGGATGCGTATGTCAGTGATCCAGAAGTCCGTGCCTTCCTGGCCGAACACGGTGAAGGTGTTGATGCGGTTGTTCACCCAGAACCAGCCGAGATTGTAGGTGTCGGGCGGATCGAATTCGGCGGGTCGCACCTTGTACCTGGTCCAGGTGTTGTACGACAGGTTCGAAATGGTCTGCCAGGCCTTGCTGATATTGTACGGGTCGCGATAGTCTTCCACCGAGACTTTCAGGATGCCGTTGCCGCGCGCCCAGAACGTGATCGAATCCAAACCTGCGAATCGATGGGTTTCAAGCCCCAGGCGGGTTCCCATCAAGGCCCAGTTCGGAGCCGAAGCGTTGGAGTAGGAAAGATGGAAGGCCTTGCCGGGGCGTCCCCTGCCGGCGCTGTCCAGTCCCGATTTCGGATTCACGTAGGCGTAGGTCGACTTGCCGACGTACCACCAGTTGCACTTGCAGGGCGTCCCGACCAGAAGCGAGTCTGTATCGAACCTGGAAAGCAGGACGCTGGACGTTTTTTGTCGGACGGAATCCGTCACGCCGTGCCAGGTGGCGGCGGCGTTCGATCGCGACACCGTGCTGTCGCGGCCGATCCGCAGCGTGATCCTCTTGTTCGTGTCGCCCCGGTCGTTCGATGCGATGCGGACCCACACGCTGGCGCGCCGGTCGATGGAATTCCATTCGCGGAGCTGAAAGGCAAGCGGCGTGCTGTCGCGGTAGATGCGAAGGTCGCGACCGTCCGGGTGGGCCGAATCGAAGGCGATGGTGTTCGAATCGATCTGGACCAGCATCGGATAGGGAGCGCTGTCGCCGGGGGGCAGCAGGGCGAGGATGCTGTCGATCCGCAATCTGCGCGCGGTCACGACATTGTCCGTGGAAGTGCCGTTCCCGCCCGCCACCCGATCCGAGCCGCATGCGACCAGAAGCGCCGCGACGAAAAGCGCGATCAAGGTCTTCATGAATGCAATTTCCTGCGACGCGTAGATGTTTCCACTTTTGTGAGTGGAAATAATACTGCCTGGAAATGGAAAACCTGGTCGGCAGTGCGAGATTCGGATGCCAATCGCAGCAAAGAGTCGCGCAGAGCCCGAATCCGCTCGCGGGCTTCGGGGAGGTCGTCGACGGACAAAGTGACTGTGGCGGCGGAGACCTGGCGATGTTTGGGTGGATGGCGGTCGATGGCCTCGGCGGCCATCCGCATCATCTGTTTCTGATGGTCGCGGATGATCTGGGGATCCATGCTGGGGCCCGCCTCGATGAAATCATCGGACAAGGCCCAACGTCCATCCGCTTCCCGCCGGATTAAGCGAAGGCGCTCCAGGAGAGCGAGGGTCTCCTGGGCATCGGCCGCGGTCATTGGGGGATCGAGCCGGGCACCTGCTTCGCTTGCCTCCAGCCGCCCTTCGATGCCAATCAGACTGCGCATCGCAACCGGTTGCCAATCGCGGAAATATTCGCGCTGGTCGGCCTCCAGCCCTTGCGCACGGGTGCCCTGCAAGGTGAGGAGACGATCGAGGGCTTGGGTGCGTTCGCGTGAAGAACGCGTTTTACAGAATTTGACGAGAGTGCGGAAGTAATCGTCTTCCCGCTTGTCGAATTTCAGGTAGCCCACCCAACGATCCAGCGATCCATCCGCGAGATGCCGGTCCCCTTGGATGACCTTGATCAACAGGGAATGATCCATCCCCACCTTGTCGGCCAGAAAGCGGTAGGAGAAAAACGCATCGACGGACTTGCGTTCTTCGTAGAAGGCGCGCAACCACTCGCGGTAATCCAGTTGACCAATCAGAGGAGGCATCTTACCTGAAGAATACCTTTCGGGGACCGTGCCGGGTGCTCTTCCGCTGCAGGAGCCGGTGACGTGATGTCACCGATGCAACCCATCATTCTGCGGCGGGCAATCCGCCTTTGAAGATGCCCTGGAGGCTGCTCCCAACGGCCTTGTAGGGTAGGCGAGTGTGGATGATCCGCTCGCTGGTCCACCAGCCGAACATCTGCGGAATCCAGGCCTTGCCGGATAGTTCGATGCTGTCGGGCGGCGACATCATGAATGTGAACGCGGTGGAGAGCAGATCGGCGTTTGCCATGGAAAAGCGCAGGTTCACCGTATCGGTCTTTCCGGCGGGAATGCGCCGCAGTTTGCCGTGGGCGAGCCGGGCGAGGGGTTTGGTGGTCGATGCCAGCATCTGGAAAGAGTCGACCACCGCCGAACCAGGGCCGGGGTTTTTGATTTCCAGATCGACGGAAACCACCATCGAATCCTTGACTCCGGAGATCATGCGCGTGTTGCGCGGCGCGAACGCGCATTGGCGCAGTGCAGAGCGCTCTGCAGGCGAAGCGCAACCGACGATCAGCAAGGACAGAGTCGCGGCCATGGCGAGAAGAATTCGTGTCATGGCACCCAAGGTACAGTTCTCTGGTCGCTTCGGAAACGATGAAGCCGATCCCGGAGTCGAAAATCGTCGAAAATCGCGCCGAGACAGATTCTGACGCAGGGTTCCGCCGAGACTTCCCGAGATCGGATCGGTAACGGATTCTGTCAACTACTTCGCCGGATCGAAGAATCGCGCCACGGGCTTGGTGAAAACGCCAGAGAGCGTGCCCACGTAGACTGTGTCCTTGTATTGGACGACGCCGGTGATCCACGCATCCTGTATTCCGGTGTTGTCGAGATTGATTTGTTTGTACTCGGTCAGGTCCAGTGACCGTAGTTCCGATCCATGGTATTGGATGCACTTGCCTGCAACTTCCGCGCAGGGCGATGCTAGGAAATCGTACAGAAAGAGTGGTTGTACGGTACTGGGGGTGATCGGAGTTGATGGCAAGGTTACGAGACCTTCATTTGCCAAGGCCCAGGCACGACCTTGGAAGCCTAGAAGCCGGAAATAGTAGAAATGCGCAGGGATTCCGAACGACTGGGAATCCACCACGGTCTTCACCCCAAATGTGTCCACGAACGCGAGGCGCTGGTTCGAACTGAGGAAGGTGGAATAAAGAAGCCAAATTCCCGATCGTGTTGCAACGGCGGACGTGGTCTTGAACGTATCGATCGATGCTTGACCCAGCTCGATCCATTTCGCCGACAGGTCGGAGTTTGTCTCGGAGAAGGAGCCGCAGGATTCGTGGATAGGTCGCGGAAAATGCGCCGTATCCATCAGTGCATTGCGTCGGAGCAGGATCACTCCACGGGTCTTCTGATCGGTGACCTGGGAGAACAAGAACAAGTAGCGGCCGACCCGGAGGGCCGATCCTCCAAGGGCGGGATTCGTGTTCGCGAGTGCTGGATTTCGGAAAAGCGTGTCGGGGAGATCGGGGCAGAGCGAGAGAGAAACGTCGCTGTCCCAGATGGTTTGGGGTGGATTCGGATGAAACCAAATAAAGTCGACTCGGGGCGCGTCCTTTTTCAGGGTGATTCGGACTTCCGAATCGATCCAAGGACGATAAGGTGAGAAAAGTTCGCCACTCGCGGCTTGGTGGACGATGTCTCCGTAATCCGGAGGGATCGGAGCAACCGTAGACAAGTTGTTCAGGGTGTAGAAGATCGGGCCGTTCTTTCCGTGGGCGGCTTGGAGAACGGTTTTGTCAAGAGGCGTCATCGCCGACAAGGGCTGGAACGCGGCGGATTGGTCCTCGGATGTCACAGGTATCGACGTCGTGGATTCGAAGCAACTTGTGAGGCCAAGCAGTGCTGTGAAGCGGAGGAATTGGAGAATGCGCAATGGGGGCTCCGGGGGGAGAGAAAGTCAGAAACTGTCGAGTCAGAAAATAGCCATTCCGGAATCCGGTGGATGCAGACGCAGCGACAAGCGTTCCGGCCCAACTCGACAACCACCGGCAATAAACCCCAGGGTTGGTCACCTTCAGGTGACAAGGCGTACCCTTCGACGCAGCTCAGGGCAGGCGGCAAGGTACGTTGTGTTCCGAGGGGGGGGGCGCGACGCCCCGAGACGACAGAAATCGTCGAAACGACCATTCCGGCCCGAGAGGATGCAGACGACTCGACGAGCGTTCCGGCCCAACTCGAAGGCGTACGCGTCGGTACGTCGAGAGTTGGGCCGGAATGTTGGAGCAAGTATGCGCCGCCGGAACCGGAATGGAATTAGCAGCCGAGCTGCTTGAAGAAGTCATTCCCCTTGTCGTCCACCAAAATGAACGCGGGGAAGTCGACGACTTCGATCTTCCAGACGGCTTCCATGCCCAGCTCGGGGAAGTCGATGCATTCGACCTTCTTGATGTTCTCTTCGGCAAGCACCGCTGCGGGCCCGCCGATCGATCCCAGGTAGAAGCCGCCGTGCTTTTTGCACGCGTCGGTCACCTGTTGCGAACGGTTGCCTTTCGCGATCATGACCATCGATCCGCCCGCCGACTGCAGCAGATCGACATAGCTGTCCATGCGGCCGGCGGTTGTGGGGCCGAACGACCCGGATGGCTTGCCCACCGGCGTCTTGGCCGGGCCCGCGTAGTAGATGGGGTGCTTCTTGAGGTATTCGGGCAGCGGTTTGCCGGAATCGAGAATTTCCTTGAACTTGGCGTGGGCGATGTCGCGGCCCACCACGATGGTGCCCTTGAGCAACAGCGGTGTGCTCACCGGGTGCTTGGTCAGTTCGGCCAGGATTTCGCTCATGGGGCGATCGAGATCGATCTCGATGCCGTGCTTGTGCTTCTTGCCGCCCATGTCGGGCAACAAGCGGCCAGGGTTCTTGTCCATTTCTTCGACGAAGATCCCCTTCTCGTTGATCTTGGCCTTGATGTTGCGGTCGGCGCTGCAGCTCACGCCCATTCCCAGCGGGCACGAAGCGCCGTGGCGCGGCAAGCGGATCACGCGGATGTCGTGGGCGAAGTACTTGCCTCCGAACTGCGCGCCAATTCCTGTCTTGTAGGCTTCTTCGAGGAGTTCCTTCTCCAGCTCGATGTCGCGGAAAGCGCGGCCGTGCTCGTTGCCCGTGGTGGGAAGGTGGTCCAGATACTTGGCGCTGGCGAGCTTCACGGTCTTCATGACAGATTCTGCACTGGTTCCGCCCACCACGAAGGCGATGTGGTACGGAGGGCAAGCCGCCGTGCCCAGCGTCTTCATCTTTTCCACCAGGAACTTTTTGAGGCTGGCGGGATTCAGGAGAGCCTTGGTTTCCTGGTACAGGTACGACTTGTTCGCCGAGCCGCCCCCTTTGGCAACGAACAGGAACTTGTAGGCCATGCCTTCGGTGGCGTAGATGTCGATTTGCGCCGGCAGGTTGGTGCCGGTGTTGATCTCCTTGTACATGTCCAAAGCAACCGTCTGGCTGTACCGAAGATTGTCCTGTGTGTAGGTGTTGTAGATGCCTTTGGAGATGGCTTCTTCGTCACTGAATCCGGTCCAGACCTGCTGGCCCTTCTTGGCGACAACGCTTGCCGTGCCGGTGTCCTGGCAGGTGGGCAGCTGACCTTCGGCCGCCACCTGGGCATTGCGGAGCATGGCCATCGCCACGCCCTTGTCGTTCTGGCTGGCTTCGGGATCCTTCAGAATTTTTGCGACCTGTTCGTTGTGGGCTGGACGCAGGAAGAAACTCACGTCGTGCATGGCCGTGCGCGAAAGCAGTTCAATGGCCTCCGGGGTCACTTTCAAGACCTTCTTGCCCTCGAATTCCACCACCGACACGCCTTCGGTGCTGACCAGGCGGTAATTCGTGGTGTCCTCGCCAAGGGGGAACGGATCCTGGTAGACGAATTCTGGCGTGGCCATTGGCGGACTCCTTCGGAAATGAATAGAGGATGAACTGGTCCGAAAAATAGAACCAGGGAGCGTTCGCGGCGATAGTGGTGACGGAATCTGACCCGGCGATCCTCCTGCCACCGGTTTGGTACCTTTCCGGGCCAATCGTCACAATCCCTCATTCGGAGAGTTCCATGCAAAAGGACGCACCCAAGGCCGGCGACACCCTCGCCACCATCAAGACCAACCGCGGCGAGATGGTGTTCAAGCTGTTCGCCACCGAAATCCCCGAAGGCGTGAAGAACTTCGTGGAGCTGGCCAAAGCAGGCAGCTATGCGAACGTTCCGTTCCACCGCGTGATCAAAGGCTTCATGATCCAGGGCGGCGATTTCACCAACAAGAACGGCACCGGCGGCCACAGCTACAAGGGCGCTGGCACTTGCATCGGCGACGAATACCACCCCGAGCTCAAGCACATCCGCGGAGCCCTTTCGTACGCCAAGACCGCTCGCCCCAACTCCATCGGCTCGCAGTTCTTTATTGTGCACCCGGAAGATGGCGCCCACTTCCTGGATCATCCTGCAAAGGGCGGTCCCGCCGAAGGTTACTCCGTGTTCGGACAGATGATCACCGGATTCGACGTGTTGGACGCCATCGCGCTCACGCGCACCGATGCCGGCGACAAGCCGCACGAAGACCAGATCATCGAGAGCGTGACCATTTCGGTGGCTGCATAAGCCTCGGATGATTCTCCAGGAGTCGCCGCACGATATGCACGTCTTCGTGTGCCAGCACGCCCGCAAGGACGGGCGCTGCTCATGTGGCGACCAATGGAACGCGTTGGAAATCGTCGCCGAACTGAAGCGATTGTGCAAGGAACGGAATCTGTCCTTGCGCGTGACGCCCAGTGGATGTCTGGGACCCTGCGAAAAAGGTCCCAACATCATGGTCTACCCGCACAAACTCTGGTTTCATGGGGTTTCGAGCGACGACCTCCCGACTATTGTAGATGAATTGGGACGGCAACTCCAGCGTTCATCGGCCAGTGCGGAGCGGCGACCGACGGTAGATTGATTCCGCCCCGTTACTTTTTTGCAGGAGAATTCCAAATGACGATTTCCATTCGACGAATTTTGACGATGGGCGCCGTTGCGATCTCGATCGCCGCCACCTCCGCCGAAGCCGCCAGCCAGTTCGCGCTCGGACTTCAGATCGGTGCATCCGATGGCGGCAATTTCAGCGGCCTCACCGCACGTGTCGGCCAAGAGAAGACCATCGAAGGCATCCTGGCCATCGATCACAAGGACTGGATCGTCAACGGCAACTACCTGGTTCACAGCAGCTCGTT
>JBDKGS010000026.1:0-23274 GCA_039798065.1 Fibrobacterota bacterium | reverse complement strand
CGTCGCGCCCCGTAGCGGGCGCCGCTTTCGTCGTCGACAACCAGGATCCGGCTCATAGGTGCTCCCAGGATAGGCGAAACGTCGTGTGGCCGGGCGAAAAGACGTAGTCCAGACGTCCACCCGATTCCACGGCCTTGGATTTCGAAATGTAGAGGCCCAGTCCCGTTCCGCCACGCGTGGCGAGGGGCTGGAACAGACGATGACGGAAATCGTCGGGGATCTCGCTTTCGTTGGACACCGAAACGGATCGGTTCGCCGCGTCGAAGTCCACATTCACCTTGGAGCCGCGAGGGGCGTGGTTCAACGCGTTCAGCACCAGGTTGAACAGGATCGCCTTGAGGTCGTTTTCCGAAATGGGCAACGGCGACTTTTCGTCGGGAACCGACAATTCCAGTGCGATGCCTTTTTGCCGGGCCTCCACCGCCAACAGCCCCACCACCACGCGCAGAGTTTCGGGAGCGTCTTCGCACACCGAGCGATCGCGGGCGAAATGGAGCATGCGCCTCACGGTGGAATCCAACCGATCGACCTCGCCCACCACCACGTCCAGGTCGCGGCTCAAAACAGAATCTGTCGGGGCGTCGCGCCGCGCCGCCATGGCCACGTTGCGGATGGCCGACAGAGGGTTCTTGATCTCGTGCGCCGCCGAGGCCGCCATCAGTCCCAGCATGGCCAATCGTTCGCCCTCTTCCAGACGCCGTTGGGTCTGGAGCGAATGACGCAGCGTCTCGCGCGAAAGCAGCACCTGCTGGCAGGTGGCCAACAGCCCGTCGAGCAGGGCGACGATTTCGGCAGGCAGGTTTTCCATGCGGGAACTTGCGCCCAGCACAATCGCCCACGAGGAGTCGCCGGTGGACATGGGCAGGATCCAACGGGCCTGGAGGCGGGCCCAGTTGTCGACTTCCGCACGGGTGGTGGTGCTGCTCAGGGAAAGGATCCGGGTCGGCGTTTCGGGGCCGGGCTCGATTGCGCGCGACTGCAGGATGTTGACGATTTCCGTCTTGTCCAAGGGTTTCACGCGCCAGCGCGCATCGAGGATGCGCCCAATGCAGCGGGCCAGGTACTTGGGGATGGCCTCGTCGGGAAGAGTGGTGCGCCGCAGCCGTTGTTCCAAATCGCGCAACAACCGCGATTCGCGTTGTTTGCCAAGGTTCAAGGCGTCCGACGCCGCCCTTGCGGTGGTGACGGAAAGCGGCCCCATCGAGCTGGCGAGCCCAAGCCCGGCCGCCGCCCACGACGCGGCGATGTCCAGGCTGGAAAGCGGCCATGCGAACTTGGCCAGGATGTAGGCGGTGAACACACCAGCGAAGGTTCGCAGGCGTCGCCAACTCGCCAAGGTGATGTCCAGCGCGACGGTTTCTGTCCGGAAGGTGGCCCACAGCAGGGTGAACGGCGGCAGCAGGTGCGCGAGATCGTGCAACAGCACCCAGCGGTAGCGGCCCACGGCTTCGAATCCGTAGAGGAATTTGATCGCCAAGGCGCCGCTCAGCAATGGGATCATGGCGATCAACGCCTTTCGCAGAGGCCGCGCCACGCCTTTCTGCGATTCATCCATGTGCTGCATGCCTTGTCCCAGCATGTAGGCCGCCAAGATTCCCGCGACGATATCGGCGGCCAGGAACAGCCGTACCACCGGCTCGACATTTTCCAGGAATCCGACCATGGGGTGGGTCGCGATCCGTACCAATCCCCACCCGATCAACCCCACCGGAAAGACGTACCAGACCCAGGCAGGCACCTTTTTCAGGGATCCGGTCATCTGCGAAAGCCCGTGCAGCCCGATTCCCAACTGCAGGTTGAGGATCGCCCCTTTGAGGATGTCCGCGAAGGCGGTGAGGTACGGGATGCGGTAGTAGCCGATGGTCTCCAGGTTCAGCGACGAGAAGACCAACGCGTACCAGATGGTCCAGCAGAGCGACCAAGCGTAGAGGATGCGGTTGAACCAGATGGTCTTTGCCGACGACGACCGGGCCAAGACGATGTGCAGGTGCGCGAAGGCGCCCGCACCCACCAGAATCAGTTCAAGAAGCTGAGCCCAACCCATCGGTTGCGGGTCAGGCGTGCGCGGGGGAAGTGGTCAAAACCTGTCCTACCAGGCCACGCCCAGCAAAAGCTGCGCGAAGTAGAATCCGCCCCAGTCCTGTCCGGCCCGGTACACGCGGGGGAGTCCCCAGCTGCCAGGAGTGGAAACATCGCCGTTGGGCATCTCGATGTCGTAACGACCCATGGTGAAGCCCATCTGGGCCTCCAGCACCAGGTGCTGTCCGAAAATGGCGCTGTACCCTAGAATCGGGGAGAGTTGTGGTCCCGAGACATTGACGATGGCGTTGGTGATCGGCAGGCTGTCGCCGTAGTGCAGGGCCTTGCCATCCCAGACCTTGGTTTGGGATTGACGGAACCACTGGAGGTTGAATTGCGCGTAGGGGCCGCTGCCCAGCCCCAGGTAGTAGCGACTGAACACGCCAATCGCGAAGGAATTGACCTTGACCGAGTCCAGGCCCAGATACAAGGATCCGATGGGTCCGAGGCCCCAGGTGCCGTCCACCCCCAGGACATATTCGTAACGCGCGTCGAGGATGTCGATGTTGGGGGTCCACTTGAGATCGACCTTGGGTCCCTGGTCGCGCTTGGTGGCGTCCATGCCGCCCATCAACTTGATTGGCGAAACGACGATGCGGTTGGGGCAGAATTCGTACTGCCCGACCGGATAGTCATCGTATTGGGCCAGAGCTGCTCCACCGAAGGAAAGCAGCATCGCGGCAAAGCGGCGGATCATATGGGAACTCCCGGTGTGGGACAAAAGGATCTATTTGCCATTAGGAATGGACGCTTGGAAAGTACGACCGAGGAACGGGCATCGCAACCCATATCGATCGACACCCCTACGGGAATGCGCACTGCAGAAGCCATGGGAGGAGGGGCCCGACCGGAGCGGGTTTCCCGATTAAGGTATATTCGGCTGCATGTCACTGCCGTCCCGCTCGTCCATCTACTTTGCCCTGGCGACCGCCTTCGTCGCCGCCTCCTCCGCTGCCGCCGTCAGCCAGTCCAGCAGAGATGCGGGCTTCTACGCGGGCTTCGAAAGGTTGGGCCACGTCCTAGCGCGCGTCAACGAGGCGTATGTGGAAGAAATCCCTTCCGACACGCTCATCGACGCCACGGTTCGCGGGCTTTCCAGCATCCTGGATCCGCACACCGCCTACTTCGACGAAAAGGAGTCGGCGGAACTCAAGACCCACACCACAGGCCAGTTCGGTGGGTTGGGCATCACTATCGGCGTGCGCGACAACATCCTGACCGTGATCACCCCGTTGGTGGGCACTCCCGCCCAGCGCATGGGCATCCAGGCGGGCGACAAGATCCTGGAGATCGACGGAAAATCCACCAAAGGCATCACGGTCGACGATGCCGTTTCCAAGCTGCGCGGAACGCCCGGTACGCCGGTCACGGTCAAGATCTGGCGTGACGGATTCAGTCAAGCCATGCCGTTCACCATCACGCGTGAAATCATCAAGATCGAGTCGGTGCCGTACTACGGAATGCTTCCCGGCAAGGTCGGCTACGTCAAGCTCGTCCAATTCTCGGAGCCCACCGGCGACGATGTCGAAAAGGCTCTCGTGGCCCTCAAGAAGATGGGCGCCACATCGTATATCCTGGATCTGCGCTACAATCCGGGCGGTCTGCTTTCGCAGTCGGTGTCGGTTTCCGAGCTGTTCCTTCCCAAAAACCGCGTTGTGGTGAGCACCCGTGGGCGCATGCGCAGCCAAAACAGCGAGCTTTCCAGCGGACGCGACCCCATCGTGGATACCACCGTTCCTTTGGTCGTGCTGGTCAACGGCGGATCGGCCTCGGCGGCAGAAATTGTCTCGGGAGCCATCCAGGACTGGGATCGGGGCATCGTGATGGGCACCCAGACCTTCGGGAAGGGCTCGGTCCAGACCATCTTCCCCATGGACAAGCGCTACAGCCTCAAGCTCACCGCGGCCTTCTACTACACGCCCAGCGGCCGTTGCATCAACAAGAAGGAAAACGGCATCCGCTGGAAGCAGAAGGAAGCCGCCAAGGACACCGCCAGCGACTCTTCGCTTTTGCCCAAGAAGACAAATTCCGACGAAGAGTTCGGCGACCTGGACGACGGCTTCGCCAACGACACCACGCTGGACACCACCGGACACAAGTCGTTTATGACCAAGGTGCTGGGGCGCAAGGTGTGGGACGCAGGCGGCATCCTTCCCGACATCCGCGTGCCGGGTCGCAAGATGAACTCCTGGCAGCAGGACGTGGAACGACGGAATCTGTTCTTCCGCTTCGCCATCCAGGCCAAACCCAAGTTGCTGGCCAAGGGCAAACTCGACAGCACCTTCCGCGCTTCCGACGCGCTGGTGGAGGACTTCCGGACCTTCCTCAAGTCGGACTCCATCAAGTTCCGCTACGAAGGTTTCCAGACCAAGCTGATCAAGGAAATGCGCAAGTCCATCAAGGTCGACTCGTTGCGCGGCGACAACATGAGCGCCGCCGAACGCAAGGCGGTGCGCGAGCGCATCGACGCGTTGGATTCGGCCGTGGCGAAGTCGTCGGAAGGTCTCTTCCAGATCAACAAGGAATACGTCCGCGAAGGCATCACCCGCGAACTTCTGATGGCCATCGGCGGCGTCAACGGCGCCACGCCTTTCGAACTGTCGCTCGACCCTCAGGTGGCGGAGGCTGTCAAGCTCCTGCGCGACCCGGTCCGTTACAAGCAGATCATGCGCCCCTCCCAAAAGGTGGACGCTTCGAAATGAGTTGGCTCTCGCGCATCCGCGAGGGCCTTGGCCGCACGCGGGAAACCCTGGTGCGCGGTCTCAAGGCCGCTCTGGGTACCGGAAAGATCGACGAAGCCACCCTCGAGGAATTGTCCGAGCGGTTGGTCCGCGCCGATGTGGGGATGGACACCGCCGACGAGCTGGTGGAGCGCCTTCGCAAGAAGGCGTGGGGCCGATCGTACGCCGACACCGACGAATTGCTGGGATGGCTCGCCGAATGCGCCGAAGAGGTGTTTGGCGCCACCAGGCCGTTCGAGCTGGGTGCCGGTTTGCAGGTGGTCGCCATCGTGGGCGTCAATGGCGCCGGCAAGACCACCACGATCGGGAAGCTTGCCAATAAATATCGCGCCCAAGGGCGCAAGGTGTTGGTGGGCGCCTGCGACACTTTCCGTGCCGCAGCGGTCGATCAGCTTGAAGAATGGTGCCGTCGCGCCGATGTTCCGTGCATTCGACAAAAACCGGGTGCCGATCCTGCCGCGGTGGCCTACGATGCGGTAGCCGCCGCCATCTCTCGAGGATGCGATCTGGTGTTGTTGGACACGGCGGGCCGATTGCAGAATCGCGCCGATCTGATGGCCGAGCTTTCCAAGATCATGAAGGTGGTGGGCAAGCACGACGCGGCGTACCCGCAGCACACGTGGCTTGTTCTGGACGGCAACACGGGACAAAACGCGGTGAGCCAGGCCAAGCTGTTCCACGAGACGGCCAAGCTGACAGGTCTTGTCCTGACCAAGCTGGATGGCACCGCCAAAGGGGGCGCGATCCTGGCGCTGCCAAAAATCGTCCCTTCGGCCCCGGTGCTGTTTCTGGGCATGGGCGAAAAAATCGACGACCTCATCCCCTTCGACTCCAAGACCTTCGTGCAGGCCTTGTTCGACAAAGGGGAATCCTGATGCGGACAGCGCTCTGGTTCGGCCTTTTGGCAGCCATGTTCCTGGTCGGGTGCCAGGACAAGGAGAAGGAAGCCCGGACAACCGACTTTGCTAGGTTGTACGTCAGGTTGAGAGTCGCCTCGTCGGGGATGGAAGGGCGTCCGCAAGATGCGCAACTGGCGCGAACGGAAGTTCTGAAATCCTCCGGTGTGGATTTGGTAGGTTACCGTAGAATGCTTCTGGAGCTGCAGTCCGACCCCGAGCAGTGGGAGCTGTTCTGGACCCGGGTGCAAATTCTGACAGACTCGCTCGACAAGAAAACGAAGAAGAAAGGATCCTAATCATGGCTGGCAATCTTGTGGAATTCACCGACGCCAATTTCGAGGCCGAAGTGCTCAAGGCCGAGCTCCCCGTTCTGGTCGACTTCTGGGCTCCCTGGTGCGGACCCTGCCGCATGATCGGACCTTCGGTCGAGGCGCTTTCGAACGAATACGCCGGCAAGTTCAAGATCGGCAAGCTCAATTCCGACGACAATCCCGACGTCTCGGCAAAATTTGGCATTCGTTCCATTCCCACCCTCTTGATCTTCAAGAATGGCGAAGTGGTCAACCAGCTGGTGGGCGCGCTTCCCAAGGACAAGATCGCCGAGCAGCTGAACCGTGCGCTCTGAGCTCGGAACCAACGGTTTCGGGCGCTCCCTGAAGGCTCGCCTCGTGCGGGCTCTTCTGAGCGTCGCGATCGCTTCGGTGTTCGTGGCGCCCTCGGTGTCGGCCCAGCAGGGGCCTTCGCTTCCTTCGGTGAACTGGACCGATCTCGAGGCTGCATCCAAGACGGCCAAGGCCCAGAACAAGCCGGTCTTCGTGAACGTCTACGCCGATTGGTGCGGTTACTGCCGCAAAATGGAGCAGACGACGTTTCGCGACCCAGCGATCGTTGCCAAGCTGAACACGCAGTTCGTTCCTGCCAAGCTCAACGGTGAATCCGGCAAGAAGATCACCCTGGGCAAGAACGCCATGACCGAAGGGCAGTGGGCCATGAAACAGGGCGTGGAAGGATTTCCCGCGCTGGTGGTGCTCGACAACAAAGGCCGGACCATCGTCCTGTATCCCGGGTTCATGACGGCACCGCAAGCGGCAAGTTTGCTTGGCGATGTGGGCGCCTTCATCAAGGCTGGCGGCATCGACAAACAAGGCAACTTCCTGGAATGGGCCGAAAAGCGCACGCAGGGCTGATATCGGTCGCGACAGGAATTGACAAATAATGAAAGGGACTCATGCGTGAGTCCCTTTGTCGTTTTTATTCCCCTGGGAACCTTTCGGCCCGGATCATCGGCGAGTGCCTAAATTGGCGAATGTCGCCGCCGATGATTTGGTGGCTGGAAAGGTTGTGTCATGCGTTTCTCCGTTTTCTCCTTGGCGTTCGTGAGCGCGTTCGCGCTCTTGAGCGGCTGTTCAACAAGCGACAAGGCGATCGAACCCTCGCCTTCGATTCCGGAAAGCTTTTGGCGCTTCGATGGCAGTACATCGTTCTTGCAGGTTCCCGCCTCGGGCGCGCCGAACCTCGGTGCCGCGGATTTCACGGTGGAGGCATGGTTCAAGACGGATACACTGGGAATCCGTTGGGACCTGTTCGACTGGAAGGATTCGATGGGTGCCCAAGGATCCTTGCGAAACGATCTGGCCATCTATTACAACGGCGCCAGGATTTTGGCTTATGCGGCGGTCGAAGATTACACCAAGTCGGAAGTCGGACTCACCTTGACCGGGACTGGTATTTGGCATCACGTCGCCCTGGCGCGTCGCGGTAATTTCCTCGATGTGTTGCTCGACACCACCATGACGTCGACGAGCTATCCTGGCAAAGTGAACCCGGCGGGCCCGTTCCGGATCGGGTCCAATCGCGCCAACAGCGGCACCTCCGAAAGTGGCGCCTCCTACCCCTTCAAAGGGGTGGTTTCCGATGTGAGGATCTACAGTCGGGCTCTGAGCCTGGTTGAATTCAAAGCAAACCAGAGGATGGCTTCGGTTCCCCCAACGGGATTGCTGCGGCGCTGGAAGTTGTCGGAGGCGACAGGCACGGTGGCCGTGGAGGATGTCGGAGGCAACAATGCGGTCGCCAAAGGCGTGGTGATCCACACCATGAACCCGTAGGACGGAAATTGGCGATACGAAAAGGGACTCCGAGCGGAGTCCCTTTTTTGTTGTGGGCTAATTCAACAACCGGTGTTCAGTCACGGATTCGTGCGAGGACTTCGGCAGGGATTTTCGATTCGAGATCGGGGTGGGCTTCCACCAAACGGGCGATGTCGGCAAGGTCCTTCTGTCGCTTGCTGGCGCGACGGCCTTTGTCGCCCCATGCCGCAAGTTTGCCCTTCAATGTATCCTCGAGGCTCGCGACGCGCATCAGGATGCCGTGGATGTCGGCAGGAACGCCATTGACAGGAAATGTCCGGTACATCTCGTCGGTGGAGATCTGGATGAAAACCTGCGAGCCGCCGTCCAGGTTGATGGAGTAGGGAAAGCGGTTGACCTTGAAGCCTGCTTGGGCGAAGGCTTCCACAACCGGCTCGACCTGGTCCAGGGCGATCACAATGTCCACATCGCGCGTGACCATCGGTTCTTGCGCCCAGTGGTTCACCGCCAAGCCACCGATCATGCACCACGGCACACCCAGTCGCTCCATCACGGAAACCATGCGGGTCACGTCGTTGACTCCGCCTTCCGTCAGCCAGTCGTAGTATTGCCGTCCGGTCATGGGTAGAATCTACCACTTGCGCCTTGCAGGCGGCGGGATCTCTGTCAGACCGGCCGACGTGCCGGCGACAGGCCTTCCAGCGGCGAGCTGGCCGAACCGTAGAGCTTGCGGGGGATGCGCACGGCCATGTAGGCGTCGCGTCCGGCTTCACAGGCGGCTTTCATGGCGCGGGCCATGCGGATGGGGTCCTGCGCTTTGGCGATGGGAGTGTTCAGCAACACGCCGTCCACGCCAAGCTCCATGGCTTCGGCCACGTCCGATGCGGTGCCCAAGCCCGCGTCGATGAGCACCGGGGCCTTCACCGACTCCAGGATGATCTTGATGTTGGACGGATTCAAAATGCCCTGACCCGACCCGATGGGCCCCCCTGCAGGCATGATGGCCGCAGGTTCCAGCCTGTCCAACAACTGGGCCAGCACGGGGTCGTCGTTGGTATAGATCATGAGGTCGAAGCCCTCGTCCTTGAGGATGCGGGCGGCTTCCAGGGTGCCGACAGGATCTGGCAACAACGTCTTGGCGTCGAACAGCACTTCCAGCTTGAGCAGGTTCCAGCCCATGGACTTGGAAAGGCGTCCGATACGCACCGCGTCCTGCACGTTGAACGCACCGGCGGTGTTGGGCAGGATGGTGTACTTGGAGGTGTCGATGTAGTCGAAGATCCCTTTGCCTTTGGGGGCCGACAGGTCCACACGCCCCAGCGCGACGGTGACGATTTCCGTCCCCGAGGCTTCCAGCGCTTCCTTCATGATCTCGTTGGTCTCGTACTTGCCCGTGCCCACCAGCAAACGGCTTTGGTAGGTCTTGCCCGCCACCACGAATGGTTTGTCGACAGGAGTTGTCATCTCGTTGGACATGTTCTGGAAGCTCCTCAGGCCAGGCGGCCAGGTGCGAAGGCTTGGAAACGGTCGCGCTGGAACAGCAGACCGCGCGCCCACTCCAGGGAGGCGGGCAGATTGCGGCGTTCGGCGCGGCCGGGGACCCAGGCGTGTTCGAGTGTTTCGAGTGTTTCGAGCGCTTCGAGGGGAGACTGGGTTCCGCTCAGGCGTTCGAGGTAGAGATAGCGGATGCCGGCTTCCGATGCCACCGTGGCGAAGATGCGGTCGTCGGAGAAGGCGGCCTGGCCCGGTTCGAGCCAGGCGAACGAGGTGGCCGACAATACGCGCGGGGCCGAGCGACGGCGCAAATGCCAAGCGCTGGCGCCAGGACAGAATCCGTCAAGGAAGTGCTGCGGCAGTTCCAGGGATTCGTCGACATGGATGGAAACGCCTTCGGGAGCTTTTGCCCAGAGCTTCGAGGCGATGGATTTTCCGAACGCGACTTCGGAAAGGTCGGCGAAGCGGAACGGTACCACCAGGGATGCCGCGATCTGGCCTGCGGGGTCCATCACAGCGAAGGACAGGTGGTGCATCTTGCCGTACAGGAAGGCCTGGGCGATGCCCACGGTCCAGCCCAGCGTCTGGCTTTTCAGGCGCCACGGAGCGCCGCCCGAGATTTTCACGCATTCCAAGAACAGGCCCGCGGCCTGGCCCGAAGCGCGGGCGGAACGCGGTTGTGTCACGACCGGGGCCTTGGCGTCCAGCGGCAATTCCATGCTGCCGGGCAACGGCTCGGCGGCGAACTGGAGCGCGACCCCCGACCATTCGGCGGCGCGCTGGTTCAGGATGGTGGCGACGTCTTCGGCCAGTTGGCGATCGCGGATCCCGGAGAGGTGGAACGTGGCGGGAGGCAGGCGCGGCACGCGCAATGCGGTGTACCCGCCCAAGGCATGACGGAAAATGTCGTGCAACGGAACTTCGCGATCGTCCCAGTCCAGCCCGACGGTGGATGGACCGTTGGAGAAGCCTTGTTCCAGATTCAGATCGGAAGCGGGGCAGGGGTCGGATTCGATGCTGATCCCGGTGCCTTCCAGAACATTGCCCGCGAACCATCCGCGGACCGCCTGCACCATTTCCTGGGCCGAAAGTTCGCTGACGGTTTCCGACAGCACCACGGCGGCGGGATCGCCGGTGCGCACAAAACGTGCACGGCGGCCGATCTGCAAGGAGTGTCCGCCCTGCGAGCGCTTGGGATGGGCGCTGGCGGCCGACACGCCTTCCAGAGGGAACCAGATATCCAATGCGCGATGCCCGTGTTCGTCCAGCGCCGTCGGGCGCGGATCCAAGATGCGGCGCACCGGATGGAACCAGAGCAGGAATTCGAGTTTGCCCCGGGATTCCAGGTGCAGCTCCAACCCGTCGACGGCCATGCGGCCATCGGGAAGCTCCGTGGAACGCACGGTGGCAAATCCTGTCCGCAGGTCGACCAGAACGCGTTTGGTCTTGAGGGCGCGCAGCAAGAGCAAAAGCAGCAAGCCGCGCGTGCCTTGGTTGTGCAGGTCGGGCTTCCAGACGCCGTCCTTCTGCGCGACCAAGTGGTCGGCTTCGGGGTTGTCGGGAGACGCGAGCGTGAAGATCTCGCGGCCCGAAATGCGCGATCCGATCCACGGCGCTTCCTGGCGGAGGGCGTCGGTGATTTGGCGGATGGCTTGGCCGGCCTCGGGAGTCCAGAGGAAGCCAGGGATATCGCCGCCGCCATGGCGACCACGGAAGGCTGTCAGGTAGAGGGACATGTCTTGGAATATAGCCGTCTGCGGCGAGGTTGGGCCATATCACTCAAAGCTGTGCCTTCGGAAGGATCCGGGGAGCTGGAATGTGGAGCCCGGAGTTCAGCCCCGCGCGGGGCCGGTCAATCGCTCGGGAGACAGAATCTGGTCCAGTTGTTGGGGCGACAACAGTCCCCGCTCCAGTACCAGGTCGCGCACACGGCGTCCGGTACGATGGGCTTCCTGGGCGATTTCGGTGGCGATGGCGTAACCCAGCGACGGATTGAGCGCGGTCGCCAATCCGGCCGATTCCTCCACGAAGGTGGCCATGCGCTCGCGGTTGGCTTGGATGCCTTCCACGCATTTTTCGCGGAGCACGCGGCATCCCGCGGCCAAGTAGGAAATGCTTTGGAACAGGCTGCGGGCGATCACGGGCTCGAAGGCGTTGAGCTGCAGTTGCCCCGCTTCGGCCGCGAAGCTCACGGTCACGTCGTTGCCGATCACCACGTAGGCGATCTGGTTCACCACCTCGGGAATCACCGGGTTCACCTTGCCGGGCATGATGCTGGAACCCGCTTGCATGGGCGGAAGCACGATCTCGCCCAATCCCGCACGCGGACCGCTGGAAAGCAATCGCAGATCGTTGCAGGTCTTGGACAGCTTGACGGCGGTGCGCTTGAGCACTCCCGACAACTGCACGAAGGCCCCGGCGTCCTGGGTGGCTTCGATCAGATCGGGTGCGGTGACGAAATCCGCCCCCACCAATTCAGACAATTTCCGTCGGACAATTTCCGCGTAGTCGGGGTGCGCGTTGATGCCGGTCCCGATGGCGGTGGCGCCCATGTTGATTTCGCGGACCAGGTCGCAGGCCTCGTTCAGACGGGATCTGTCTTCGCCCAGCATGGTGGCCCAGGCGTGGAACTCCTGGCCAAGAGTCATGGGAACCGCGTCCTGCAACTGGGTGCGGCCCATCTTCACCGCGTCGCGGAACTCCACGCCTTTGGCGGCGAAGGATTGCTCCAGGTCGGCCATCTCGCGCACCAGGCGTTGCACCAAAAAGCGCAAGGCAACCTTGAGCGCGGTGGGGTAGGCGTCGTTGGTGCTCTGGCTCATGTTTACGTGGTCCATGGGGTGCAGGTGGCGGTATTCGCCGCGTTGGTGCCCCATGATTTCCAACGCGCGGTTGGCGATCACCTCGTTGGCGTTCATGTTGGTGCTGGTGCCCGCCCCGCCCTGGATCACGTCGACCACGAACTGGTCGTGCCACTGTCCTTGGCGAATCTCTTCGCAGGCGCGCGCGATGGCCGCGGCGCGGGTGTCGTCCAGAAGGCCCAGCTCCTGGTTGGCGAAGGCGGCTGCCTCCTTCACGCAGGCCAGCGCGACGACAAGTTCCGGGTACTGGCTGATGGGCACGCCCGAGATGGGGAAGTTCTCCAAAGCCCGCAACGTGTGCACCCCCCAGTACACGCTTGACGGAATCTGTCGATCGCCGAGCAGGTCGTGTTCGGTGCGGGTGGATGGAGTCGACGCCAGCAAGGAAGAGATGTTTCTCATCCCAACAGAATACCCGGTCGCGGGAGGGGAGTCAATCTCAGTTGAGCAAGATCACCAGCGCGGTTTGCGCCAATCCCACCAATCCGCCCAGCACCGCGCCGCTCCATTCGATGAATCCGAATTCCTTGGCCAGGATGGAGAACAGCATGTCTTCCATGGTCTTCGGGGACATGGCTTCCACCTTGGCGCGCACCAGATCGCGCACCGAAACATGGGTTTCCAGAATTTGTCCGGCACCGTCGATCATGCGTGGGAGCATGGCTTCCAGCTCGGTGGCCAGCATTTCGCCCACCTTGTCCTTCATGGCTTGGGTGAGGAACATGGCGACCATGGGATGCAAGCCGGGCAGGCGTTCTTCGGCGAAGCGCTGCGCCTCGGTGCGAACCAACGGACGCAGAGCTTCCAGCAGCGCAGGATTCGACAACGCCTTGGCCAGGTCGTGGTGCGACACCAGCTCGCGTTCCACCATTTCGCCCAGGTTGCGGGCGAGCGCGTCCTGGCGTTTGGGGATCACACCCTGGATGGCCCACGGCCCGATCTTGAAGGGTTTGACGGGCCGGAACAGCATCTTGAGGGCCAGCCAGTTGGTGCCCCATCCGATGAAGGCGCCAACGACGGGAGGAAGCAGGTAGGAAAGGATCATAGTGGAAGCGAATGTACCAAGGCTCGCGGAAGAGATGCCATTGCAGAATGGCCGCGAAGGCGGGCTACGGTGCTTCGATGGTCCAGCCGAGTTTTTTGGATGCGACTGGCATGGTGTCGATTCCGAAGGCTTTGACCGCCTTGAGGCGCGGTGCGATGTCGACGGAATCCGTCTTGATGGAGATGCGTTCCATCATGCCCAGGAAATTGGTTTCGGGACGGACTTTGATCTTGCCGAAGGATGTGACGGATCCTGACTTGATCTCGAAGGTGTCGGACTTGAACGGCACCGGATCGCGATCGCCAAGAACCAGCTTGGTGGCGATGTACGATCCCGCCGGGAGTTGCTGCAAGACCACGTCGGTGGGGATGCGCGCAGGGCGTCCGGTGGCCACGGGCGACTTGAGGCGCGGATCGATCACGATGCGCAAACGTTCCTTGTCGGAGATGCGCTCGAGGTCGATGTGGATGCCCACGTTGAAGCCGGTGTCGCACACGTGCGCCAACAGTCCGTTGGTGCGCAGGTCGAATTCCGTCGGCTTGGCCTCGTTGACAAGAATTGCCGTGTTCGCGAGGTAAAGACCCCCGAAGGAGACGGTAGTGGCCAACAGGAGGGCGGCGGATATCTGGGTGCGGCGGAGCATGGACAGAAAATGCATCATTTGGGTGTTGGTGCGATTCGCACCTGCTACCCTCGTTTTGGAGAACACGAAATGGCCGACGCGACTGAACTTCTGACTTCCGCCAAGATCGCCGAACAGCTGGGTGTCAGCGCAGGAAAGGTGAAGAAGGCGATCGATTCCATCTCCCTGGAGCCCACCGCGAAGAAGGGTATTTGTTGCCTGTACGATGCCGCCGCTGTGAAGAAGATCAAGGACGCCTTGAAGTAGGCTTCAAATCGGCATTAGGCTCAGCGTCCGGGTTGTCTGGGCGTGACGCCGGCCAGGCCCAAGTGGGTCGACAGGCCGAACTGGAGGTCGAGGTAATACCCCATCCGATCGTCGTGCCCGATCTCGCCGCCCACGAACAGGTCGCGGAAGAATTTCAGGACGCCGCCTGCGCAGATTTTGTCGCTCCAGCGCGCTCCATCGTCCAGGCTGATGCGGTCGTAGCGGATACCGCCCACGAGATCGTCGGAGAGCTGCAGGCCCGCACCGGCGTACCATCCCAGGTAATCGGGGCGTGATCCGGAGTTGAAGCGTTTCCAGAATTCGGCGTCGAACAAGAAGGGTTTCAGGGTGAGCGTTCCGGCGATGTCGACGTCCTGAAAATGGGATCCGGCTAAAGCCGACAGACGGAAATCGTCGCCGGGAGTCGGTGTCCAATCGAGGTAGCCGGTCACGGCGGGGTCGTGCGTCTCTCCGCGTCCGGCCGCCGAATCGGCTCCGTTCAAGAGTGAAGCGAACCCCAGGCCCAGGGTCAGCGCTTCGCTTTGTTTCCAGCCAATTTCTGTCCCCGGAGCGTTTCGCCAAGCGCTGTCCCAGATCAAGGGACCAGACACGGAACGTGTGGTGAACAGCCCGAAGTGGAAATTCTGTTGCCCTCCCGAGATGATCTAATTTCCCGATTCCCACGATGCCATGCACTGCCAGACACGCAACTTTTCAAGGTCGCCGGTGGACAGCAGCGTGATCGCGCCGGTGACGTTTTCGCTGATGGGAGCCTGCGCGGTGAGCTCCATCCACGAAAGCTGGTTAGGGGATGTCGAGCTTTGCCCAACGCGACAGCGGGGTGGCGGCGTCGAACGTGAAGTAACCGCCGAGCTCCAGCGGAAGCTGGAAGTCCACCAGAGCCGGAATGCTGTCTGGCTGCGGCTGCGGTGGTTCTTGCGCGCAGGCAATGGCCTGGAGGGCGAGCGGAACGAACAAAAATTGTCGAAATGTGGGCCTCATGAAGGACGCCTTCGTCGAAGGGAGAGCGGAGGGCGGGATTCCTTGCATTGTACCACTCCTGGGTAGACTCGTGCAATCGAGGCTCTCCAGGACGGAAGGGGAGCGTTGTGGACAGAAATTGCATGTTTGCGTGTCACTGGCGATGACGATGCTGTTGAGTGTCCAGAGCCGAAACCCGCCGTGGAGCCCCATTCCAATGAACTGTCTTCTCGCAATCGTTTTATTCCTGTCGCATCGGGCCGAACCCTTGCAGGCGATCGACTTCGGGTTGGGTGTGGGGTTCATCGCCCACAAAACGAATTGGGAAGGACTGGGAGACGAGGTTTTCGCTGGCGCGGGTGTGGAGGTCGCCTACGCCCAGAAGTACGATGCCGTCTGGAGCGAAATCGGCGCATCGGGACTTTTTGGGGCCGGGATCGGGATGACCTCCGGATTGATCGACGAGTACGTCCAATGCTTCGGAATGCATCTCGACGCAGGCTACAGCCTGGTGAAGTCGAGCTACGTGGACCTGAAACTGGGAATCGGGGCGGGCGGAAAATACCTGCGACGCGAGCGGCAAAGCAACGCGATGGACCGGAGCCATAACCTGTACCTGGTTTCCCGGAAGGAAAGAGCCGAATTCCAAGTGTGCGCCCGAGGAATGGCCGCTCTGAACTTGCATTTGAGGAACGGGATCGGCGGTGTCGAAATCCGTCCCATCAAGATGGAGCTGGGGCCTTCGTTTTTCGATTTCACGCCGAGCATGGCGATCTACTGGGCCATCTAGGCGGACGCTGTCCTGTCAGCGGCCTGGTGCGACAAGAATTGTCTGATTGCTCGAAGATTCGATCCGCACGAGGTCGCCAGGCTTGACGGAAATCGGCACGATCGAGCGGCCTGCAGGCAGGAACTTGTCGGCCAGAAGCGCCAATCGTTTTCCGTCCACCGAGATGCGTTCCACGCGGACATGTTCTGGGATCGGCAGGTTCAAGCGAAGTCCGCCAGCGATGAGCTGGATGTGCTCGCCGCGAGGAGATTTCTGGTGACGGATTCCGACCGGATCGCTCCAGGAATACAGGTAGTCGGATGTGCTGGTTGTGGATCGTCTGCGATAGACCTCCTTGGTCAATCGGCCTTTCGGGTCGTATTCGTAGGTGGTCGTGTCGAAACCTCGGACGTGTTTGATCAGCTTTCCCGCCTCGTCGCGAAAAAGCGGCATCGATGTCCCGAATCGGTTCACCGTGTCGGGGCGATTGGCGGGGCCGGCGGTCAGGATGCTGTCATCATGAATGGCGTCGGTGGGATACAGGGTCCATAGGGTTGCCCTGCGGGGTAGAGAATCGGATTCGGCTTCGAACCAGGCCTGGTAGATCGAGCGGATCGTACGGAGGAAGGAGCTGCCTTGGCTGGGGCGGCAGGAGATTGCGTAGACCAGTCTGTACTGTGCGTCGTACACGCTGGAATCTTTCCAGTTGCAGACGGAATCCTGGGGGCTGCCGGAAAGTACGAGTGAACGTGTTTCGGGAATCCACCGGTTCAAGACGGTGTCGGTGGATATCAAGCGCCCTTGGCTGTAGTTGTTTTGGATGGATTTCGACGCCCCGTTGGTCATGTTGGCCACGACAATTTTTGGCAAAGCGAGGTTCCACTCCTGCTCTAGGGTGATGGAATCGCTCATGGCCATGCCAGGCGAACGTTGGATGGTAAGCAGCGGACGCCCCAACCCATCCCTGCTTCGCACGACCCAGTCGGTGCGCATCGGCATACCCATGCTCGCCATCTCCGATGCTTCCTCCTGCGGGTGTCGCATCGAAACCGAATCCGACAGATCGGGCACAGGGAGGAGCAGGTCGGAGGGATACGGGACGGCGATGGCGTCCACGAACAGGGCGGTACAAGCCAAGAGGAGAAGGCGCGTTGGGTTCATGGACAGAAAATGCATATCCTTGGCTGATCAGGATTGCGCGTCCGGATCCTTGGTTACCCGGATACAAAGGACACTCCCGTGAAGTTCTACCTGCGATACATCAACCCGGCTATCTCTCTCGTGGTAGTGGCAGTGGGATTCTGCCAAGAACGGACAGTTTCGATTCCGTAAACCGACAGGCGAAGGAGGCAAGCAGTGGAAGAGCGAATCGCTACGAAGGCGGACTTGACTGGATTGCTCGCTTTGTACCGGCAGCTCACACCGGAGGATCCGCTGCTTGACGAATCCAGGGCGCAATCCATCTGGGACTCCATCGAAGCCAACGACGGCCTCCGCTATTTCGTGGTGGTCGATGGACAGAAATTGGTTTCAACCTGCAACATCGCAATCGTCCCCAATCTCACGCGTAATGGCGCGAGCTGGGCCGTCATCGAGAACGTGGTCACCGACGAGGCGTACCGCAGGCAAGGGATCGGAAAGCGATTGATGGAAATGGCGATCGAATTCGCGAAGTCGCGAGGCTGCTACAAGGTGTGCCTGCTGAGCAACTCCACGCGGGCCGGGGCGCACAAGTTCTACGAAGAGCTGCGCTTCAGCGGCACCGCCAAGGTGGGGTTCTATCTGAAGCTGAAGTGAACGCTGCCTCGTCGAGCCGGGTTCCGGTCAGCGAGCGCGAACGGACGAGTCGGAAATTGTCGTGACGAAAAAGCGGGTGAGCTCTCTGGAGCTTTTCGGGTCGATGGAATTTCTTCGAGTGACTCACGATAAGCAACACGCTGTTGCGATAGCGGAACCTACTCGAGGTATCCGTCTCAGGCCGGCTCCTCATGTAACTTGAAACGATCAACTTGGTTGGAATCCACTAGCAGTTCCTTTAGGGAACACTAATCAGTGTGCTTGCGTCAATGCTGAGTGGTAGTTACGGTTCTTGGGCTTCACCATCATCAAAATCGTTTCACAATCTACTCCACCGCGTGGAACGTTGGTGTCGCCCGAATCAGACGAATGTAATAGATCAACCATAAAGCATATGAGATTGCCCCAGTTGCTGAAAGGCAAGGAAAAACAAGGAATGCAAATTGATCCGGGTTGAGCTGTAGCTGGGAGAAAGATGTGCTTGTATCAAGAAACTGGTGATAAGTACGATGGAAGAGAGCCGCCAAAATAATTGGTATTGAAAGGGTGAACGGCGTTAATCGAACCCACTTTGGGAATCGAATAGTTTTGCGAATATCTATCCAGCTTCCAATCTTAAGAGCGTAATAGCGCTCGTGCAAATCGCCTTCGGCATCTGTATGACTGATTAATGAGTAAGCTACTTGGTAAGTATCTTTGGGGTCAATAGTTCTTGCAAACTCCAAAGGGATGCTCTTGAATTTTCTTAGAACCTCTTGACCAGTAAAAAGATCTGTGTGGTGCTCGATATCCTGACTTGATGTATGGTTCTTGTTGAAAAGCGCTGACAATATAAAGAGAATCGTCGTGACAATGGTGAGGATGTTCAATGTGATCTGGTTGCAGGAGGCAGTAAATGCTCCGTTCTCATAATATGGAAGCACAACCCAGATGCAGCCAGAAATCCAGAAGACAAGCAATACGCTTGTTGATAGAGATGATTGCCGTTGGCTGGTTGAGTTCCCAGTAATTCGGCGCCATTCTGTAATTGTTGGATCAGACATTTGTGCGGCCGGTAGGGATCTCTGTTAAATTTTTTAGGATTACTTCGCCGGATGTAGCTGCTGCTTCGGATGGGATCAAGAATTTCCCATCGCCAAAAAGGTCCACTTGCATTGTGTAAATGTAGGACGATGCCCCCCATTCACCTTTTAGCTTGCGGGAGAAGCTTCCATTCTCGAAATCAGAAGGGTGCAGCTCGACGGTATCTGGGTTCCCATCTTGACAAGATGGTGTCGATATTCCAAGTGTTTCTGATACAGACCTCTCAAGCCACGTTGTTTCGGCGGAAAAGCTGCCAAACAAGATTTTTGTTGACTCAAGGAATCCACAGGCTGAAATTTCAAAGCTAATTTCATCGATGCCTTTGTTTGAATAATAATGAGTGATGCTAAATTCTGCTTGTGTGAATAGCCTGGCAAGGTGAGTTAACTCCTCGTCAAGCACCTTGATGTCATCAGGCGTTTCTGGCAAGTAGAATTTTTTCAAAGGGCTCGGACTGTTATTCGTTGTGCTTGTGATAAGCGTGCAATCAAATCTTGTGAAGTTCTCCTCAAATATCTTTTTTGTTTTTTTAGGCCAATTCTTGAGAGAATCTTCTGTGGCATCCTTGAGAAAATATAGTCCCGTTTGAAGGGCGCACATGATGATGACTCCTGGAATCCCTCCGAGCCCTCCAAAGCGAGCTGCTGTCGCAGTCCCCGCTAATGTTGCGATGTCGGCTAAGGCGACGGAAACGCCAACAATTGCAACCGAAAACTCGGAGACGTTATAGTAATATATCTGGTCATCATCCTTCTTTGCTGCGTCGTACAAGCCAAACGCAGATTTGCCAACTGATGCTATTGCCGCTAAAACGCCAACTGATTTTTCTGCTGCTTTAAGGCCGTTGGTGATCTGTTTTGCTGCTACAGGTCCGGCTGCCTCAACGAGACTAGTGGAGTTCTTTGCCATGAATGCGGTGAGCGCAAATCCACCTTTCGCAGCAGATAAAAAGTCTGCGGTGACCGTCGTTGCATCTTTCGCAGATAGTTGATTGGCATTAAATGCTTGACGCGCCTTTGCTGCAGATAGGTATAGATTGGCCAGATCAATGGCCAAACCGACATGTAGAAGTACTGGCTCAGAGGCTTTGAGGGTAGCGTAAATCTTTTTTAATTTTTCGTCTGCGGTTACTTCATCAATCACTTCAATTGCTAGTTTGTTTGAGCCCATTCGCGTGCGAATTTTGCGCGAATTCCCTTGGGCGCCAGCAGCGCTGAGTGATTGTGATACTGTCGGGCTGGATTCACTTCCGTCTGGCATTTTTGTTGACGTAAGCATAATTGAACTTATGATTCTGGCTTTTCGGTTTTTGTCAAAAAGCATTTCTAGATCTTTGGATTCGGAGAGGATCTTTTCGAGGTTTTCAATGAATTTATTTGAGGTTACTTTGAAATCAAGAAGATTAAACATTTTAATGATGTCTCGCCTACTTGCCAATGGAAATGAACATCTGCGCTTGTCAATAATTTCATTATTCATTTCAAACGGCAGAATTCCGTCCAGCATTCTTTTAATTGTTTGGTGGCGCAAGTACGTGTGGGTCTTGCTGGATTTTGCAAAACCCACACCAGCCTTGGCTAATTTTAGGTCGTTGCTAATGTTTCTTGTAGTCCCCAATGGGTCGATTTCGGAGTCCATGATATCCTGGCATAACAAATACTCAAACTCATTATCGTGAGTCATTAGCCCAAGGTACTCAAAGACATTTTCATGTTCCTCCTTTTTGAACACTTTGAATAGGTCCTCTGTATGTAACGCCCATTGGGTGTTGCGCTTGAGGTCGAAGAGCAAGTCAAACATGAAGGAACGAGTTTTTTCAATTAGGGAGCATTCTGCAATCCAGTCTTTTCTGAATTGAATAAGTTCAGGAAAATCATCGCTTAGATTGTCTGAAAATTTAGGGTTGGCACCCTTGATTACGTCGGCAAAGTGTGCGATCCGAATGCGTTTTGATTGATTTAATAGTTCGCCCTTCTTGTCGAGAGTATCTAGATCATTCAGCAGCTCCTTGATGGAATGGTCGTGATCCTCAAGATGGATGGTCGAATTGTTTGCGTAGCTATTTAGTACGGCGGAGGTTACCCAACATCCTCTGCTGATTAGATGGTCTCGATTTGAAGAGTAGAAATCCAGTCTTTCTGCATCCAACTCGATTGGCGAAATGAATGCAATCAAATCTATATCTGTATCGACCTCGATTGTCCGGCGGTTTGGGTTGAAAGGAGGTAGAGGATGTAATAGCTTTGCTGTGCTTTCGCTGCCGGATTGAAATACATAAAGGTGCCGAGTATCGGGGATGTCTTCGAATTCGGCGGATTGCTCGATCCCAAGCAGGCTTGACATTGGCTCCGCAGAGGCGGGGTATTTCGAATGGATCAGTCCCTTAATGGTGAAACGATCGAAGGTCAGATTGATCTTCTTGCCAATGCCTGATATTGGATCAAATGGGTAGTGTCTTGTGATTTTGAATTTATCCGAAATAAGTTGAATTTTGGTTGCGTGCTTGGCTTGATTGGTGGTTGCAAGTTGAATGTCTGTGTTGTTGATGAATCCTTTGTTGTCAACCGCTTGCAGTTCTGAAAGGAATTTGCTGTTTTGACTGGTCCAAGCAACATCTAAGTAAATGACTTTATTTGCTTTGATTTCTTTTGCGATGGCCTCTACTGTTTTTTTGATCCGTTCGAATGGGTCTTTGGTGAGGAATAGATTTTCAATGGTGTCCGCGAATTGCTCTTGGCATAGAATTCCCTCGGCGCCTGAATTTTTCTCGATATGTCCAATGAACCTCCTCGCCTCATTGGGCGATTCAGGGGTTGCTCCAATGATTTGGCCGCCGCGTTTCCATTCTATTTTATCGCTCGATTTTGTTTTATAACTTGTACCTAGAATGGATAATGCCAGATATATGGCCTGATGATCTGTTGTGCTGATTTTGGCACGAGATCGGGGGAGAGTTGCCGTGTGAGATGTCTGAATATAACCATCAGATTTGGCAGACCCACTTGAGCCTCCAACGAAGGAGAGAATATGCTGGCACCCAATCAGCCAGTCATCGAGGCCATTTAGCTCATCGCTGAATTTTTTGATTAGGTTGACCTTTTCTCGGAGCTCTTCCTTCAACTTTTCATCGTTTTTAGCGTAGCTTTTTTTCGTTGGCGAGGGAAATATTCCTGACTGCTCACGTTTCATTCCGTCATCAAACACAACGGTGGAAAAACGCACAATTCCAGGTGGGTATTTTGAGCTTTTTATCCAATTTTCTAATGCCGATAAGAGAGAATCGCTTCCGCGTAGATTTGTTTCGCTTTTAAATACGGATGACGTGCCTAGATCGCCAAATGATGACCAATCCACAATTGACCAGACGCCTTTTTCGTTTCGTAAAGCGAATACACGTAAATCAAGTTTGTCCGGGCTGATGTTATCCTCTAGCTCCAGCTGAGCAACTACAGTGTAGACATTTCCGATAGCTTTATCTGCTTGATTCTCGGTCGCTGTTCTCACCAACTTATCTATGCCGCGAAGGTATTTTTTGATTTCTGCAGAACTTGGCTTCTTTGGGCTCTCATTCTTAGCCAACTCGCAAGCCCCACTATTCCATAGGGTTAAAAGCTTATAGGCAAGTTTAATATCGCCGTTCACTTTGAATACGGCGTCGCCAATTGGTAGCCCAATTAGTTTGTCTTTGAATTTGGCTTCGATTACTTGTATGATGATTGGGCCGACTATTTTGCCGCTCTCCAAGCTGCATCCGATTTCATATTTCCCAATTTTTCCGGCAAATGTATGGACAAGATTTTGGTTCGGTGACTTGTCTGGTGCTTTCTGTGGTGCGATTCCAACTTCAATTGGATGAACGTACCAAGCATATTTTTCTGTTACGGGTGTCGTGAGACCGGCATAGTTTCGCTTTTCAAGCAGGAACTCTTCTTGCCATCCTTCGAGCACCACATAGTTCCCGCTGGCGGGCTTGATCGAAAAGGTGTTATCAGACATTTGGACAGTCCTGATTATGGGGCGGGAGTGTAGTCGTTAAAGAAAAATACGCCATTGTGGGAATCGGCAATGGACCTGAGCTTGTCGTGAAACTCCATACAAGACTTCGGCTTATAGATTTCGTCGTACACTAGATTTAGTTTTTTGACTACGTCATCTTTGTGAAGCAGAATATCCTTGATTGTGCCGGTATCGCTTTTGTCAAATGCCTTGTTGATTTTTATGGCAAGAGCCGAGAGGTAAATTTTATCTTTATTGAGATAATTGACTGTATATTCGCCTTTTGGGATTGAAACAGCTGCCGTGCCATGTTCATCAAGGCGCCCTTTTTTCTCGAATCCTTTTTTTGCTTTGAGGTGAAAATCGATGTATGGAATGGGGGTGCCGTCATCCGTTTGTAACGAGATTTCCACTGTAAGATTTTCCTGGTGCTTTGCCCTCTTATGCGGCTCTTGGCGCTCTTCCTCGGAGTCGCCATCCCAATCGGGAATGAGGTCGGGCATCGATAAATCCCACTCTGAAAGATCCAGGCTGGGGAGTTCGAACTTGGGGA
>JBDKGS010000025.1:0-23651 GCA_039798065.1 Fibrobacterota bacterium | reverse complement strand
CCCTCCAGATGGAGGATCGCCTTGTCGGTTCCTTGCAGGAACGCGTGGAAACCGAAAAGGACGAGCGCCCACAACCCGAAGACGACTTCGATCTCGCCCAACAGGTGCAGCGTACCCGAATGCGAATGCGACCTGTGGGCCAACCGTTCGATCCTGGAAGCGAGGAACACATGGACCAGCGCAAGCGAGAACAGAACGAGTGCGACGATCTGGAGCGCGGATGGAGTCATGGCCTGCCTTCGTTGAACGGATCGGGACCTGCATCCCGGTTGAACCATCGTTGGAATTCGAGTAGGCAGGGAAGATAGCACGGACCGACTCCGGCGCCCCGTCGGCGAACAAAGGCGATCGTAGACGATCCGATTTCCGGATCGACAAATTCCGTCACACCAATCCGGAGGCCATTTCCTGTACGGTCTCGAACCATTCGTCGGGATGGCGCAGACGCAGGACGTCGGGTCGGTTGTAGCCCCACGCCACCGCGCCGAATTTCATCCCCACCGCCCGCGCGGCCTCTTCGTCGCGCAGCTCGTCGCCCACGAACAGGGCGTTCTCGGGGCGCGTTCCGCTTGCCGACAGAATTTTGCGGAGCTTGGTCGCTTTGCCGAAGATCGAGACACCGCAGGAGCGATGAACAAAAAACGACGCCTGGGCGCCCAGGACAGCTTCGATGTTCTCCCAGGAATTGGAGCTGACCAACCCCAACTTCACTCCCGCCGCATCGAGCGAAACCAGCAGTTCCTTCACGCCGTCGAACGCAGAGATCGTCTCGATGTCGACCTGCATCTTCTTGCGCATGAAATGGGCCACGCGCGGCACTTTCCATGTCGGCACTCCCAGATGCCGGGAAATTTCCGAAAAGGTCCAGCCGCGCAAGGTTTCATGCTCATCGGCCGGAGCCTTCGAGAACCCGAATTTCTCGGCCGACACGTCCAGCGCATCCATGAACCACCCGAACGTGTCGGCCAGGGTCCCGTCGAAATCGAAGACGACGAGTTCGTAGGGACGTTGGTTGGAAGGCTGGTCAATTTCCGGCATTGATGGAAATCCTAGTTCCCGGCCGGATCCGCTTCGACGGGAATCGCGAACGCCATTCCTTCGCGCACGACTCCACCCACCAGGCAATCGCAGCGCAAACCGCCGCGATGACGGAAAACGTCCAAAGTCTTCTTCGCGTCCCACCCAAGATGGTCGGCCAGGGTCGTGCACGGTTCACACAGCTCCACGCCGCGAAGGACGACTTCGCCGATGGAGAACATGGTTCCCACCAGCTCGTCGAGGCGCACACCGCGCACCACCAGATTCCGTCGCGTCGCGCCGGGATCAAGTTCGACGCCGAAGTTCGCGGCGATCTCTTCGACCGCCTCCGCCTCGATCAGCGTCAGATTTTGACCAACCCAACGGGATTCGCCGAAGTTTCGATCGCCCTCGATGCCCTTGCCCGCGACGATGCGCGCTTCGGGCACACTTCCGACAGGGCCGCCGTGCTCCTTGGCGATGTGGATGCGTTCGATCATGGATGACGCAAAATAGCGATCCCGACCCAACGGGATCGCCATGCACCTCGGAACGGCCTACTTCTTCCTGCCCCACGCCGAGACCGAACCGCCTTCGCAGCGGAATTCGCCCCAGCCGTCGTGGTTGATCCATACCGATCCCTGGCTGCGTCCCAGCACGTCGACAAATTCCGTCCCGGCGTGGCGACGCCCCACTTCCATCCACTTGCTTCCACCCGGGCCGTCGGACAGCAGCACGGCAAGGCCCGATCCGGGGTGCTCGTCGTCGCCTTCGCGGATCCAGCCGATGGTGTTCCAGTGGTCGAACCAGTCGCGCTGCGTACCGTAGGCCAGATCGCGGCGCGCCGCCAACAATTCGGGCAGACCGGGAACCGCCGTCAGCGACACGTTCTGTCCCTTGTCGGAATACGACGCGCCATCCAGGTCTGGTTCGAACACGCAGGGGTATCCTTCGGCGCGCAGCAGGATGATGGCGTAGGCCAGAGGACGGAACCAGAAATCAACCCACGATTCGAGCGACTGCAACGGCTGGGTGTCGTGGTTGTCGACCAGGGTGACCGCCAACGCGGGCTGGTCCTTCATGAGCGTGTTGTCCAGAATCCGTCGCATGTCGTAGTTGCCGGCGGCACGCGACGCTTCGTAGAAGTTGCGGTGCAGCGGAGCATCGAACAGCGCCACCGATCCTGCTGTGGCGGCGATGTAGTTGTGCAGCGCCTGGATGTTGTACGGCTCCCAATACTCGCCCACCGTGAACAACGGTTTGCCGGCAACCTTGCGCAGGTAGCCCAGCCAGTCGCGGAAGAACGAGTACTGGATGTGCTTGACCGCATCCAGACGGAATCCGTCCATACCCGTGAAGCCCAGGAACCACTCGGCCCAGCGCGACAATTCGGTGCGCACGTCCTCGTCGTTCATGTCCAGGTCGGAATACATGAGGTAGTCGTAGTTGCCGTTGCCGTCGGACACCATCTTCGCCCAGTCCTTGCCGCGCGCCACGAACTTGTAGATGGCGCTTTTCTCGCGGTACTGGTCCCAATCCACTCCGTCGAACTGTTCCCAGTTCCACTTGAAATCGGAATATTTGCCACCTCGTCCGGGAAAGTCAAAAACCGTCCAGGCGCGGATCCAGCGTTCGTCGGCGATCTGGAAATTTCGGTTGTCCCCGGCCACTTCCACGGCCTTCACCCACTCCGTGGAATCGGCTCCCGCCTTGTGGTTGAACACCACGTCGGCGTAGGTCTGGATGCCCGCGGCATGCGCGGCTTTGACCAGCTCCAGGTACTCGTCCTTGGTGCCGTATTTTGTCCGCACGCTCCCCTTCTGGTCGAATTCGCCCAGATCGTACAGGTCGTAGATGCCGTATCCCACGTCGAAGGTTCCGCCTGCCGCCTTGAACGCAGGCGGCAACCACATGGCCGTGACGCCCATCTCGCCCAGTTGCGCCGAACGTTGTGCGAGGCTGCGCCAATGCGAGCCGTCGCCGGTGGTGTACCAATGGAAAGCCTGGAGAAGAGTGCCGTTCTTCGACATGCGGAATCCTCGATATTGCTTTGCACAGTGGGAATTTACGGCTCCGACGAGGCGGAAGGAGCCTGCACTCAGGATAATTCCCCAAAGTCGGTTTCCGCCAGGGACAATTTCCGGAAAATCGGCCGAATTGCGGGAAATCCACGCCCGGCTTGCTCCCACCCCTATTGGGGATCGCATGAAGGTGAAATAGATTGGACTTGACAGAAATTGCAGGGATCGGCGCCCACATGCCTTTCCCAACAATTCCCGTCGCCGGGTCACCCGGCAACATTCAATCACCCCATTAGGTTCCCACCATGAAAAGAATCCTAGCGATCTCCGCGTCCATTGTCGCGATGATGCTGTCGTCCTGCGACAACAGCACCCTGGCGACGACGACCCAACCGACTCCATCCGGAGAAGGCAAGGTCGCGCTGACCCTGAAACTCGGAACGGTCGGCATGTTGGCCAGGTCCGCCCAGATGACGCCGACCAAGCTGATCCTCCAGCTGAGTCCGAGCACCTACGGCCAAGCCGCGATCTACGACACCTTCGACATCTCCGGTGGATCCACGATCCTGAGGACGAGCTACCCCCTTCAAGAGGGCTATTGGCAGCTCTACGTCTCCGGACTCGACCAGAGAGACGTCCAGATCTACTCCGGCTCGTCGTGGTTCTACGTCACCAACGACGCGACCACGAATCTCGGTCTTACCCTCGATGCCCAATATTCCAGTCTCCAAGTGCGCTTCCCGGTGATCGACAGCCTGGTCCGTTTCTCCCTGGCGGTGGACGGATCCATCTGGAGCGACACTTCGCTCGACGGAACGACGGGCGTCGGCGACACCATCCTGGTCGACAAGGACTACCTCCTGGCTTCGAGCTGGGGATACTACCACACCTTCTCGCTCAAGGCCTGGGCTCTCGGCGACACTGGACAGAAACTGGCCTACAAGCTGGACACGAGCCTGTACGTGGTCTCTGGACAGGATCTGCCCATGATGTTCAACCTGAAGTGGGTCGGCGACGGCTTGCCTCCTGGTGGTCGGGCGAATCTGTCGGTGAGCCTCGGACGGGTCGGCAAAGTGAGCATCCTCGCGACCTACGGCGTGAAGGAGCCCACCATCCCCTGGAACGGTTCTGTCTTCTACGGAAGCCTCTACGACTATCGCGACGGCCACATCTATCGGACGATCCAGACCGGATCGCAAGTTTGGATGGCGGAGAACCTCGCCTACCGCGGCACCGGCAACGACTCGATCGGCCATTGCTACAACGACGACACGCTCAAATGCGCCACGTACGGCCGTCTCTACAACTGGAGCGAAGTCTCGACTTTCGATTCTTTGCTCCCAGGCGACAAGGGAATCTGCCCCTACGGCTCGCATGTTCCCACCGAATCGGATTGGACACAATTGTTGGCTTGGGTCGCAGACTCGGCCAATTCGGCATCGTTGCTGAAATCTTCTCGCGCCTGGAACGACGGTGGAAACGGTTCCGATTTCATCGGATTTCGTGCGTTGCCTGCGGGATACCGTTACGAAGACAGTGTATCGACTTCGGGAGGCCTCGGGTCGATCACGTATTTCTGGTCCTCGACGGAAACCGGCGCCAATACAGCCTGGTCGCCATACCTCTCGGCGACGGGATCGCAAGTGGAAACGACCGTCTATCTGCCCAAGGACAAGTATTTCAGTCTGCGGTGCATACTGGACCAGAACTACTGATACCGATCACGGATCGCGAGCATCGACAGGGAGAGCCACCAAGCTCTCCCTTTTTTTAATGGAAACGAGAATTCCGCCGGCTAGCCTTGTCGACACGGAGCGCTCCGATTCACTTTACCTCCACAGGTTCCGGACCCAATCGGAGAATTCCCAATGCGCGACGTCATGCTGCACGCCTTCAACTGGCCCTACCGCGAGATCGCGGATAACGCCCGCGCCATTTCCGATGCCGGATACGGCGCGGTGCTGTTTCCACCGCCGTTCTACTCCGATCCCGAAGGCACCGAATGGTGGCAGGTCTACCAGCCCAAGGACTACCGCGTCCTGCGCTCGAACCTGGGCCGCAAGACAGATCTTGTCCAAGCGATGGCCGCTCTCAAGGCCGCCGGTGTGCACAGCTACGTCGACGTGGTCTTCAATCACATGGCCAACGAAAGCCGTCCGGACAAATTCCATTTCCCGGGCGCCGCGGAGCTTGCGAAATACGCCACGGAACGCGCCGAATTCGAGAAGGACCTTCTCTACGGAAATCTGGACAGTAACCTCTTCACCGAACGCGATTTCCATCCCGCCCGCGACATCGTCGACTGGTCGGACTCCGAGGAGATCGTGAACCGCTCCCTTTCGGGCTTGCCAGATCTTGTCTTGTCCATCGCGGTGGTGCGCGAACAGATCCAGTGCCTGAAGGCGCTGGCCGAACTGGGATTCGAGGGCTTCCGCATCGACGCCGTCAAACACCTGCCCACCGACCACATCCTTGCCGTGTTCCGGTCGGAACCTGTCAGAGGCAAATTTCTGTTCGGTGAAACCCTCACCTTCGACGAAATCCAGAACCGCGAGTTCCTGTGGCCCATCGTCAATGAAACCGGCATGCCCTGCTACGACTTCCCGCTCCAACAAGCCATGTTGCGGGCGTTCTCTCCACAGGGATCGATGCGCGTCTTGTCGAATCCTGTCGCGACCGGCAACGCCCTGCCGCCGTTCCAGTCGGTGACGTTCACGGTCACCCACGACGTTCCCAACAACGACGGGTTCCGCGGCATGCTGTTGTCTCCTCACGACGAGTACCTCGCCAACGCCTACGTTCTGGGCCGCGACGGTGGTGTGCCGTTGGTCTATTCGGACCACGCCGAAAGCGCCGTCAAATACCCCGAGGACAGAAAACGGTGGGAGCATTGCTGGAAGCGTTACGACATCGTGCAGATGGTGAAGTTCCACAATGCGGTGCACGGCATGTCGCAGCGAACCCTTTGGGAAGACGACGGCTTCCTGGTGTTTTCGCGCGGCGATCGCGGGATCGTGGCGATCAACAAGACGAGGGATTGGGTCACCATGGAAGTGACTGCAGCCGATCTCATGCAAGGCCGCTACCGGTGCCAGCTTCACCAGCACGATCTGTATGTGCGGGGTGATCGGCTCCCCCTGGCAATCCCGCCCCATCAGGCGCAAATGTGGCTTTGGGAGGAGTGAGGCGGAGCTGCATTGCAAGAACAACAACGCCACCAATCGATTACAGCCGATCCAGGAAACGAAACTCCGGTACACTTAATGGAGATTCCCATTCTTCATCGGAGTTCACCCAAATGATCGCACAGGTCGTCGCGCTCCTCCATTGTGCATTTCCTCTCCGGGGCAACATCGTGCTGTCGGCAAATGCGCCTTTGGTTGTGGACAAGGACACCGTGAGACTCGTCGACGGGCCGCCGTGCTCCTGCATCTGTGCGGGCACGTCCAAAGGTCTCGCGCTGTCGACGGACACGGCTGGCAAATTCCGTCCTTTCCCCGGCTCGAACTCGTACCTCGGATTCGTCGGGATCCTGGCAACCGGATCGAAGTTGAAGGGGATGGACAATTCCGGCATGATCCCGGTGTGCAGCACCTGGGTGGCCAACCCTCCCGAATCGTCGCGTCGTTTCATCCTACACGGCAAGAACAGCGATTGGGCCCTCTGGGCCGATTCCATCGATGCATCGAGCCGGATCCGCTGGCGATGGAGCCAAATCCAACCGAATGTCCCCTGGGTCCGCTGGATCGACGAATTGAATCCTGGTCAAAGTCAGAATCCGTCAACGGGAACCCCGATCCTCACCACGTTGCAACCGGTTTTGTTGGGCGATCTCCGACCCGGGTTGGAAACCAATCAAGGCCTGACGATGCAAGCCACCCTTGCCAAGGGTTCGACGATCGAATGGGGATACCGATCGGGCACGAGGCAACCGACAATTCCCGCCGTCACGACGACGCCCCCCGATTCGGTCCCGAAGGGCACCTTGTTCCGGGTACTCGACGCCTACAAGATGGACGAATCGGATATCCAGTGGTTCCTGCCTACCAGTTCCGGATTCACGGACAATTTCTGCATCTCGGGATCGGGCACGAGCCACGTGGACCCCGCGACTCGCCGATCCTCCCCCGCACGCTTCGGAACCACCGCCATCGAACCCTCCACAGGAAGGAAGACCAGGTTGGAGCGCCCACTCCCGGTGGGTGGACATTTCCTGCGCAGCCCGAAAGGGAATCGGTTCCTCGTGGTGGAGTGAAAAAGACAACGGCCGCGGCCCGAACCTATCGCTTGAACCTCATTGTATTGCACGGCTCCTTGCGACGGATTCTGACCGAATCGGGACATGCGTAGATCAGATCGACCATGGCCCCCAACTTCCGATCCGGCGTATCGTGGGAAGCGACCCAGACCGACAATTTTCGCATGGAATCGCGTGCGGCGACCCCGATCCCGATCTTGCGATCCACCAACGACTGGGCGTACACCATGCTGTAGTCGCTCATCATCGACATGACGACATCCGTACTTGCCGTATCGAGCTTGCGCGCCAATCGGTACCAGTACAACGCGCTCTCGAACTGGTAGCCTTCCGAGTAGCACCGCCCGAGCAGGTACCGCGCCTGGTAGGCCGCCGAGCGGGGAACCGATGCGTCCGCAAGCGCGGCAGCGAGAGACAATTTCTGCTTGCACTCGGCCAATGCCGACGGATTGCGTCCGTAGTCCACTTCGCGGTTGGCCGCCACCCCCGCGACGAAGGCTGTGTCGAATTTTGTCATCATCCCGGGATGCGCCAGGTACGAGCGACCCATCGGCACCGCGACGGGGCGCCGCTCCATGATGCTCCTGAACTTGAACAGGACATTGCCATGCTTGGTCGCCGAACGCAACCAGACCGGCTTATCCACCAGGTCTCCCAGGTACATCCCGGTGATCGAATCCCGATCCAGGATGCGCACCCAGAGATTTTCGGGAAACTTGTCTTGATCCTGCTCCAAAGGATGAAAGGTCACCGACACGTAGGTCGGGTAGTTGGTCGATGCCGCGGCGACCACGCGCGGATCCGCGGCCAACGAATCGACCCATGGGACGGAAAACGGCACGTAGGCATCGCGCCATTTCGCGGGCAGAATCGACGACGCACCTGTCGCAGCGACAACGCACAGGATCATGGCCGCCAACATCACAGCGACCCGATCGAATCGATGGCTCTGGTAAATTCCAAGGTCAAGTTCTCCTAGGGACGCGATTGGGTGTCATCCGATTCCCGACCGGTGAGCTGGCATCTCAATCACATTTCCAAAGATTCCGCTCTAGATTCCAATTGAGCATCGATCCGCAGCCCCAAATAAACGTGCCCGAACGAGGCGCCTTGGTGCTCCACGATGTTGGGCAGAAGCCCCCACTGCTCGAACCCGAAATTCTTCAACAACGCCACGCTACCGAGATTCGCCTCGATGACCACGGCCAGCAGCGTCTTGAATCCCAACCCCCGAGCTTGCTCGATGGCATGCCGCAACACGCGGGTTCCGACTCCCCGTCGTTGACAATTTTCGTCTACGTAGTAGCTGACTTCGGCCGTACGGCGCAATGCGGCACGACCAGGGCGATAGGCGCTCAGTGTGGCGTAACCGACCACCGCACCCATTTCCTCTGCGACAAATATTGGGTATCGCGACGAATCGTGTTCCTCGAACCATGCGCGACGCGATGGAACGGTGACCGGCTCGATGTCGCCGGTTTTTAAACCACACGCAATCGCCTGGTTGTAGATGGCCACAATCGCCGGCAAATCGTCCTGGCTGGCCGCGCGAATTTCCAACACCCCCTCCTTCACCTCGGATTCCCCCAACAACCTAGACAACCCACCGCCCCATCCCGACGAGTTCCTGAAGGCCTTCGAGGAGCACGCGTCCCGAACATCGCATGGCACGGCGTTGCTTAAACGATCGTTTTCGAGTTCTTTCAAAAATCTTCGGAAAAGCTGTCACACCTCGACTCAAGACCGGTATCAGGTACGAATCCGATCCATTTGCGTGGCTCGATTCGCCCTCGAAACCATCGACCTTTTGGAGAGTCCCATGACCGCACCCCTCGTGATCGTTTCCTCGTTCCATTTCCTCGCCCAGGGAGTCGAGCGACTGCGGGAATTCCAGGAACAGGCCGCGCCCTCGTTCGCCAAACACCAACTGAGAATCGAGAAGGAGATCACGGTCGCGGGACGAGGTCAAATCGGCGATTCCGTCAATACGCTGGAGCAGCCCGACCTGATCCAGATCTCGACGATCCCGTCCCTGGAAGCCTTCCAAGCCTACCTGAACGACCCGATCGTACAACAGCTTGCCCCCTTGCGCGCCAAAGGCTTGCGGAAAATGACCGCGCATTTCGGCCCATCCTTGGATTTGGCCGGAATCTGTCAGCCTGTCCGCGCCGGGGCGACCCATTTCGCCGCTTTCGCGCGTTTCAAGGACGAGTCGGGATTGGATGCCTTGTTCCAGTTCAACAAGAAGGGCGTCGAATCGGGGCTGTTCCCCCGTTATGGGATCCGAATCCTGCACTTGGCACGCTCCATCAAATCCGTCGCCGCAGTGGGTGGTCTGGAGGGCGACGCCCCTCAAGGTCTGATCCACTTCGCGGTCGAAGATCCCGCCATGATGAAGAACTACCTGCAGGACCCCGAGTACATCGCGTTGGCACCCTTGCGCGACGCCACCCTCGATTCCTACCACTTCTTCCTGGGAGCCTGAGAGGCCATGTCAAATTCCGTCACCAACGCCCCCGCCCAACCGGCCCGACGAATCGACGAGCATCGTGCGCGACTTTCGCTGTTCGGCTCCCCTGGCGAACGAATCGCCTACCTGGACATGGGTCCCCGCGAAGGCAAGCCCATCGTCCTTTTGCACGGCATGCCCACCTCGTCGTGGCTCTACAGGAACATCGCCCCAGCGTTGGCTCGAGAAGGACTCCGGGTGATCGCACCGGACATGCTGGGTTTTGGCGCCAGCGACAAACCATCCAGCCATGCCAGTTACGGGTTCGCCACCCAGGCCGAACGGCTTCGCGCTCTGATGTCGCAACTGGGGATCCAGCGCTGGACCCAGGTCGTGCACGATCTGGGAGGTCCCTGGACGTGGGAGCTCGCCGACCGAGCGCCCCAGTGCCTGCAAGGACTCGTGGTCATGAACACGACCGCGTACTTGGACGGATTCCATCCACCCGCGATGATGAAGTTGGCTGCGAGCCCCATGGGGCCGTTCCTTTCGTTCATGATGCGCAACCGGATCACCGGCCCAAGCCAGATCGGGGGCCTGTTCCGCCAGATGACCCTCCATTCGGAAAACATCACTTCCGACATCGTGGACGGATATTGGCGCTCCCTTTCCGAAGGCACCACGCACGCCTTTCTCGCCTTCGCGAAGGGGTTCCCTTGGTGGTTCGCGCAGTTCGATCGCTACCAGGCGGCGCTGCGTCGACTGGACATTCCCGCCGCCACGATCTGGGGGCGCCACGACAAGGTGCTGGACGTGGAGAAGATCCCCGCCCAATTCGCCCGCGACTTGAAGATTCCCGGCAACCGGCAACATCGCTTGGATGCCGGACATTTTTTGCAGGAAGATCGCCCCTCGGAAGTGGCCGAGATCTTGGCAGCTTTCATGAAGGACATCTAACGCCCTGAATGATTCGCCAGTGGTTCCGGGCCTGAACCCAAGGCCCGAACCTTTATTATCGAAGCGATTGATTACGGAAGGACAAATACCGTGGAAACGGATGAACAACTGATCCAGCGCTCGTTGGAAGGAGATCGAAAGTCTGTGGAAAAACTGGTGGAGATCCACCAAGGCTTCATCTACAACGTGGCGCTCAAATTCTTCAACAACCTCGACGATGCCAGGGATGCCACCCAGGAAGTTTTGTTGAAGGCGATCTCCCATCTTTCCAGCTTCGACGCCTCCAAAGGAGCGTTCCGCACCTGGCTTTACAGGATCACATTCCACCACTTCCTGAACGCCAAGCAGAATGCCTACGAGAAGAACATCACCGGATTTCCCGTCTTCTACGACATGATCGACTCCGTCCCTTCCGAAGAGATGGAAGCCCACGAAGTTGCCGCCATGTCGCAGGACATCCAGGAATCCATGGTCTCCTGTACGGCCGGCATGATCATGTGCCTGGATCGCGAGCAACGCCTGGTCTACATCGTAGGGGACGTTTTCGAGATCGGACACGTTCTGGCCGCCCAGGCGCTGGACATCTCCCCGGAAAACTTCCGACAGAAACTGACTCGAGCGCGCCGCGACCTGCACGAATGGATGCACCGCCGTTGCGGCCTCGTGAACCTGGACAACCCCTGCCGTTGCCCCAAGAAGACCAAAGGGTTCATCGCCAAGGGATGGGTGAATCCGCAGAACCGGAAATGGCACTCCGGCACCCATGACAAGATCCGTCGCATCGTCGAATCGCGCATGGAAGATGTCCTGGTCGCCCGCGATCGCCTCTACAACGACATCTACAAGGAGCACCCCTACAAGCAACCCGCCATGGACGCGCACACGCTTCTGGACGGCATCCTGAAAGACCCCACCTTCCACGGCGTCTTTTCCCTGGGAACGAACCGCACCGAAACGGTCGAATAAGACAGAAAACGTCATGTTCGATTCAAGGCCAAAGCCAGACTTGAACAAAAGCTGGTCAATCAGGAAGCTTCGGATCCTACCACTGCACGACCCGCACTCCCAACTTCAGCTTCCACTTCAGTATCGCCGCGCCTTGACCATCCTTGAGCATGACCACATGCGAGTAACCAAGACTCACCCGATCGAAGACCACGCCTTCGGCTTCGATCACGATCGGGGTCCGGTAATAGAACTCTTCCTTGCCCCAGCTGTCCTTTTCCCAATAGGCGAAATACCCCATTCCTGCACCGACATGCAGATCCAGGAGCTTCGGAAACACGCTGTATTTCGGGCCCATCGTGAAGCTCCCCGAAAGGGTGGGCTTCTCATGGTAGATCCCCATTCCGAGCGAGGCCTGGGCCTTGAAATATTCTCCCATCGCGTTGTACGCCACTCCGCCGTCGTAATACCCATCGTAGATGGGGACGTACTCCGAGATCCACTTGTTGGTGTATGGGTGTTCGATCCGGTACTTCATCGACGCTTCCATCCGACCGGCATAGACCTCAAGGTTCTGCTCCGCGAATCCCGAAGTAGCGCCAAACAGCAGTCCAAGTCCAATCCATCGAGGGTTCCAATTCATGCGACGACTTTCAGCTGAGTGGGAAGAGCCCCGAATCTACTTCCGCCCCTCGCTGCACACCGCACAGTGACGCGCTTCTGTAACACCGCGTACTCGAAGCATGAACGCTATCCAGTGTTCGCAACACCTCCAATCAAGCGTTCCAGATTCTGTCGCTTCCGCTTCGCCGGCGGCGGCGGACGCCGACTCCAGGTCGCACGGGCCCGATCGCGAATGCCATTGGACCGTGCGACATTCCGCCAACGTCCCCCACCACCGATTCCGACATGCCCCACGCCGTCTTGCCGCCCGGCAAGACGGCCCCGCTGACCCGCGGCGCGAGCCGCCAAAAACTGTCATGGGGATTCCGAAGGGGGACGCGTTTCATGGAGTGCGGCCACCCCGGTCCATTCGCCGGACTAGGCGAATGGGTGCGAACACCAGTTGGCCGCACGGAAGCAGCGTCCCCCTTGGGTCCGGGAATTCAAAGGGCCCGGACTGGCCCTTTGGCGCCGAGGGGGTCCACAGGGGCAGCGGCGCAAGCGGCCCCTGTGTATCAAAGCCCCAGACGCGAGTCTGAAAAGACAAAAACCGTCAGAGACAAAAGCGAAGCGTTACCGTGTTAGCGTCTTGTACCGAATCGGCTTCGGATTGTCCGCGTCGATGCCATTGCGCTTCTTGAAGTCGGCTTCATAGTCGGTCCAGTTGCCCTCGAACCACACCACCTTCGAGTCGCCCTCGAACGCCAGGATGTGCGTCGCGATACGATCCAGGAACCAACGGTCGTGCGAGATCACCACGGCGCATCCCGCGAAGCCCAGAATTGCTTGCTCCAACGCCTGCAGCGTCTCGATGTCGAGGTCGTTGGTGGGTTCGTCCAACAGCAGCAAGTTGCCCGCGCTTTGCAGATTCTTGGCCATGAGCACGCGGTTGCGCATGCCGCCCGAAAGTTGCGAGACGAGTTTTTGCTGATCGGGGCCCATGAAGTTGAAGAGTCCGCAGTAGGCGCGGGCGTTCATCTTGCGTTCGCCAACCTTGACTTCTTCGCTGCCGCCGGTGATGAATTCGAAGACGGATTTTGAATCGTCGAGCGATTCGCGTCCCTGCTCCATGGAGATGATCTCCACGGTCTCGCCCATCTTGAAACTTCCCGCGTCCGGAGTTTCCTGTCCCAGGATCATGCGGAACAGCGTGGTCTTGCCCGCGCCGTTGGGTCCGATGATGCCGACAATTCCTGACCGAGGCAACTGGAAAGACAGATTGTCGTACAGGCATTTTTCGCCGTACGACTTCGCGATGGCGTTGGCGTCGATCACCACATCGCCCAGGCGCTTGCCGTTGGCGATCTGGATCTGGGCCGACTTCATCGTGTCCTTCTTCTCCTGCGCCAACAGTTCGTCGTAGGCCTTCAGACGCGCCTTGCTCTTGGCCTGACGCGCCTTGGGCGAAGCCTTCACCCACTCCTGTTCGCGGGCCAGCCGCTTGGCGCGGTCGGTTTCCGTCTTGTCCTCGTTCTTCATCTTGTCGAGTTTCTGGTCCAGCCATTGGGCGTAGTTGCCCTGCCAGGGCACACCCTTGCCGTGGTCCAGTTCCAGGATCCAGCCGGTCACGTTGTCGAGGAAGTAGCGGTCGTGCGTGACCAGGATCACCGATCCCTTGTACTCCTTGAGGTGGCGTTCCAACCACGCGACAGATTCTGCGTCCAGGTGGTTGGTGGGTTCGTCCAAAAGCAACAGATCGGGCTGTTCCAACAACAAACGGCACAGCGCCACACGACGTTTCTCACCACCCGACAGATTCGTGACGGGCCAGTCGCCGGGAGGGCAACGCAACGCATCCATCGCGATTTCCACGTGGCGATCCAGGCTCCACAGATCCTGCGCGTCGATGACATCCTGCAGACGCGCCTGTTCGTCCAGGAGCTTGTTCATCTTGTCGTCGTCCATGGGCTCGGCGAACGCGTTGGAGATCTCGGCGTAGCGGTCCATGATGGCCTGTTTTTTGGCCACGGCCTTCATGACATTTTCTTTCACCGTGAGGTCGGCGTCCAACACCGGCTCCTGCGGCAGGTATCCCGCCGTGCGGCCCGGCTCGATCCAGGCCTCGCCGGTGAAGTCCTTGTCAATTCCTGCCATGATGCGAAGCAGCGTGGACTTGCCCGATCCGTTGGAACCGATGATGCCGATTTTTGCACCGTAGTAGAACGACAACGAAATGTTGTTCAGGATCACCTTGTTGTTGGTGTATTCCTTGCACATGCGGTGCATGTAGAACACGAACTTTTCGGGAGCGTTCTTTTCGGCGGCCATGGTGCTTTTCCTCGCGTGATCGATCGGCGCGCGACGGATCCTGTCCGCAACGCGCTGTGGACAAAGGAGAAGTTTAGAATCTTCGTCTCGGGAAGCTTTCTCCGCCGAAGGAGAAGAGCGACTCGGACCGCCGGGCATCCATCCACTCAGCAAAGATCCCTGGCCGTATGCGCCCCTTCCGAGAAATGCCTACGATACTGGGATGGCGTGTACCCAGTCACTTGATGGAACGAGCGCTGTAGGCTCGCCACACCGGAATAACCTCGGTTTTCGGCGATCTGTTTCACGGAAAGATCGGTCTTTGCAAGATCCTCGCCGACCTGCCGGAGATTGATTCTCCTCAACCAATCCCCCGCCGAGAGACCCGTCTTGTCGCGGACGAACCTGGAGAGGGACCGTGGCGACATGCCAAGAAGCGTCGCGGCCCAATCCAGGTCAACGGTATCGGCCCCCAAGGACATCGCTTCGACCACCACGCGACGCAATCTCGGATCATGGACTTCGGCGGGATCCACCGGGCGAAAGGCGCCCGATTCGCGGTGCGGTTTGGGGAAGAGCATCATTTTCTCCAGCTCCCGCACGACCTGGGGCCCCAGGTTATCCCCCACCCAACGAGCCAGCAAGGCGAAATATCCGTGCACTCCGGAAGCGGACAGAAATCGACCATCGCGGACGACGGATTCCGACAGCCTCCATTCGACGCCGGGATGCAGGGATCTAAGGTAGGGCTCGAGCCACCAGGTGGAAGTTGCCCTCCGCCCTTCGAGAAGTCCTGTCGCCCCGACGATCAAGGCTCCCGAGCAGTAGGTCCAGACCTCGGATGTTTCGGGCGTCTCGAGCAACGCCGAAACGACGCCCTTGGCGCCCTGAATGACCCGAGCCAGCTGTTCAGGATCGGTCGCCCAGAGAGCGGGAACCAACCAGATGTCGGCTTGGACATCGGCGATCGAAGCTGCCGGATCCAGAAATTGACTCTGCCAGGTCTGCACTTCCTGGACTCCCGCACCGACCCAACGGAGTTCGAACAACTTTCCGCCCAACTTGAAATTGAGCGCATCCAGGATGTCGGCAACGGCGAACAACCCGGCTGGCTGGCAGCCGGGGAACAAGACGAGACCGACTGTTCTGGGGGTCGGCCTCTCGATGGGTGATTCGAGCATGGACAGGAATGTAATCGAGAATCACTCCCTGTCTCAAATGCGACTCCCTTCTGGTCCGTCTTGTCGCGGATTCAGAACTCCATGCTCGCCCTGAGGTAGGTGGTCCTTCCCGCGCCCGGCAAGCCGAGTTGGGGCATGGTCGGAGCATCGAAGACGTTTTCCTGGTGCAGTTCCAATCGCAATTTCGGAACCAGCCACAACTCGGGAGCCTGCCACGATGCATGGAGTCCCACCACGACCGATTCGCCCAGGTAGACAAGTTCCGTCCGGGCCGGATCGGGATGCCGATCCCAGGCGTCCCCTTTGTACGACAGATCGAACGCCGCCGCGAACCCCATCGGAAGGGCGATCTCCGAACGCAGGGACGCCACTACCTCGGGACTGCGCAGCACGACACCCTCGGGACGCGACCTCGAGCTGACGGAATCCGTCGCCCACGAATCCGTCAGGGTCGCCGACGCCTGCAGCGCCAAAGGGGCGATCGGCTTCCATCCCCCCGCGAACTCGATCCCCCGCACCACCACCTGCTCCAGATTCACCCGCTTCCGCAGTGAGCGTTTGGGATTCGACGGATCCTGTACTCGCGTCTGGTCGATGAGTCCATCCGTACTTCGGACGAAAATTGTCGCTTCGCCTTGCAGGCCAGGATTTCGGCCGGTCGCTCCAACTTCGATCGAGGAGGTTCGTTCCGGGGAAAGCTCTGGATTGGGTGCGAAGCTCCGCAGCGATTCTCCGTAGAGTTCACGCATGCTGGCAAACCGGCTGCGCAGGGCGGCTGCCGCATGCACGATATGATTCGTCGTCGGGGACCACTTTACAAGTGCACTGCCCCCCGGCAATCCGCTGGCCGGCTTTTCCTTCTTGTCGCCCGCCTGCAAGGTCCATTCCTGGTCCCAAGTCGTTCCGACCGAAGCCGTCCATCGACGATTCGGTTGCCACGACAATTCTCCACTCGCACCACCGACAACCTGTCGATAGCGAAGGATCGGTGCCGACTGCGGTCGACCGGAGGAATCGAAGGCTCGATCGGTCTGGTCGTGTCCACCACGACCCGCCTGGATCGAGGTTGTCCACATCCAGTCGGAAGTCGGCTTCCAGCTCCCCACCCACCGGCCACCGAAATCCAGGTCCTTCGAATCTTCCTGGGCGGTTCGCGTCGCGTACAACTCCCCGCTGAATTTGTCGATGACCTGCCGTTGGCTGTTCATCCAAATGGCGGAGGAAATCCCCCCCTGCGCCCCCCACTTGCTGGCATCGACGACAACCCGACCGAAGGACCAGTCGGGGATGCGCCAGAACCGAGGGGAATCGCCTGGAAACCCGGATGGCGGATCGCCTTTCGATCCATCCAGAAATTGTCCGGAGATGCCGGTCGACCAGCCGCCCGGCACCTGGGTTCGCCAACGAGCGGACATCCATTTCATCTGCAGGTCAGAATTCGTCCGCACTTGCGTGGATCCCTGGTGCGCGCTGGCGTCCGGCTCGTCGTCGTCGGGACCAGCGGCCGCGGTCGCGATCCCGTCGTAGCCGTACCATCCGCCGCCCAGCACGATCGAGCGGCCTTCCCGCGACCTCGCCGAAACGTAGTCGACCGAACCCCGACCTTGTGGACCCGCCGAGGCGCTCCAACGCGTCCAACCGGTATCGCCGCGCGGCGCAACTCCCACCAGATTGACCACGCCACCCGAGGCCCACGGCCCGTAGTGGATCGACGGCACACCACGAACCAGTTCGATGCTGGAGACGAGCGCCGATGGCACCATCGACAGGTCCGATCTTTGGTCCCACTGGAGCGAAAGCGGAGCACCATCCTGGAAGACGCACACCTGCCGCTCCTGCGAGCCACGGATGCTGACCAGGGCTTCGCCTCTCGAGTTCGTATAGACGTGGGCCCCCGGCAGCGTCGCGACACCCCGATCCACGGAATTCCCACCCACGACAGAAAGTGACTTCATGTCGATTTTTGTCTCTCCGGAGACGGCCGCACGTTCTCCTCGGATCGTGACGACTCCGCCATTGGCGGTGGTGTCGATCGGTTGTGGATCCTGGGCGAAGGAAGTTGCGACCAGCATGGCGGCATGCAAGAGCATCTTGAACATCCTCGAAATCTGCTTCAGTGCAAAAGGAAACGGCGAGGCGTTGCTGCCTCGCCGAAGGGAAAGGCGAGCCCGAGGACTCGCCGGAGATTCACATCAGGGGATCGTCACATTGTCGAACACGGCGGTGGTGACCGCTCCGGAGTTGTGGCTGGTGACGGCGAGCCCGACCAACGCCGTGGACGAGAACGAACCGAACACCACCGGAGATCCGACCTGGGTCCAATTCGTGCCGTCGGCGGACAGATACCCGGTGAAGGTATTGCCGGAACGCGTGAGCTTGAGCCACTGCGGAACAGCCTTGCCTGAAACGATGGTGTTGGTGGTCGCCTCGCCCGGGTTCATGCGCTTCTGGAGCAGGACCCCGTTGGAAGGCGTCACGTTCACCATGACGTTGCGGCTGTTCCCCGATGTGGTCTCGCGGAACATCAACCCCGCCTTGGCCCACGCGTTCGTGTTGCCGAGGGAGACCACCTTCGCGACCAGGGTTCCGTTGCCGGAAAGTGTCCGGTAGCTGAAATGGAACTGGTCGGAATTGTTCCAAATGTCCGATCCGCTGCCCTTCACGGTGTGGGTCGTCCCCGACACCACGCGCGATCCACCCCAGCTGTCGATGTCAATTTCCGTCCAGGTCTGCGGGGCCGCAGGAGTCGCCGCGACGGTCGCCGATGCGGCACTGCTACCCGACGCGTTGGTCGCGATCACCGAGAAGGAATACGATGTTCCGTTGGTCAGACCGGAGAGGCTGGAGCTGTTGGTCGTGGTGTTGGTTTCGGTCACGGCCGACGGGTTGGAGGTCGCCCAACGACGCACCTTGTAGGAAGTCGCACCCGAGGCGACATCCCAGGTCAACGACACCGAGGCGTCACCGGCCACGGCCCTGAGGTTTTGGGGTGCAGACGGAATCTGCGCTCCCACGGTGGCCGACACGGCTGCCGATGCAGGTCCTGTGCCACTGGCGTTGACCGACGAAACCTCGTAGCTGTACCGCAGGCCGTTGGTGAGACCCGTGTTTACGAACGAGGTCTGGGATCCGTTGAAGACGAGAATCTTCTGCGCGGGATCGTTGAGCCAACGGCGGACCTCGTAGGATGTCGCACCCTGGACGGCGCTCCAGCTCAGGCTGATCTGCCCGTTCGCCGGAACCGCCGCGAAATTGGCGGGTGCCGGGGGTGGCAGGGGTGCGACCGGTGCGAGATCAAACACGCCCGAGACCACAGCCGATGTGGAATGGGCGGTGACCGCCATGCCGATGTAGAGGTCGGCCGGAAGATTCGTGAGCGTGACGTTGGCTCCGGCGATCTGGCTCCAATTTGTGCCGTCCGGACTCTGGTAGCCCGACAGGACGTTGCCCTGGCGCACGATCTTCACCCAGTAGGGAGCTTTCAATCCGGACTGGATGTTGTTGCCGCATCCGCCATTTTCTGTCTGCCGGTACTGGAACAGAGCGCCGTTTCCGGAAGTCATTTCCATCATGGCGTGGCGCGATCCCGGTGTCAGCTTCTCGCGGATCATGAGGCCGGCCTTGGCCCATGGATCCATGGAACCCGATACGATCGAAAGCGACGACACCTTCGCCGACAGGCTTCCGTCACCTGTCAATTTCCGGTAGGTGAAATGGAAGTTGTCGCTAAGGTTCCAGATGTCGTTGCCACCGGCCTTCACGGTATGGACCTGGCCCGAGACCGTATGCGAACCTCCCACTCCGGTCCCGATGTCGAGATCCGACCAGGCGGCGGGATCGGCGAACGGAGTCGCCTGCACCACGGAGCTGGGAGTTCCGCGCCCCAAGGCGTTGGAGCCGACGATGCGGTAGTAATAGGTGGTGCCCGCCGTAAGATTGATGTCCTCGAAACTGGCCGAGCTCACCGAACCCACCGAGGTGAAAGTTCCCGTGGCGCTGTTCGAACGTTCGACGACGTAGCTCGTGGCCTGCGCGACCTGGGACCAGGCGAGCGACACCTTTGCGATGCCCGCGGTGGCCGTCGGGTTCGCCGGCGCGTCGGGAGTGAACGGGTAGACGGAAATTGACGTGGTCGCCACACCCGGAACCGTTCCCGCCAAGGCCTTCACCCGGAACCAGTACGGGATCCGCTTGGGAAAGCTGTTGTGGACGTAGTTGGTTCCGCTGACCTGCGAAGCCGTGCTCCATGGGCCGCTGGCACCCTCGGCGATTTCGACCTGGTAGCCCGAGGCGCCCGAAACGGCGCCCCAGGAAAGACTCGCGGAAAGATTCCCCGTGGTGACGACAAATCCTGTCGGCGATTCGAGCGAGGTCGATTTCAGGTCTAGCTGGTAGACCCCGCGGCCGTAGGTTCCCACCACGAGTTTGCCGTCCACGTACTTGAGCTTTCGCACCGTGGTCAGGCTCGGTCCGCTCTCGGGCGCACCCCAACTGTCGCCGCCGTCGGCACTCGCGAACAAACCGACTTCCGTCGCGGCGTAGAGGACCTTGGGGTTCTCCGGCAGGATGGCCAGATCGTAGACCGAAGCGCTGGGCAACGCGCCTTTGAGGGCCGTCCAGGTGGCGCCGTCGTCGCGCGAACGCCAGATGTTGTTGGCGTTGGCGCCCGCGTAGGTGACGTAGATGGTCTTGGCGTCGGTGGGATCGAACTTGATTGAGAGGATTCTGCGGCCTGCGGGAAGTGCCGATGCTCCCAATGTGCTCCAGGTGGTCGCACTGATAGTCGACAAGTTCCTGGTCCCGTCCAACCGTCCTGATTCGTAGCCCACCAGCACACGTTGAGAGTTTCCCGGTGCTACGCCGATCGCGGAAATGAACGAAGGAGATGCTCCCGTGAGCGGGGCACGAACTACCTCCGAGCCGCTGGGTTGCTGCGACAGGTCCATTTTATGGAGCCTTGTCCCCCCATACAGCACCTTCGCCTGAACCCCGGGGCCGTAATTGCTATCGACCACCATCGCCGGGTAGAAAGGAAATTTGTCCGTTGAGCCAAGGCCCGACTTGAAGTATTCCTCGTGGACGGAAACCGTCACCAGGCAGGGGACATACGGATCGTCTTCCGTTTCCCCCGGACACATCCTCTCCTCCTGCCTCACGGCGCTCAGAGCCTCGTTGGGAACCAGTTTTCTTGCCATCGCGAAGATGAGTTCCTGAATCGATGTCATCATCGCGATTTTTCCATCGCCGGTCAGTCTTGGAGCGAACACGGTTTCGCCACCGTCGGATTTCGCGTTGTGCGATCCGGCTGTGAAGCAGTCCTGCCAGCCAAAATTGGGTTGATAGAGATAGGAGTCGTTGTCCTGGGTTCCGATCGAGATGTAACCGTAGCCCGGCATTACATCCATACCTACGATCTGGACGATCGGCAGCGTGGAATTCAACGATGCTACGCGATTCGATCCCATAAAATCGTCGATCCGGTAGAGCCCTCCATCCGTATTGACATAAATTGTCGGATTCCCTGTTCCGTTCCATGCTGGATCGGTCGTGATCCGGTGGATGTCGTCGTGGACCCCGCCACCCATCGTACTGACGGACCCACCTGTCGTGCCGCCGTCTCGGGTTAGCCAGAGAGTGATTCCACCGACGAGGACCGTATTCGGGTCGGTCGGATGCACCCAAAGGCAGTTGTCGTAATACCCCTGGTTTCTCAAAACGTTATATGTCATGGCTTGAAGTCCGGTACCCGTGAATTTTCTGATCCAGGTACTTCCTCCGTCGTCGGATCTCCAAAGCATCGCGTCTTTCTGAACGGAAGCGTAGACGATCTGCGGATTCGAATTGGAAAACGCCAACTCGATCCGTTCGCCGTCCGGAATGGGTTGCGGAAGAACGGGTGGCCATGTTTTGCCGGAATCGTCGCTCTGGCGGATGTATCCCACCGCCGAAGCCAACATACGCTTGGGGTTTCCCGGCTGGAAGTGGACCCCGTAAATTTTGTCGGGAGCGACCAGTGTCCAGCTAGCGCCACCATTCACGGAACGGTACAGCCCGACATCGGTGGACGCGAACAACAGACCGCGCGTGACAGGGCTGAAGGCGAGATGTTGGACATATTTCATCGGAGTCGACGAGCCAGGAATTGTCGACGCAAGAAAGTTCCAATTCAAACCGCCATCGGTTGACTTCAAAATCCCAGCACCCTCGCGCCCGGTATGCGTATAACTCTCTCCTGTACCAGCCAGAATCACGTTCGCATCGAACGGGTCCTGCGCCAAATGCGAGACAGCCATGTTGGGAAGAAAATCGTTGACGGGAGCCCAGTTCACGCCACGATCGGTGGTCCGCCAGATGCCGCCACTCACGCTGCCAAGGAGCATGATGTTGGGGTTGGTTGGAGAAATCAGGAGAGTCCTGGTGCGCCCACCGATATGCATGGGTCCGATGTTCTGCCAGACATTGGCCCCGGTAGGGGTCACCGCCGCCAAGCTGACACCGTTCGACCCGCTCCCGACCACCGTCGCGGCCTGAGCTGTGGCGACATCCATGGAGGCTCCAACAAGCGTCAGCTTGGACTTCCAGGCGCCAGGTTGGAACAGGTGACGACTCACACGCATCTTGCGAGCCTCATCGCGCGCCTTGAGCGCATCCCTGCTTGTCCATTTTTTGTCCTTGGAGCCCGAGCGCATGGCGTTGTCGGCCTCCTCGCGCGCCCGGGGATCTTCGCCTCCCATTCGAGCAGCTTCCTTGTCGGGCCCTTCCGCTCCCGAGGCGGCACCGAGCAGACCGATGCTCAGCGCGGCGAGTCCGATCGCCGACCGGAGTGATTTCCATCGCATCATTGAAGTTCCTTTGCAGGGAGTTTGTGGGATTCGAGCGCAACGGATCACGGCCCCGTCGCCGATACGGGCGACCGGCTGCGGGAACGCCCTCCAACGGAGACGGATCGGGAACGACCGTCGATGGCGCTGGGCTCGATTCCAACCGGGATGAATTGCTTGTTCTGAAATCTCGCACGCAGCCCGACATCCATCAAGACCGCAATGGCGCGAAGCGACAGATTCTGGCAAAAATCGCGATGTCCATCCAAATCGCGCCAATGGAAAATCGCCGGATCCGAAATTCTCCCTTTGAGGCAAGTTGACATATTCCGTCAATTCGCTCCCGGCGAATCCCGCGGACGCGTCAGCGCGTGGACTTCTCCGCCAACACGGAATCGATCCATCCCGCCACGCTCGCAGCGACCTTCTCCCAGCCCGGCTTCCCCGTGACAAAATGGTTGCGGTCGGCGAACTCGCGCAGATCGGCCCCCGAACCTGCCGCCACATACCGGTCACGGGCTTTTCGGACCAGCGACGCGGGGATGCAATTGTCCTCGCCGCCCGACACGAACAAAAGGGGTGCGTGGGGCTTGGCGAAATCGATGCGCCATTTTTTGTCACCTGATGTCCGCGCGACCAGACGGGATTCCGGAACCGCGAAGGACGACCAGGCCGCGGCTCGGGCAGAATCCGTCATCCCGTTCACGAAGACGTAGCTGAACTTGTCCAAGTCCATCCTGAGGGGAGTCTTCCCCGACACGAACGGATTCACCAGCGGGAAATTGGAGCGGACATGGGACCAGGCCAAGGACTTCACCCCCACCGGAGGTGCGGGTTCCAGCGCCACCGCCGCGGCGACACGCCCCTGTGCCAGCAAGGTCTGGGCGACAAGCCCTCCCATGGAATGACCGATGACGATAGGTGGTTCACCAAGGGTGTCCAGCACGCGATTGTAGGACGCCACGATATCGCCATACTCGAGCCTGCCCAACGCGGAGTCCGGATGGGCGCGCACCATGTCGGCGACCGGCTTGTCGTGCAACGGCCATGCCGGAGCAATCACGCGGTACCCGCGGTCCTCGAAGAAGGGAA